>JBKJNA010000102.1:0-16261 GCA_046596195.1 Acidimicrobiales bacterium | reverse complement strand
CGAGAGCACCGGCGAGCCGAAGAAGGCCGAAGCGGGCCACGACAAGGCGGAGGAGGGAGCGGCGCCCGCCGGTGAGGAGCACGCGGCCGCCGGCCACGAGCCCGTCGAGGTGCGGCCCTACGCCGAGTCCGAGGCCGGCTGGTTCCACATCGGCTCCAAGCAGGTGGGCTTCGGCTTCCACGTCGACGGCTTCGCCGTGGTGATGCTGTTCACCGTCTCGTTCATCAGCTTCCTCGTGCACCTGTTCTCCACCGAGTACCTCCGGGGAGACATCCGCCAGACCCACTACTTCGCTGCGTTGGGCCTGTTCACCTCCGGCATGCTCCTCATGGTCTCGGCCTCGACCACGCTCCAGATCATCCTCGGCTGGGAGATCATGGGCCTGTGCAGCTTCATGCTGATCGGGCACTGGTGGGAGGAGCAGAAGAACTCGAACGCCGCCCTCAAGGCCTTCTTCACCACCCGCACGGGCGACATCGGGCTCCTCGTCGGGATGACGATCCTGTTCTTCGCCGCAGGTCAGACCTTCAACATCGCGAAGATCAATCAGCTCGCCATCACCGGCGGGATCGAGCGCAACCTGCTCATCTGCGCGGCGGCGGCGCTGTTCGTCGCCTGCATCGGCAAGACCGCGCAGTTCCCGCTGCACACCTCGCTGCCCGACGCCATGGCCGGTCCCACGCCGGTGTCCGCCCTCATCCACGCCGCCACCATGGTCGTCGCCGGCGTCTACCTGATCGCCCGCCTCTACGGCGTGTTCTGGGCGGGCTTCCACATCGGCGATGGTGGGGTGAACCCGGTGGCGCTGGTCGGCGGGATCACCATCCTGATCGCCGCCGCCCTCGCCTTCGTGCAGGCCGACATCAAGAAGGTGCTGGCCTATTCCACCGTGAGCCAGCTCGGTTACATGGTGATGGCCCTGGGCGTCGGCGCATGGACGGCCGGGATCTTCCACCTCTTCACCCACGCCTTCTTCAAGGGCCTGCTCTTCCTGGGCGCCGGCTCGGTGAGCCACTCGGTCCACAGCTTCGACATGAAGAAGGGCATGGGCGGGCTCAAGAAGACGATGCCCGTCACGTTCTGGACCTTCCTCGTCGGCAGCGTGGCCCTGGCCGGCGTCCCGCCGCTCGCCGGCTTCTGGTCGAAGGACGAGATCCTGGTCGGCGCGTCGGGCAACGGGTACCCGATCTTCCTGGTGATCGGGCTGATCGGTGCCTTCATGACCGCGTGCTACATGACGCGCTGCGTGTACCTCACCTTCTTCGGTGAGTTCCGGGGCCACGGCCACCCGCACGAGTCACCGAAGGCCATCACGGGCCCACTCGTGGTCCTCGCCGGGTTCTCGATCCTCGCCGGCTTCCTGAATGCCCCGGGCATCGAGCTGTTCTCGAAGTGGACGGAGAACACCACCATCATCACGGCCGGCGTGGCCCACCACGGGTTCTCGATCGGGCTCGCCGCCCTCGGCACGCTCATGGGTGTGCTCGGCATCGCCACCGGGTTCGCCTATTACGCCCGCAACCTCGGTCCCCACCGCCTCACCCAGCGCAACCAGGCGGCGCTCACCGGCTACAAGATCCTCGAGAACAAGTACTACCTCGACCGGCTCTACACCGACATGGTCGTCGGCGGCCTCAAGGGCCCCGTCGCCCGCGCCACGTACTGGGTCAACCAGAACGTCATCGACGGCGTCCTCAACGGCACGGCCGCAGTCTCGAAGGCGGTAGCCAACTTCACCTACAGCGTCATCGACCAGAAGCTGGTCGACGGCCTGGTCAATGGCGCCGGAGCCGGCGCCGAGGAGGGCGGCAGCGCCCTCCGTGTCCTGCAGACCGGGCGCGTGCAGCAGTACGCCGCCTTCCTCTTCGGCGCCGTTGTGCTCATGGGCGGCGCCCTCGTCCTCTTCGCCTAGGAGATTCCGTTGGACTGGTTCGACTCGTGGGCCCTCACCCTGGCGACGTTCCTGCCCGTCGTGGGCATCGTGGTGCTGGCCTTCGTGCCCCGCGCCCAGGAGCAGCTCATCAAGACGGTGGCGCTCGTCACCACCATCGTCACCGCCGCGGTGGGCGTGGGGATCCTGCTCAACTTCGACTACGGGGCCGAGGGCGTCCTGCAGTTCGACCCGGGCAAGAAGACCTGGATCGACGCCATCGGAAGCAACTACCACGTTGGTATCGACGGCATCTCGTTGCCGCTCCTGGTGCTGTCGATGTTCATCAGCATCCTGTGCGTCATCTACTCGTGGGACCACTTCCCCGAGCCGCACAACCCCAAGGCGTTCCTCATGCTCATGCTCGTGCTCGAGGTGGGCATGAACGGCACCTTCGTGTCTCAGGACCTGATCCTGTTCTTCGTCTTCTTCGAGCTGGTCCTGCTGCCCATGTACTTCATGATCGGGGTGTGGGGCGGGCCCAACCGCCAGTACGCGTCGATCAAGTTCTTCCTCTTCACCCTGTTCGGGTCGGCCTTGATGATCCTCGGGTTCCTCGCCCTGTTCTTCAAGGCGGGCAACACCTTCGACATCCCGACCCTCATCGAGCAGGCCGGCAACATCCCGCACAACACCCAGCTGTGGATCTTCGGCGGGCTGTTCATGGGCTTCGCCATCAAGGTGCCCATGTTCCCGTTCCACACCTGGCTGCCGGACGCCCACACCGAGGCGCCCACCGTGGGATCGGTGATCCTGGCCGCCGTGCTGCTGAAGCTGGGTACCTACGGCTTCATCCGCATCGCCATCCCGATCCTCCCCGAGGCGGCCATCACGTGGGCCCCGATCATCGGCGGGCTCGCCGTGGTGGGCATCATCTACGGCGCCCTCGGGTGCCTGGCCCAGAAGGACATGAAGCGGCTGATCGCCTTCTCCTCGGTGGCCCACATGGGCTTCGTGATGCTCGGCATCGCCACCCTCACCGACTTCGGCATCAATGCCGCCGTGTTCGGCATGGTGGCCCACGGCCTCATCACCGGGATGCTCTTCTTCGTCGCCGGCTCGATCCAGGAGCGCTTCGGGACCCGTGAGCTGGCCCGTCTCGGCGGCCTGCTCGTGCAGGCGCCCAAGCTCGGGTGGATCCTCGGCTTCTGCGCCATGGCCTCGCTGGGCCTGCCGGGCCTGGCCGGCTTCTGGGGCGAGTTCCCGGCCATCCTCTCCGCTTACCAGCCGGCCGCCGGCCTGTCGGAGCCGCTGTTCCGTTTCTACATGGTGGTGGCCGCCGTTGGCACCGTGTTCGCCGCCGGCTACCTGCTGTGGATGTACCAGCGCACCGCTTTCGGCACGCCGAAGGAGGAGTTCGCCAAGAAGCACATCCACGACGTGCACGGGCCGGAATGGCTGGCGTGGGCGCCAATGCTGGCGTTGATCTTCGTTCTCGGCGTGTACCCCCGCCTCCTGTTCGGCGTCACCGACGAGGCCGTGCAGACGGTGACCGCCGCCTTCCGCGCCGTGGGCGGGCCGTAGGTGGGCGGCCTCCTCCTCGGCGCCGCCGCCCAGGCCGCCTCGGGCTTCAAGACACCGCACATCGACTATGCGGCGCTGTCACCAGAGATCATGCTCACGGGCGTCCTCGTCCTCGTGCTGCTCGTCGACCTCGTGGTCGACGAGACGCACAAGTACCTGGTCACCCAGTTGGCAGGCGTCGGGGTCCTCATCACCATCATCCCCGTCATCGCCCTGGCCGTCGACGGGGCGGACCGCTCGATGTTCGGCGGCGCCTACGTGGTCGACAACTTCGCCCTGGTGTTCAAGGGCCTGTTCCTCGCCATCGGCTACGTCGTGCTGCTCATGTCCACCCGGTACATCGAGGAGGGCGACTACTACGAGGGCGAGTATTCGTTCCTTCTCCTGTCGTCCATCCTCGGCATGGTGGTCATGTCGTCGGCGCGCGACCTCATCACGATCTTCGTCGCCCTCGAACTGCTGTCCATCCCCGCCTACATGCTGGCCGGGTGGCGCAAACGGGACCTCAAGAGCAATGAGGCGGCGCTGAAGTACTACCTGCTCGGGGTGCTGGCATCGGCCGTGATGCTCTACGGCATGTCACTGGTGTTCGGCGCCACCGGGTCGACTGTGCTGACCGAGATCGGCCGGCAGGTCGCAGGCGCGGTCGGCGACCAGCCGTTGGTCACCCTCGGGATCTTCCTCATCGTCGTCGGCTTCGCCTTCAAGGTCTCGGCCGTGCCGTTCCACTTCTGGGCGCCGGACACCTACGAGGGCGCGCCCACGCCCGTCACCGCCTTCTTGTCCGTCGCTTCCAAGACGGGCGGCTTCGTGGCCCTCATGCAGCTGATCTTCGTGGGCTTCTTCGGGCGGGAGGAGGTGTGGGGCCCGCTGTTCTGGGTGCTGGCCGCGCTCACCATGACCGTCGGGAACCTCATCGCCCTGCGCCAGACCAACATCGTGCGCATGCTGGCCTATTCGTCGGTGGCCCAGGCCGGCTACATCCTGGTTCCGTTCGCCGTGTCAGGTGACAGCCCGGCGGCCGCGGGCACGGCGCAGACGGCGATGATCGTCTACCTCATCATCTACGCGGCCATGAACCTCGGCGCCTTCTCCGTCATCATGGCGGTGGCCCGCAAGACGCGGTCAGGCGAGATCGCCTCGTACGGTGGGCTGTTCAACTATGCGCCGGGCCTCACGGTGCTGATGACGATCTTCATGTTCTCCCTCGCCGGCATCCCGCCCCTCGGGGGCTGGTTCGCCAAGCTGCTCATCTTCCAGTCGGCCCTCGACGCCGGCACGCCCACCGCCGTGCTGCTGGCGGTGATCGCCGGGGTCAACTCGGTGATCGCGCTCTTCTACTACGCCTCCATCGCCAAGGAGATGTGGATGAAACCGGTGCCCGACGAGGACCGCTCGCCCATCGGTGTGCCCGCCCCGCTGGCTGCCGCCCTCGGCCTCTGTGCCTTCGCCGTCGTGGTCATCGGCGTGTACCCCCAGGCCGTGGCCCGCCTCGGCGACCTCGCCCACCTGGCCTCCAGATAGCGGGCCCGGGCGCAGCCGGTCCGGCCGCACGCCTCCAGGGGCGGGTCACCCGCGCCGGGCCCGTCTCCTTCGCCGACTACCTCGACCTGGCGCTGTACGACCCCGATGGCGGGTTCTTCGGGGCAGGCACAGGCGCCGGCAGGGAGGGGCATTTCCTCACCAGCCCCGAGGTGGGCCCGCTGTTCGGCGCCGTGGTCGCCCGTGCGCTCGACGAGTGGTGGGGGGGCCTCGGCCAACCCGACCCGTTCATCGTCGTCGAGGCCGGAGCCGGAACCGGCACGCTGGCGCGCGACATCCTGGCTGCCGGCCCTGCATGCAGCCCGGCGCTGCATTATGTGCTGGTGGAGCGGTCTGACGCGCTCCGCGCACGCCAGGCGGGCCGCCTCCCGCTCGAGCTGCCGTCACTCGTGCCGGGACCGGCCGGCACCGGCGACGAGGACGGCGAGGCGGCGCAGGGGTCGGGCCCGCTGGCCACGTCGCTGGCCGGCTTCCCGGGGCAGCGCTTCACCGGCGTTGTGTTGGCCAACGAGCTGTTGGACAACCTGCCCTTCGTCCTGCTCGAACGCCATGGCGACGCGTGGTCGGAGGTGCGGGTCGGCTGGGGCGTCGATGGCGCCGAGGAGGTACTCGTCCCCGCCGCCCCCGCACTGGCCGCCGAGGCTGAGCGTCTCGCACCCGCCGCGCCCGAGGGCGGTCGGGTCCCTCTCCAGCACGAGGCGGCACGGTGGCTCCGGGGCGCCGTGTCCGCCCTCGAGCGCGGTCGCGTCGTGGTGGTCGACTACGCCGACGCCTCCGCCTCGCTCGCCGCCCGGCCCTGGCTGGACTGGGTGCGCACGTACCGGGGTCACAGCCGCGGCAGCCACCCGCTCGACGACCCCGGGGGCCAGGACGTTACCTGCGAGGTGGCGGTCGATCAGCTCGCCCGTACACGTATGCCGGAGAACGACCGCAACCAGGCTGACTTCCTCAGCGCCCACGGCATCGACGAGCTGGTAGCCGCCGCCCGTGCCGGCTGGGAAGCCGGCGCCGCCAAGGGTGACCTGGCGGCCCTCCGCCACAAGAGCCGCGTCACCGAGGCGGCCGCCCTCCTCGACCCCACCGGGCTCGGCGCCTTCCGTGTCGTCGAGTGGGCGATCGGTTGATGGCGCCCCTTCTTTGTTCGTTGCGCCACATCAGGTGTGGCGAATCGAGCAAGGAATGCTCCAGCGGGCGCTTGGACCGAACGAACGGCGGGTACGATCCCGCGCCGTGACCGATACCGGGAACGCTCTGGTCTGGATTTCCGGCGCCTCCAGTGGCATCGGCGCCGCCCTGGCTGCGAGCGTCCCGTGGGCCGGCGCCCGGGTGATCGACATCAGCCGGCGAGGCGCGCCCGGCCTCGAGCACCTGGAGGCCGACCTGGCCGATCCCGCGTCGTGGAACGTCGTTGCCCAGTCGTTCGCCAATGAGCTGGCCGGCTTCGACGGTGACCGTGTGGTGTTCGTCCACGCCGCCGGCACCATCGACCCGATGGGCTTCGCCGCCGAGGTCGACCCGGCCGACTACCAGCGCAACGTCCTCCTGAATGCGGCGTCGCCCCAGGTGCTCGGGCAGGCCTTCCTCGCCGCCGCCTCGGGCCATCGCGGCAACCGCCACCTCGTGCTGATCACCTCCGGTGCGGCCAACAGCGTCTACCCCGGCTGGTCGTCGTACGGGGCGGCCAAGGCGGCTGTCGACCGGTGGGTGCGCAACGTCGGCACCGAGCAGGACGAGCGGGGCGGTGTGCAGGTGGTGGCCGTGGCGCCCGGCACCGTCGACACCGCCATGCAGCGCACGATCCGGGAGACGTCCGAGGACGCCTTCCCGCAACGCCAGAAGTTCGTCGACCTGCACGAGGGCGGCAAGCTCACCGACCCGGCCGAAGTGGCAACCAGGATGTGGGCCCTGCTCGATGCGGGCCTGGACAACGGGTCGGTCGTCGACCTGCGCGACCTACCAGGCTGACAGCCGACGTTCCCTGGGTAGGCTCGGACCGCTCCGGCCAGCGGCCCGGTCAGGCGACGTCGAGGGGGGTAAGGCATGGCGGACGCACCAAGGCAGGCGATCGAGTCCTTCTCCCTGGAGGGCCGCACGCTCCTGCCGCCGGACGACTTCAAAAAAGACGCCCTCGTCCGGGACCAGGCGATGTACGACCAGGCCAACGAGGACTGGAAGGGCTTCTGGGCCACGCAGGCGCTCGCCCTCGACTGGTTCGAGGAGTGGGACACCCTGCTCGAGTGGGACCTGCCGTTCGCCCGGTGGTTCGGCGGTGGCAAGCTCAACGTGTCGTACAACTGCCTCGACCGCCACGTCGCAGCGGGCAACGGCGACAAGGTGGCGTTCCACTGGGAGGGCGAGCCGGGCGACACCCGCACCATCACCTACGCCGGCCTGCTCGACGAGGTGCAGCGCTTCGCCAACGTCTTGAAGTCGCTCGGCGTGCAACGGGGCGACCGGGTGGCGATCTACATGCCCATGGTCCCCGAGCTCCCGGTGGCGATGCTCGCCTGCACGCGCATCGGCGCCGCCCACTCGGTGGTGTTCGGCGGGTTCTCGGCCGACGCCCTGCGGGACCGGATCGACGATGCGGAGGCCAAGGTGCTCGTCACCGCCGACGGCGGATGGCGCCGCGGTGCGGTGGTCCCGCTCAAGGCGAGCGCCGACGCGGCGGCCGACCAGGCGCCCACCATCGAGCACGTGGTCGTGGTGCGCCGCACCGACCACGGCGTCGACATGAAGGAAGGTCGCGACCACTGGTGGCACGACCTCATGGAGGGCGCCGAGGTCGAGTGCGAACCCGAGCGGATGGACGCCGAGGACCTGCTCTACCTGCTCTACACGTCGGGAACGACGGCCCGGCCCAAGGGCACCACGCACACACCTGGCGGCTACCTCACCCAGGTCGCGTTCACCCACAAGTACGTGTCCGACATCAAGCCGGAGACCGACGTGTACTGGTGCGCGGCCGACATCGGCTGGGTCACCGGGCACAGCTACATCGTCTATGGGCCGCTGGCCAACGGCTGCACGGGGGTGCTCTACGAGGGCACGCCCGACTTCCCGGCTCGGGACCGCTGGTGGGACATCATCGAGCGCTACGGCGTCACCATCCTCTACACGGCGCCCACCGCCATCCGCACGTTCATGAAGTGGGGGGGCGAGGAGCCGGCCAGGCATGACCTCTCGTCGCTGCGCCTGCTCGGGTCGGTGGGGGAGCCCATCAACCCCGAGGCGTGGACCTGGTACTGGGAGCACATCGGCGGCGGGCGCTGCCCGGTGGTGGACACGTGGTGGCAGACCGAGACGGGCGCCATCATGATCTCGCCCCTACCGGGCGCCACCGCCCTCAAACCGGGTTCGGCCACGTTCCCCCTGCCCGGCGTGGAGGCCGAAGTGGTCGACGACCAGGGAAAACCGGTGGAGCGGGGCGGCGGCTACCTCACCCTCACCCGGCCCTGGCCGTCGATGCTGCGCGGCATCTACGGCGATCCGGAGCGGTACCGGGAGACCTACTGGAGCCGTTTTCCTGGCCGGTACTTCGCCGGCGACGGCGCCCGCATCGACGACGACGGTTATTATTGGCTGCTCGGCCGGGTGGACGACGTGATGAACGTCTCCGGGCACCGCATCTCCACCACCGAGGTGGAGTCGGCGCTCGTCGACCACCATTCGGTGGCCGAGGCGGCGGTGGTCGGCGCCGCCGACGCAACCACCGGACAGGGGATCATCGCCTTCGTCACCCTCCGGGGCGGCAACGAGGCGAGCGACGAGCATGGCCAGCTGCTGCGCAAGCACGTGGCCACGCGCATCGGGGCCATCGCCCGGCCCAAGACCATCGTGTTCACCGACGACCTGCCCAAGACCCGCAGCGGCAAGATCATGCGCCGCCTCCTCCGTGACGTGGCCGAGGGCCGCTCGCTGGGTGACACGACCACCCTCGCCGACGCGTCGGTGGTCGAGGAGATCAAGCGCCGGGCCGAATCCACGCCGACGGAGGATTGATCTGCCCGGCCCGGAATGGCAGCTTCCCGACCACTGGTGCTGGCGAAACGCCCCGGTGGACCCCAGAGCGGCCGTGGTGTTCGACCTCGACGGGGTGCTGGCCGACGCGGCCACCCGGCAGCACTTCCTGGAGCCCGGGCGCCAGGACTGGGAGGGCTTCTTCGACGCCTGCGGCGACGACCCGCTCATCGAGGACGTCGCCTGCCTGCTCGCCCTCCTCGACCCGGAGCTGCAGATCGTGCTGCTCACCGGCCGGCCGGTGCGGGTCCAGCCGCAGACGCGGGCGTGGCTCGAGCGGTTCGACCTGCGGTGGGACCTTCTCATCATGCGGGACTACGGCGACTACACCGCTGCCCGCGACTTCAAGCGCACGACCGTGTCCGAGCTCCGCAAGGTGGGCTTCGACCTCCGCCTGGGGTTCGAGGACGACAGGCGCAATCTCACCATGTTCCGGGAGGAAGGCGTGCCGTGTGTGTACATCCACTCCGGGTACTACGACTGACGGGTCCCCCTCCGGCCAGGAACCGCGGAGCGGCCGGCGACGTTCCACGGAGTGGATGAACAAGAACTCGTTCAAGCGTCCGCCCACGGCCGAGCGCTCCGCTCGCCCGGCGGGCCGGGGAGTGGCGCACCTGGTGCTCCATTGCCGGCGCGGGCAGGCCAGACGTTGCCTGCTGGAGCACTAGACGGGTGACATTCCCGGGCCGGCGGTGGGGCCGGTTCCAGGCTTCGGGACCCGGTCCGACCGGTGCCGTCGACGACCCCGACAGGGGCGGTCAAGGCGTCGTCGGCGCGTCCGGCGCCCGGTCGAGGCTGCGCGCCTCGACGGCCGCCGCCGCCGCCGTGGCTCTGGCAGTGACCTTGTCCGGCGTCCCGGCCCGGGGCCAGGTCGCCACGACCACGACGGCGGCGCCGACGACTCCGCCGACCCCGGAGGCGGAGACCACCACGACGACTGTCGCCGGGCCGGTCGAGACCGTCCCCCCGACCACTGCGCAGCCCGACGCCGCGCGGGTGACGACTCCGTCGACCGCCGCGCCCGCTCCCACGCCGGACGCAGGCGACGGCGCGCAGGCTTCGGCACCGGGCGAGGTCCCTGCCGACGTCCGCCGGGTGATCAACTCGGTGCGCCGGTCGGCGCCCAACAGTACGGAGCGCCTTCTGGCCGCCCTCGCGCCCCTCGAGCAGCTCGGCATGTTGCGCGAGGAGGCGATCAGCGCCGGATTCGGCCGCTTCCCGGTGGCCGGCGTCGCCCGGTTCAGCCACGACTGGCTGTTCCCCCGGTACACGCCGGAGTTCCACCTCCACCAGGGCACCGACATCTTCGCCGTCACCGGTACGCCGGTGCGCGCCCCCGCCGAGGGCACCCTGAAGCTGGCCCAGGGCGGAGCGGGCGGGCTGGCTGCGTACGTCTACCAGGCGGACGGCACCTATTACTACCTGGCCCACCTCAACGCCTTCGCCGGCCAGCGGCAGGGGCAGAAGGTCTCGCTCGGCGAGGTGGTGGGCTACGTGGGCGACTCGGGCAACGCCAAAGGGGGGAGCCCGCACGTCCACTTCGAGATCCACCCGGCTCCGGTGCGTGCGGTCACCAACGGGAAGGGCAAGAGCCGCACCGTCACCTACGTGGCCCGCCCCGTACCGGTGGGCACCGTGCTTCCGGCCGCCGATCCGAAGGCCACGCTCGACCAGTGGCTCGGTGACGCGCTGGCTGACGTTCCCCAATTGGTGGCCGCCCTGGAGAGCCGCCCCCGTGCCCTCGTCGCCACCGGCGTCACCCGGCGCCTGGCCGACGGCCGGGCCGGGTCTTTCCCGGGACCGACCGGCCCGGCGGCCGGCCAGCTGCTGTGGGCGTCGTCCGTGAACCCGTCGGGAGGAGCGCTCCGCCTGGCCGAGGCGGAGGCCATGGTGGCGGCCACCGAGTTCAACTGGTCGCGGGCGTCACGCCGCCAGCAGGCCCTGCTCCAGGAGCAGGCCGACGCCGTGGCCCGCGCCGCCGCCATCCTGGCCCCGCTCACCCCGTCGAGCCTGCTCCCGACCACGGAGAACGACTCCTGAGCTGACTGTCACGCAAGGGCGCTCAGTCGCGGAAGTTGCTGAACTGGAGCGGGATGCCGAAGTCCTCGGCCTTCAGGGCGGCAATGACGGCCTGGAGGTCATCCCGCTTCTTCCCCGACACCCGCAGCTGCTCGCCCTGGGTCTGGGACGACACGCCCTTGAGTCCGAGCTCCTTGATGAACTTGTTGAGCTTGCGGGCGTTGTCCGACGAGATGCCGGCGTTGAGGGTGACCGTCTGGCGCATGGCGCCCCGAGAGCCCTCCTCGGGCTTGCCGCGGTCGAGGGCCTTGAGCGAGACGCTCCGCTTCACCAGCTTCTCCTCTACCACCTGCAGGACCGCTCGCAGCCGATCCTCGGTGGCGGACTCCAGCCGCAGCTCCTGGCCGGACAGCTCCACGCTCGACCCGGTGTCCTTGAAGTCGAACCGGGTGGTGAGCTCGCGGCCAGCCTGATCGACCGCATTCCGGACCTCTTGCATGTCGACCTCGGAAATGACATCGAAGGTGGGCACGGCTGAACGCTATCCTCATCCACCCACAGGGATCGGTGCCCGAGCGGCCAAAGGGAGCAGACTGTAAATCTGCCGGCACAGCCTACGGAGGTTCAAATCCTCCCCGGTCCACCAGGATCGGACCCCGAGCCCCGGAAGGGGCCGGGGTCCGCGTCACCCGGTAGGCGGCTGGTCGCAGGTACCGTCGTCGTCGTGGACGATGACGTGGTCGATGGTCCCGCCCTCCTCACCGAGCCGGCGCCGGTGGACGACGACGAGCTTGGCGCACTGGCGATGGCGGCGGACCCCGACACGGTCGTGAGCGACGATGCCGTCAGCATCTGGGACCTGGCCGATCTGCGCTCCCCGTCACCGCTTCCGGCCTGGTACATGCCGACGCCGGCCACCGGAGGCCGTCTCCTGCAGGGCTGGCGCCGCCGGCTGGTGTTCCTCATCATCGCCGCCTTCATCCTCATCAACATGTCCGGGCTGTGCAGCACCTACGGGTGGGTCGAGCTGGCCTGATTTCGCAGACCTCACGAGCGCCGGAACGCGAAAGCGCGGGGATGGTCATCGGGAGGGAACGGGCGGGAAACGGACCGGTGACCGGGCCTCTCTAGCTTCAGGTCATGCACCGACGGGACTTTCTGCGAGCGGGTGGCGCTGCCATCCTCGGCCCTAGCCTTGCCGGCCTCCTGGCTGCCTGTGGAAAGGACAGCACCGAGACAGCGACCACGGCGACCACCGGGACAGGGCCATCCAGCACGACCGCCCGCTCGTCGGTCGCGCCAAGGAAGGTGAAGCTGGGCTTCATCGCCCTCACCGACTGCGCGTCGATCGTGATGGCCAAGGAGCTCGGCTACTTCACCGAGCGCGACCTCGACGTGACGATCGAGAAGCAGGCGTCCTGGCCGGCCACCCGCGACAACCTGCTCAACAACGGCCTCGACGGCGCCCACTGCCTGTCGAGCATGCCGTACTCGGTGGCCACAGGGGTCAGCGGGCAGGGCACGGCGCTCAAGATCGCCATGATGCTCAACAACAACGGCCAGGCCATCACCTTGAACAAGGACTTCGCCTCCGTCGGCTACGGCGACCTGGCCAAGGCCAAGGCGGCGCTCGAGTCCAAGGAGCCCACCCTGGCCATGACCTACCCGGGGGGCACCCACGACACGTGGCTGCGGTACTGGCTCAAGGCGACGAAGGCCGACTCGTCCAAGATCAAGATCATCGCGATCCCCCCGCCCCAGATGGTGGCCAACATGAAGGCCGGGGCCATGGACGGGTACTGCGTGGGCGAGCCCTGGAACGCAGTGGCCGTGCAGCAGGGGATCGGGTTCACCCACCTCACCACCCAGGACCTGTGGTTGGACCACCCCGAGAAGGCGCTGGTGGTGAGCGAGAAGTTCGCCACCGAGCAGCCCGAGGTGCTCCAGGACCTGATGGGCGCCATCCTGCAGGCGAGCAAGTGGCTGGACGACTTCGCCAACCGCCCCAAGGCCGCTGAAGTCCTGGGAGGGCCGAACTACGTGAACGCGCCGGCGGCCGACATCGCCGGCCGCCTCGCCGGCACCTACGACCTCGGCGCCGGGTTGCCGCAAAAGACCTACGAGGGCGACCAGATGGTGTTCTTCCGCGATGGCAAGACCAACGCTCCCCGGCGGGCCCACGCCGTGTGGTTCATGGCCCAGTACCAGCGGTTCGGGCTGCTCAAGGAGGCGCCGCCCTACATGCAGCTGGCCGACTCGATCATCCTTAAGGACGTCTACGAGAAGGTCGCTGCGGCCGAGAAGGTCGACGTCCCGGACGATGACATGTCGCCGTTCGAGGTGAAGCTGGACGGGGTCACCTTCGACCCCGCCAAACCCGAGGAGGAGGTGAAGCGCACGTGACGATCACCACCGGAGCGCCTCTCGACATCGAGCAGGCGACTCCCCCCGACATTCTTCCCGACCCGGCGCCGCCCACGACCCGACCCCGGTCCGGCGCCGGCCTCGAGCGCCTGCGGGCCATGGGCTGGGCCCTCGTGGGCCTGGCCGTGCTCGGTGCGTTGTGGCAGCTGGGCTCGGCGCTGAGCCCCGACTTGCCGTCGCCCGCCGAGGGTCTGCGCGAACTCTGGCGCCTGCTGTCGAACCCCTTCTACGACAACGGGCCCAACGATAAAGGCGTTGGCCGCCACGTCCTCATCTCGCTCCAACGGGTGTTTACCGGCTTCGCCATGGCGGCGCTGGTGGGTATCCCGCTCGGCCTGGTCATCGGGGCCACCAAGCGGGGCTGGCAGGCCGGCAACCCGGTGGTGCAACTGCTGCGCCCGGTCTCGCCCCTGGCGTGGTTCCCCATCTGGCTCATCATCACCAAGAACCCCGGCAAGGCGGCCGTGTTCGTCATCTTCATCACCGCCCTGTGGCCCACTGTGCTCAACACGGCGGCCGGCGCCGGTGCGATCCCGCGCGATCAGCGCAACGTCGCCCTGGTCTTCCAGTTCGGGCGCATGGCCTACCTGCGCCACGTCCTACTGCCCAACGCCCTCCCGTCGGTCGTCACCGGCCTGCGCCAGTCGATGGGCATCGCCTGGATGGTGATCGTCGCCGTGGAGATGCTGTCGGGCGGCGCCGGGATCGGCGGGTTCGTGTGGGAGTCCTACAACACCGGCAACATGGCCGCCGTCACCGCCGCCATTCTCATCATCGGCTCACTCGGCCTGCTCCTCGACGTGGGCTTCCTGCGCCTCGGACGCCGGGTCGCCCTCGAGGAGGTACAGGCATGACGTTGGTCATCGACGGGCTGCGCAAGGGCTTCCAGCGCAAGAAGGGCCCGCACCAGGAGGTCCTACGAGGTGTCGACCTCACTGTCGAGCAGGGCGAGTTCGTCTCCCTCATCGGCCACTCGGGGTGCGGGAAGTCGACCCTGTTGAACCTGGTCGCCGGGCTCCAGCAGCCGGACGCCGGGCGGATCCTCCTCGACGGCAAGGTGATCGACGGTCCCGGTCCCGACCGGGCCATGGTGTTCCAGAACTACTCATTGCTGCCCCGCCTGAGCCTGCTGGCCAACGTGCGGGAGGCGGCAAAGGCGGCCCGCCCCGACCGGCCCAAGGAGCGCACCGACGAGATCGTCGAGCGCTACCTCACCGCCGTCGGCCTGTGGGAGCACCGCGACAAGCGGCCGGCCCAGATCTCGGGCGGCATGGCGCAGCGCACGGCAGTGGCCCGCGCTTTCGCCGTCGGCCCCCGGCTGCTGCTGCTCGACGAGCCCTTCGGCGCCCTCGACGCCCTCACCCGGGCCCGCCTCCAGCAGCAACTGGTGGAGCTGTGGACCCACGAGTCCGAGACCGAGACCGTGCTCATGGTGACCCATGGCATCGACGAGGCCGTGCTGCTGGCCGACCGCATCGTGGTGATGGCCAACCCGCCCTCGCCGTCAGTGGTGGAGATCCTCGACATCCCCATCGCCCGGCCCCGCGACCGGGTGACCATCGTCGACGAACCGGCGTTCCGCGCCACCCAGGAGCGGCTCATGGCCCTCCTCACGGCCGAGTCGGCGCACGCCGCCTAGCCGTCCGGCCGCCAGGCCGCGGTTCTGGAGGACATGACCCCCGGAATCCGGGGGTCATGTCTGCCAGAACGGATGGAGGGGTCGATGGGGGCGGCCTGGTCGCCAGGCTTGGCCCGCGATGGTGTGCTCAGACGCCGGCGGGCGGGTCGGGGACGTCGAGCACCGGCGGCCGGGGGAGCGGGGCGGTGGTGCCGTCGGGGCCGAGCAGGTGCTGCATCACCACGACGTCGAGCCAGCGCCCGAACTTGCGGCCCACCTCCCGCTCGGTGCCCACCAGGTCGAACCCGCAGCCCCGGTGCAGGGCGATGGACGCCTGGTGCCCGCCGACGATGCGCCCGACCACCGTGTGGAAGCCATGCATCCCGGCCAGGCCCACCAGTTCCGACAGGAGCAGCCGCCCCGCGCCCCGGCCACGGCAGGCGGCGTCCACGTACACCGAGTCCTCGACCGTCGTCGAGTAGGCGGGACGGTCCCGATAGGGGGACAGGGAACCGAACCCGACCACCTTCTCGCCGTCGACGGCCACGACGGCGGGGTGGATGCCGGCGTGGGCCTCGAGCCAGCCCCGCTGGTCCTCGAGGGTGCGGGGCCGGAGGTCGAAGGTGACCGTCGAGCCGGTGACCTCCCGGTTGTAGATGGCGCGGATCGCCTCGGCGTCGTCCGGCGTCGCCAGCCGGACAAAGAGGGGCGAGGGTTCGGGCACGGCGAACTATCATGGCCGCTCGCAGCCGGAAGGTTGCGAACCCGGGCTACGGCCCGGGGGCAGCATCGCCCTCTTAGCTCAGTCGGCAGAGCACAGCCATGGTAAGGCTGGTGTCGTGAGTTCGATTCTCACAGAGGGCTCGCCGGCCGGCAGGTCGGAGGCCACACTTGGCGGCGTAGCTCAGTTGGTCAGAGCACACGGCTCATAATCGTGTTGTCGTCGGTTCGAGTCCGACCGCCGCTACTCGCCCGACGGGGCCGTAGGCCCTCGTCGGGGAAACAGACGATCAGCAGGCCCGCAGGGCCTCCAGAGCAGTGAGGGTTCTCAGTTGGCAAAGAAGCAGTTCGTCCGTGACAAGCCGCATCTCAACATCGGCACGATGGGCCACATCGACCACGGCAAGACGACCCTCACGGCCGCCATCACCAAGGTGCTGGCCGACAAGGACACCACCGGCAAC
>JBKJNA010000188.1:0-3491 GCA_046596195.1 Acidimicrobiales bacterium | reverse complement strand
ACTGGAGTGCGGCAGGGCGAGGCTTTCGACGCGGAGCTCGCCCCGCACGAAGTCGACGCTCGGGAGCACCACGCCGAAAGCCTCGCCCTGCCGCACTCCAGTCCCGGCGGCCAGGATGACCATTGCGCGATAGCGCTTCGGCAGTGTCTCCGCCAGGAGAAGCACTTCGGCCGTTGTCGCCGGGACCACCTCGGCCGGCGCCGGGCGAGGAAGTTTGATGGCGACGCATGGTGAGCGGACGATGATCCGGTCCTTGACCGCTGCGCCGAAGATCGCGGCAAGGTAGCGATAGACGACCTCGACGGTCGCCGGTGCGAGCACGTCGCTTCGGCTTCGAACCCACGCCTGCACATCAGACGGGCGAACGGCGGCAAGGGCGCTGTGCTCGAAACTCGGCAGGATGTGGTTCCTGAGGTTGGAGTCCACCTGGTCCGCGGTCGTTCCTCGGTGGACCTGCGACTCCTGCCACTGACGGGCGAAGGAACCGAAGGGGGTCCGGCCGGCGGCAGGATCGATCCACGCCCCTTGCGCCTTGTCCGCCTCGGTCAGGGCAAGGAATCGCTCAGCGTCCGCCTTCCGCTCGAACGTCCTCGACAATTCGCGACCGTTCGGGTCTCGATACCGGGCGCGCCAGCGCCCAGGTCCACGCTTTTCGACGTGTGCCATCTCGGCCTCCAGGGACAGGCCGGACATGCGTTCCGCGTGATCCGGCCGCCTTCCAGAGGGCCGCGAGATTGGCGCGCCAGCCCCGAGCGCACCCACCAGAGTAGAGATTTCCTCGCGGCTCGTCGCGAATGCCTACCGCTGGCGAGCCCGGTCGAGCCACCCCTCGATCTCCGAAGGATCGAAACGGAGGAGGTGCCCCCACTTCAGGAAGGGAATACGGCGCTCGGCAACCAGCCGGCGGACGTGGCGCTGGTTCACGCCGAGGCGCTCGGCCACAGCGGGCAGGTCCATCAACGGCAGGCGGTCGGCTTGGATGGCGGTTGACATGGCGTGTCCTCCTGTAGTGGTGTTCACCTTCACTAGGCCGCTGGGCACCGTGAAATCTCGCGACGCTCCGGTCATCGCCTCAGCCGGGGTGCCGCCTGATGGAGCCCGTCGAACTGCTGCAGTCGTTCGGCCATGCGCCGGGCGGGATCCTCGGACAGCGGCGAGCCCTCCTCAGCGATTGTTGGCGGGGCAACACCAGCGGCCCGATGAAGTCGGTCACGCACAGCATGAGCGGTGAGGGCGTTGGGCGATCGAGAGATGGCGGCGGCGAAAACCTCCTCGGCGTCTTCAAGTCCGGTCCGATCGAGTACCCACGCCGCGTTGTTGTCCCGGCCGCGGGTCATCGCCACGTAGATGCCGGCACGAGTGCTGGCCGGCTCCACTACGCAGATGCCGTGGTCAACGGTGACGCCCTGGTTGCCGTAGCCGGTGACCGCCCAGCCCAGCTCCACATGGCGGGCGACGTAGTCGTTTGGGAGGCGCGTGCTGCCGCGCTGCGGGTCGTTGACGCTCAGCGAGCCGTCCTCGTCGATGGCGGCAACGGTCCAGGTCTGGCGATTGCGTACAGCGGCGCCACCGCTGGTGACCAGCCGGGCATCGTTGCGACGGCTGACGACCTGGTCACCAACGAAGGCCCTGGTCCCATCCGCGAGGGCAACACATGGCCCCTGCTGGAGCGGATTGCGTCGGCGTTGGATCTCGACATTGATGGCCCGGGCCGTGGCGGCTGACGCCGTGGTGACGGCAACAATGGCGCCGCCTCCGCTCAGTTGCTGGTGCTGGCGGGCCACCCGGTCCGCCAACACGGCGGGGTGGACGGTGCGTAGCCGATCGTGCCCGGCGTAGACGGCGGCGGCGGCCGGGTCGCCCCGGCGGAGGAGCAGGCTGGCCTCGGCTTGCCAAGGCTCCCCGAAGCGCCGGACCTCCTCCAGATGATGAGCGGCGAACGCCTCGCACCAATCGGCGAACATGCCTCCCCGGCCGACGGCGGGGAGCTGGTCCGGGTCGCCCACGCACACCAGCCGCCAACTGTGGTGATCGGCCAAAACCACCAGGCGAGCCAGGTCCTCGGTTGCGACCATCCCGGCCTCGTCGAGAATCAGCGTGGTGTCCGGCGGCAGTCGCCACTCGGGGTGCGGGCCGTTCGGGCGGCTGTGGTCGTAGAGCAGCTTGGCCAGGGTGGTGGCCGGCGTCGCGGTCTCCTGGCCGAGGACGTCGGCGGCCTTCCCTGATGGAGCCAGGCCGACCACGGCTCGACCCTGCTCCCGAAGCGAAGCAACCGCCGAGGCCAACATTGTCGTCTTGCCCGTCCCGGCCGGACCGACGACCAGCACCAGGCGCCGGTCTCCGGCGACGTCGCGGGCCGCCACCGCCTGTGCCTCCCTGTCGGCCCTGACCGTCGGCCCGTCGGCGACGTTGAGACCGGCCCACTCGAGCAGCCGGGCCTCCTGGTGCATTACGGCCGAGGCGCTGAGGCGGCGGTCCACGACGTGTTCACTGATGGGCCGACCGTCACGCCTACAGGGCGCTCCAGGTGCTGCGCAGGGGTGTAGCTCGACACAGTGGCCGGCCGCTCGCTCACTCAGTTCGTCGACTACCCGGATGGCTTCAGCGGCCGTAGTCGCCACGTCGGCCGGCAAGCGAGCGGCGATCTCCCGGGCCAGGTCGGCCTTCAGCCACGTCGACGACGACAAGGCGACGGCGTCCAGCGCGGCCACGATCACGGACTCGTCGTCCGGGGCCGTGGCTCCCGGTAGCCGACGCTGGCCGTCTGGAAGACCAAGAGCCTCGAAGCCGGCGTGACTGACTCGCTCGGCCCACTCAGCCCGGAGGCGGTCGGCCTCGACCGGCTCGGACTTGCCCGGCCGACTGGCCAGCACGGCCGAGCGCTCCAGGCGGTAGAGGCTGCGGGGATCGGGCTCCGCTCCGTCATGGTCATCCACCCAGTCGGCCACGGCCTTGGCTAGCTGGGCCTCCACCTGGGCGTTGCGCTGGGAGAACAGCGTGAGCAGCCCTTCGGGCACGCCTTCGATGTCGGCGTGGCCCTCGGCAATCGGCCCCCAAGAGACGCCCAGGCGGGCCGACAGTTCCGAGCGGAGCGCAGCAGCGTAGACCCAACCGATCGTGCGCTGCTGGTACTTGAGGAACCGAGCGTCGATGGAGAGCCATTTCCCCGTCGGGTCCTGGGCCTTGGCCCAGATCACGGCGTGTGTGTGGAGCTGAGGATCGGCCAGCCGGCTGGTGTGCTGGCGGAACAGTGCGGCTACCAGGCCCTGGGTGTCGACTTGGTGAATGCCGTCCTTGCCTCGTCGGCTCACCCCGCCGTGGTGCTCCAGCCAGTCCAGGGCGGCGACCACGGCCGCGTCGTGGGCGGCTAGTACCTCGACCCGCACGAAGGGCTCGGGGCTCAGCGCCCACAGAACCGAGACGCTCTTGGGTGCCGAGAACGTGGCGTCGTACGCCCGCGCCGACTTGGGTCCGAAGCCTCGACCAAGTCG
>JBKJNA010000156.1:0-3584 GCA_046596195.1 Acidimicrobiales bacterium | reverse complement strand
CGACCAGTCTGGCCTGTGCTTGTCGGGGGCGGCGGTGACGATCGTGGGCGGGGGCGGGATCACCGAGGCCCTGCTCCGACTGCTGGCGCCCTTCGAGGTGGAGTCCACCGTGGTGCGCCGGCGCGTCGGCCCCGTCGCCGGCGCGTCGCACGTCGGCGGTCCTGAGCAGCTGCACGACGCGCTGGCCGGCGCCCGCCTCGTCGTGCTGGCTCTCGCCCTCACACCGGACACCACAGGCATCATCGGCGCCCGCGAGCTGGCGGTCATGGACGGTGACGCCTGGCTGGTGAACGTGGCGCGGGGCGCCCACGTGGTCACCGACGACCTGGTGGCCGCGCTGCGGGCCGGTGCCGTCGGGGGCGCCGCCCTCGACGTCACCGACCCCGAGCCGCTCCCCGCCGGCCACCCGCTCTGGAACCTCGACAACTGCCTGATCACACCCCACACGGCCAATACCTGGCCGATGGCCGAGCCGTTGTTCGCAGCCCGGGTCGGCGAGAACGTCGGCCGCCGCATCCGGGGCGAGCCCCTCATCGGGGTGGTCGACCCCGACCTCGGTTACTGACCGGCCAGACTGAGCGCCATGGCATTCGGTCAGCAGTCCGGCCCACCGGCCACGGGGCGACAGGTTCAGGAACTGCTGGCGCTCCTGCAGGAAGCCGGCCACGTCGACTTCCGCGACGCCCGCGGTCCGATGGGCTTCACCCAGCGGCAGGGCGCCGGCAAATTCACCCGGGATGAGGCGGCGGCATTCATCGAGCAGCTACAGGAAGGGGCGCCGGCACCGGAGGCGGCGGTCAGGCTCTCCCCGACCGAGCGGGCGGTGCAGCAGCTCCCAACCGAGGTCCTGGCCGCCGAGCTCCAGCGCCGGGGCTGGATCGTCGCCGAGCCGTAGCCCGCGACCAATGCGGGCCGGCGCCCAGCCTGGCGGACGCCGAGATCGTCGACTGCCTCCGAGCGTTTGGTCAATCGGGGGCGGGATAGCACCACCGATTGACCAAACGCCGGGGACGGGACCCGACTTCAGGAGCCCTGCAGCGCGCGGTTGTAGGCGCGGAGGCTCGCCGTCTGGGTGACGATCAGCATGCCGAGGGCGACGGCCAGCGCCTTCGCCACCGGTGCGAGCGTGAGCGGCCCGGTGGTCAGGGCCCGGCTGGCGTCGACCATGTACGTGAACGGGTTCCACGCGGCGACGGCCTGCACCCAACCGGGCAGCAGCGACCGTGGCACGAACTGGGTGGACAGGAACTGGAGCGGCAGGAACAGCGGCGCCAGCGCCAGCGGCGCCTGAGCGTTCTTCGTGGTCAGGGCGACCACGAAGTAGAGGCCCCCGTAGGCCGCAGCCCACAGGATGAGCAGGGCGAACAGCCCAACGATGCCCAGCGGCCCCTCGTTGATGTCCATCCCCAGCAGAACCCCGACGATGAGAAGCACGACGCCGGCGGGAACCACGCGCACCACGTCGAACAGGACCCGGCTGAGCAGCAGCGCCGGCGGACGAACGTCGAGCAGGCGTAGGCGGTCGAGGAACCCCGACTGGATGTCGATTACCAGGCTGGTGGCTGCGTAGCCGACACCGGTCATGGCCGTGAGCATGATGATGGCCGGCGTCATCCACTCCGCGTAGTTGTCGGTGGGGAACCCGGGGAGGTCGGTGACCCGGTAGAGCGTCTTGGCCACCAGAACGAGCACCGCGAAGGGGATGATGATCGGCAGGGCGTAGGCCAAGACCGGGTTGCGCTTGCCCTCCCGCAGGTTCCGGAAAAGGAGCAGTCGGAGCTGGGCGAACGGGCTCATCGACCGCGACCGCTCGGGAGGCCCACGCTGCGCCGAACCGCGGTGACGTTCCCGGCGTCCGTACCGCCGGCCGACGCCTCGATCTGGGTGCCGGTGAGACCGACGAAGACATCCTCCAAGCTTGGGGCGCGGATACTCAACCCGTCGATGCCGGCGCCGGCACCGACGACCCGCCCGACGACCGCCGGCACCGCGGCCTCGCCGCCGGCCACGGTGACCTCCAGCCACCCGTCGCCGGCCGGCGTAACCACGTCGGGAGCGACCGCCGACCGCACCCGCTCCTCGTCCGCCGGCGCCACCCGCACCCGCACCGTCGTCGTCCCGAGACGGTCCTTCAGCTCCTGCGACGTCCCGATAGCAGCGATGCGCCCGTCGTGGACGATCGCCACCCGCTCCGAGAGCTCGTCGGCTTCGGCCAGGTACTGGGTGGTCAGGAACACTGTGGAGCCGCCGTTGCGGAGGTCGCGGATCAGCTCCCACACCGCCCGCCGGCCCTGCGGGTCGAGGCCGGTGGTCGGTTCGTCGAGGAACAGCACCTCGGGCCGGCGCACCATGGCCATCGCCACGTCGAGACGCCGGCGCATGCCGCCCGAGTAGCCGGCGGCGATCCGGTCGGCTGCCGCCTTCAGCCCGAAGCTCTCCAGCAGTTCGGCCGCCCGCTCGGCTGACTTCGGCTTGCCCAGGCCGGCCAGGCGAGCGGCCATGTCCAGGTGCTCGCGGCCGGTCATGAGCTCGTCGAGCGCCGCTTCCTGGAGGGCAGCGCCGAACACCTTGCGCACGGCGGCGGCCTCGGTGGCCACGTCGTGACCGAGCACCCTTGCCGTCCCCGACGTGGCCCGCAGCAGGGTTGTCAGGATCCGCAGCGTCGTGGACTTCCCCGCCCCGTTCCGGCCCAGATAGCCGAACACCTCGCCCTCCTCGACGCGGAACGTGACCCCATCCAGCGCCCGGACGCCGCCGGCGTACTGCTTGGTGAGCTCGTCCACCTCGATCGCCGGGCGGTCGCTCACGGCGACACCCTGCCACGCCGGCGGCCACAATCTCACGATGACCTCCGCCGCCGCCGCCCCCCGCCCCGCCGACCACTGGCGCGAGATGCTGCAAAGCACCGCGGTCCCCCAGGCGATCATCGACGCTGCTCCAGACGCGGAGCCCATGCTCGAACCGGCGAGGTTCCGGTGGAAGCCGGAGGAGGATGCCCTGCAGCCGGTGAGACCATCCCGCCGGCGGGCACTGGAGGCGCTCCCCGAGGGGGGATCGGTGCTCGACGTCGGCGTGGGCGGCGGGGCATCGAGCCTGGGGTTAGCCGGGAAGGCGGGGCTCATCGTCGGCGTCGATCCGCTGCCGGGGATGCTCGAATCCTTCGAGGCCAGCGCCGGCGAGGCAGGCGTGGCTGCCCGCTCGGTCCTGGGCAGATGGCCCGACGTCGCCGACAAGGTCGAGCCGGCCGACGTGGCCGTTTGCCACCACGCCATCTACCGGGCGGAAGAGATCGAGGACTTCATCACCGCCATGACCGATCGGGCGCGCAACCGGGTGGTCGTTGAGCTGTCCGACCGCTCGCCCCTTGCCGCCTTCGACCCGCTGTGGAAGCTGATCCACGGGATCGAGAGACCGGCGTGGTCGGTGGCCGATGAGGCGCAGGTGGTGCTGACCGCCATGGGCCTCGCCGTCGAGCGGGAGGACATGGTGTTGCCTGCCCGAGTGCAGGATGTTACGCCGGAGCTCGTCGCCTTCAGCCGGCGACGGCTCTACGTCGGCCCCGAGCGGGACGCCGAGATCGAGGC
>JBKJNA010000017.1:0-16106 GCA_046596195.1 Acidimicrobiales bacterium | reverse complement strand
GGCCGGGCGGCTGAACCCGCTCGCCCTTGTCAGCGTCCTCGGCTTGCTCTTCGTGTGGCGCTGTGGCCGCATGGACGCGCCGGCGGAGCATGGCCCTGGTGATCGGGCGAGCGGGTTCAGCCGCCCGGCCGGAGGGCGTCGCGGAGCCGGGTGAACGTGGCGATGGCCTCGTCGACCACGCCGGCGGCCTGGGCGTCCAGCGGCAATGTGGCGAGGTCGATGAGGTCGAGGCCCATGGTGAGGGCTTCGAGGCTGAGGACCACCTGGCCCACCAGGTCGTGCGCCTCCGACGGCGACAGCTCGACCTCGGACGGCCCGTCCTCGTCGCTGTCGAGGCCCACTCTCGCCCGGTCGAGCAACCGGTGGGCCGGGCTGACCGCGGGGTCGAACTCGGCGGTGACGTAGTCGTCCCACGACGCGTACCCCAGGGCGGCCCACGCCTCGCCGTCGTACGCCTCCACGAGCAGCGCCCAGGTCCGCTCGGCTTCCTCCCGAACCTGCCCGGTGAGCGCGTCGGCCTCGCCCAGCTTCGCCTGTTCGCTCATCAGCGTGTCCCTTCGACGCGCACGAGCGTAGACGCTGGGCAGGAATGTCGGGAGTGACCGGACAGAAGTTGCATCTGGGGTGCAAGCCGGTACACTTGTGGCATCCCGACCCCCCCGGGACACCAGAGCGCCCCGCCGATCTCGGCGGGGCTGCTCCTGTTTCGGGGCTGTCGCTGGTTCGACCACGCGGTGACATCGATGCTGGACCACGCGGTCCGCCGGGCGTGCCCGGGCGTGTCCGGGCGCCGCCCTCGCGACGAGCGGGCGGCGCCGGTGAGTGGTAGACGTCCTGTCCGATGACGACGTCCTCGGGAATCCTCGCCAGCGGATTGGAGCGGGCGATTCGGCGGTGGCGGGACCTGTCCCTGAGGGTTCGGTTCGGCTGACACATTGCACACCTTCCTCGTCGTCGTTTCGAAGGATTGTCCGGGTTTGTCTGTCCGGCCGCCATGCCCCGAAAGGGTGTTTTTTGGTCTATTGCCCGCGCACGAGGGGGCTGCGGGTCGATGACGGCGACGTCGCCGGCCGGCCCGGCCCGCGGCTGGATGACCGGCGCCGGCCTGGTGGTGATCGGCCTCGGCCTGCTGCTCGTCACGTCCACCCTCGGCGGCGGGACGCTCCGCCAGCGCCGCTCGGTCGTCCCGGTGAACGCCGGCGCGGCCGACGGTACCGACGCCCGCGCCCACAACTCCCCGGCGGTGGCCCGAAACCCCAGGGACAAGGCAAATCTGGTGGTCGCCAACCGCGTCGACAGCCCGCAGTACTCGTGCGCGCTGCACGTCACGCTCGACGGCGGCACCTCGTGGAAGGAGGCCACCATCCCCTTCCCGGGTGGCGAGGAACTGCCCGCCCGCTGCTTCGCGCCGGACGTGGTGTTCGACATTGACGGCACGATGTACCTGTCGTTCGTCACCCTGAAGGGCGAGGGGAACTCGCCCAACGCGGCGTGGACCACGTCGTCCAAGGATGGCGGCCGCACCATGGCGGCGCCCACCCGCGCCCTCGGGCCGCTGGCGTTCCAGGTCCGGCTGATGGCCGACGCCAACCGTCCCGGCAACCTCTACCTCACCTGGCTCCAGGCCGACGCTGTCGCCTTCGTCGCCTTCCCCAACCCGTCCAACCCGGTGGAGTTCATGCGCTCGACCGACGGCGGGATCACCTGGTCTGACCCGGAGCAGGTGAGCTCGTCGAAGCGCCAGCGGGTGGTGGCCCCGTCTCCCGCCCAGGGCCGGGACAACGAGTTGTTCGTGCTGTTCCTCGAGCTGCTGGACGACCGACTGGACTATCAGGGTGCCCACGAGTGGAAGGGCGGCGCCCCCTACGACGGGCCGTGGCGGCTGGTGCTGGCCCGGTCGGTGGACCGGGGCGACACGTGGCAGGAGTCGGTGGTGGAGGACAAGCTGGTGCCCACACAGCGGATGCTGGTGTTCCTGGCGCCCTCGCCGTCGCTGGCGGTCGACCGCGACCGGGGGCGTGTGTTCGTGGCCTACCAGGACGGGCGCACGGGCGACGCCGACGTGCTGCTGTGGACCTCCACCAACTTCGGGGTGACGTTCTCGACACCCCGCCGGGTGAACGACACGGCCAGGCGGGACGGCACCACGCAGTACCTCCCCAAGCTGGCGGTGGCTCCGGGCGGTCGCCTCGACGTCGTGTACTACGACCGCCGCAAGGATCCCAAGGACCGTATGAACGAGGTCTCGTTGCAGTCGTCCACGGATGGGGGCAACTCGTTCGGTGCCCGCATGCTCCTGTCGTCCGTCGCCTTCGACTCGCAGGTCGGCTTCGGGGGTAGCCGGGGCATGCCGGACCTGGGGAGCCGCCTCGGCCTGGTGGCAGGTGACGACGAGGTGTTCGCCCTGTGGAGCGACACCCGGCGGGGTAGGCCCGAGTCAGTGCTCCAGGACGTGGCGGTGGCGGTGGTCGACGTGAGCCAGCCGTCGTCGATGCGCGGGCCCCTGAAGCTGGCCGGCACGCTGGCCCTCGTGGCCGGGCTGGGCCTCCTCGGGCGGCAGGTAGCCGTCGCTCGTCGGCGGTCCCCCACGGGTTGGGCCCGCCCCCGGCGGGGGGAGCCCGGCAAGCACGAGACCGGCCTTCTCTGACTGCCCTTTCCAGGCGGCAGATCGGACCAACCCGGGTCTCGTGGACCGGGTACACTTGCGGTCGGATGAACGAGGGGACGACAGAGGTGCGCACGCGTCGAGCAGGCCTGGCGGGGCTTGTCATGAGTGGCGTGGTGCTGGTTGCCGGCGGAAGTGCATGGGCCTGCGTGCCCGGCCACGACCACACCGGCAGCGGTACCGGTGGCACCGGGAACACCTCCGCTTCCCCTGCGGCCGGCACGCCGGCGGCTCCGGCCGCGCCCGGTCCCGAAGCGGCCACGCCCGCGAGCAGCGGGCCCGTCGCCGGCACCCCGGCCCTGCCGATGCCGCCCGCTGCGGCCGCGCCCCCCGTCACTGCAGGGATGTACAACCCCACGTCGGCGTCTTCGTCGTCCTCCGACAGTGGCGGCCAGAAGGTGCTGGGCGTCGGGCTGTTCGCCGCAGGCGGCCTGCTGGTGCTCGGTGGCGTGCGTTCCGTGGTGCGCTCCCGCCGTCCCCGGCGCCCGCTCACCCCGGTCAACCTATAGCGCCGGTCGCCCGCACGGCGACAGGAGGAACGGAAGTAGTTGCCCGACCCCTTGCAACGGGGTAGGTGTCAGGTACACTTCGTTGACAGCGAGCAAAGGCGTCGGCCTGTTCGCCGTCGGCGGCGCCCTGCTCCTCGGCGGCCTGGCCACCGTGGTGCGCGGCCGCCGTCCCGAGCGCGAGACGCCGGCGGTCGCCAGGCGCTAGTCGGCCGGCCGGCACGACCAAAGACCGAGATGGTGCGCAGTCCGGTGGCCCCCGGGCCCCCGTAGCCCGGGAATACTCTTTAGAACGGTAGCGTTTCGCTGCGAGACGTGAAAGTTCTACAACGCCCTCTCGGAGCCACGAAAGGAGTGTCGCCGTGAGCACACTTCGCGACACCGGACCGCTGCTGCACGAAGACCCGGTGATCCACCGCCGGCGCTGGTTCCTGCTGGGGATCATGTGCCTGTCGCTGGTGATGGTGGTCATGTCGGTGGCCGGGCTCAACGTGGCCCTGCCGAGCATGCAGCGCGACCTCGACGCCAGTTCGAGCGCCCTGCAGTGGATCGTCGACTCCTACGCCCTGGTGTTCGCCGCCTTCCTGCTCCCCGCCGGCGCACTGGGCGACCGCTTCGGGCGCAAGCAGGCCCTGATGGTCGGGCTGGTGGTGTTCGCCAGCGGGTCGTTGCTCTCCGGCCTGGGGACGGGCTCGGCCCAGGTCATCGCCGGTCGGATCATCACCGGCCTGGGCGCCGCCTTCGTGATGCCGGCCACACTGTCGCTGCTCACCACCATCTTCCCGCCCGAGGAGCGGCGCAAGGCCATCGCCATGTGGGCCGGGTTCGCCGGCGCCGGCGGGGCCCTCGGGCCCATCGTGTCCGGGGCGCTGCTGGAGAAGTACTGGTGGGGCTCGGCGGTGCTGGTGAACGTGCCCATCGTGGCCGCCGTGCTGGCCGCCGTGTGGGTGTTCTCCCCGTCGTCCCGCGACCCCGAGGTCACGCCCCTCGATCCGGTCGGCGCCCTGCTGTCGCTGGTCGGCCTCGCGTCACTCGTCTACGCCATCATCGAGGGCCCCGGGAAGGGCTGGACCAGCCCGGTCATCCTGCTCGCCTTTGTGGCATCCGTGGTCGCCCTCACCTCGTTCGTGCGGTGGGAGCGCCGCAGTACCCACCCGATGCTGCCCCTCGAGCTGTTCCGGGACCGGCGCATGAGCGTCGGCAGCGGGGTCGTCACCATCGCCTTCTTCGTGATGTTCGGCCTCTTCTTCCTCTTCACCCTCTACCTCCAGTTCGTGCGGTCCTACTCGCCCCTGGCCGCCGGCCTGGCGACCCTGCCCCTCGCCCTCGCTCTGGTGGCCATCGCCCCCCGCAGCGCCCTGCTGGCCGAGAAGATGGGAACCGGTCCGGTGATGGCGGCCGGCTTCGCCCTGGTGGGTGCCGGCTTCGGCGTCCTCGCCATGGTGAGCCCGGACACTCCCTACCTCGTGTTGGCCCTCGCCCTCGTCCTGCTCGGCGCCGGCATGAGCCTCACCGCCGCTCCGGCCACCGGCAGCATCATGAGCGCCGTCCCCCCGGCCAAGGCGGGCGTGGGCTCGGCCGTGAACGACACCACCCGTGAGGTCGGCGGAGCCCTCGGCATCGCCGTGTTGGGCTCCCTCAGCAGCGCCGCCTACCGGTCGTCGCTCGACCTGAGCGGCCTCTCCCTCCCGCCCCAGGTGGCGGAGGCGGCCAAGGAGTCGGTTGGCGCCGCCAACTTCATCGCCTCCGGCATCCCCGGCGGCGAGGAACTGGCGGCCCGGGCCGGCGTCGCCTTCACCGACGCGTTCACCATGGCCAGCACGATGGCGTCGGCGCTGGCCGTCACCGCTGCCATCGGCGTGTTCCTCGTGTTCAGCCGGCGGGCCGAAGCGGCCGCCGCCGGCCAGGCTCCGCCGCAGGCCGCCGCCTGGGAGGCGGCCTGACACGCCCATGTCCACACCGGTGACCCCTGTGGCGAAGGAGGCCGACCCGCGCGTCGAGCGGTCCCGCCGACTGATCCTGTCTGCCGCCCTCGAGCTCCTGGGCGAGGTCGGCTACGGGGGCCTCACCATCGAGGGCGTGGCCGCCCGGGCGGGCGTGGGCAAGAGCACCATCTACCGCCACTGGGACGGTCGCCTCGAGCTGGTGGAGGATGCCGTCCGCCTCCTCAAGCCGGACGCCACGCCGGTGGCCGCCGGTCCCGTGCGGGAGCGGGTCATCGGCCTGCTCCAGCAGGTGGCGCTGGCGCTGGCCGACTCCACCTGGTCGCGGTGCCTGCCCGCCATCATTGAGGCTGCCGAGCGCGACCCGGCCGTGCTCGACATCCACCGCCGCCTCACCTGCGAGCGTCGCGAAGTGCTGGTCAGCCTGCTGGCCGAGGGGGTGGCGCGTGGCGAGATCGGGCGCGACGCCGACCTGTACCTGCTGGCGGAGACGCTCGTCGGGCCGATCCTCGTGCGCCGTCTCCTGTTCCACGAGGCGTTCGACCCGGCCGACGTGCCCCGGTTGGTGCTCCAGGTGCTGCCGCCGGTCTGACCCCGTCGACACCCGGGCCTAGGCCTTGGGTTCCTGCTCCACCTGGATGACCTTCAAGATGCCGGAGATCTCCATGGCCCGGTGGACGTGGGGGCGCGGCCGGATGACCGTGAGGCTGGCCGACGGGCCGGCCCGCTTGTGCGCCTTCACGAGTGCGCCCAGGCCGGACGAGTCGATGAAGGTGACCTGGCGCATGTCGAGGGTGATCCTGGAGCGGCCCTCAGCCAGGAGCTCGTCGATGCAGGCGAGCAGTCGGGGCGACGTCGACACGTCGAGGTCCCCGGCGGGGCTCACCGCGGCGGTGAGCTCGTCGGAACGGACGGCCACGATCCCAAAGGTCTCGGGTGCCGGCATGGGGTGGTCGACCAATGCTCCTCCGGCTCCGGGATGTCGCTCCCGACAGCACCGACTCAGGCTCAGGATACCCCTGAGTGGCGGCTCGGGAGCGGCTGGGTCGGCGGTTTCGTAGGCCCGAAACAGGGCGAAAAGGAGCGGTTCAGATCGATTCGTCGCGGCGGACGGCGGACTTCTCGAGCACCCGGACGACATCGACGATCGTGGTGTCCGGGTGGTCGTTGAACCGCGAGACGCCCACGGCGCCGACGCGCTCGGGGTATTCGGAGGCGATCGTCTCGTTCACCAGGCGCAGGTCGGCGGCCAGGTCGGGGTCGGTGCTCGTGTTGGTGAGCTGCCCGTGTTGGCGCGGCTGGCACCCGTGGGCCTCGTACAGGGCGCCCTGGAGGCAGTGGCGGCCCGTGTCGTCGGTGAAGGCTCCTTGGGTCCAACCCCTGCGGGCCAGCACCTCGATCGCCTCGCGAATCCTGTTCGCCATCGAATCCCCCTTCAGGCCGCCTCGTCGAGAGGGTCGACCCGGATGGTCTGGAGCTATTGGCGTTGTGAGCATACCCCCTGGCCGGTCCGTGGCCATCGCGGTTGGATTGTGTGCTGCCGCGTATCCCCGCGGCGGCCATCGGCGCTTACCTGCCTTGACGGGGGCCGGGGTCGAAACGGCGGAACCGGCCCCCGTTCCCCGGCACTACCCTTGCCTCCGCCCCGGTGTCGACATCCGGGAGGGGCGCCGGTGGGGAGGGGACCGTGCTGTCGGAGCGTTCCAAGCTGCAGTGGGACACCTACCTGGCGGCCCGCCGGGCCCAGGCCACCCCCTTCGGCGACCGCGACGAGCTGCACCGCTTCGTCATCGGGGTGCACCTGCGGGGCGAGCAGGCCACGGTGGCCGAGATGGGGGAACTGCTCGACAAGGCCAGCCCCGACACCACCGAGCGGGATGCCATCGGGTTGTTCGTCGAGGACGGCTTGGCCCTGCTGGCGTCCTACGAACGCATCGTCTCCTTCGAGGACGGGGCCTACGTCGACAACGACGGGGTGTTCGAGGCCTGACACGGCATGGCTGACGAGGTGGGCACGCCGCTTTCCGCCGGAGCGAACGACGCCGGTGACGACGGCGCCGTGGCCATGGCCAAGGCGTGGGTCTCGGCCGTCATGGACGAGCGCGACATGCACAAGGTGTGGGCCCTCACCGAGCCCGACTACCGCAAGGTGCTGGCCCAGCACTGGATCATGTCCAAGCACCCCGACGTGGTGGGGCCACCGGAGCAGTGGGAGGCGCTGGCCGACGGCCTCGCCGCCTACCCGTCCGGCTCCCGGCTGTGGGAGCAGTTCGCCCGGGAGCGGCTGCAGCGCTGGCGGGAGTTCTGGGTCGGCTTCAGCGCTGTCACCTGGGGCGTGCGCAGCCGTTCCGACCCCCGGCCCGACGTGGCCGTGGTCACCTTCGTGGAGCCACGTGGAAAGCTCATGAGCCTGAAGCCGGGCCCGCCCCTCGAGTTCCGCCACATCGCCGCACGGCGCACGCCCGACGGCTGGCTGGTCGCCGGCGCCGACGGCAACAACCTCTTCGGCCCCGGCTGGCCCCCCGGCCCGGCGTAGCCGGCGGCCGTAGGATCGGCGCCAATGGACCTCGAAGGCACCACCTCGCTGAACGCTCCGCCGGACACCGTCTTCGCCGAGGTGGCCGACCTCGGCACGTACACGGAGTGGCTGGGGATCGTGTTCGGCGCCGAGCCGTCGCCGCCGCACGAGGCCGATGCCGGGCCGGCGTGGTTAGTCGACCTCGGGGCCAAGATCGGCCCCATCCCGCTCACCAAGAAGGTGCGCATGGTGCGCACGGAGCACGTCGCCCCCAAGCTCGTGCGCTTCGAACGCAAGGAGCACGACGGCTCGGAGCACTCGGCGTGGGTCCTCACCGCCGAGGTCGAGGTGGCCGACGGCGGGTCCGTGCTGACGGTGGGCGTGCACTACGGCGGAGCGGGCCGGCTCCCCGGCGTCGACTCGATCCTGCGTGACGAGATCCGCAAGGGCGGTGGCCGCCTCCAGGCCCGCCTCGACGCCAGGTCCCGGTAGGGCGGTCGTGGGCGAGCTGCGCCGCTGGGACCGGCTCTACGTGGGCGGCGCTTGGGTGCAAGCTTCGGGCCAGGGCGCCATCGACGTGGTGAACCCGCACACCGAGGAGGTGTGCGCCCGGGTCCCCCGGGGTGACGACGCCGACGCGGCGCGGGCAGTGGCCGCCGCCCGCGCCGCCTTCGGGACGTGGTCGCAGACGGCGGTGGAGGAGCGGGTCGGCATTCTCAGCCGTATCGGCGACGGTGTGGCCGCCCGCATGGCCGAGCTCGGGGCCATGGTGGCCGAGGAGGTCGGCATGCCGATCAATTTGGCCACCATGATCCAGGTCGGCCTGCCGGTCATGACCTTCTCGACGGTGGCGCCGCTGCTGGCTGCGTTCGGGTTCGAGGAGCGGGTGGGCAACTCGCTGGTGGTCCGTGAGCCGGTGGGCGTGGTGGCCGCAATCACGCCGTGGAACTACCCCCTGCACCTCATCGCCGCCAAGGTGGCGGCCGCCCTCGGCGCCGGCTGCACGGTGGTGCTCAAGCCCAGCGAGCTGGCTCCGTCGGTCGCCTTCGTGCTGGCCGAGATCGTCCACGCCGCCGGGCTGCCGGCCGGCGTGTTCAACCTGGTCACCGGCGAGGGCCCGGAGGTGGGCGAGGCGCTGGTGGCGTCGCCCCACGTCGACATGGTGTCGTTCACCGGCTCCACCGAGGTGGGGCGGCGGGTGGCGGCCGCGGCTGCGTCCACCGTGAAGCGGGTCGCCCTGGAGCTGGGCGGCAAGTCGGCCAGTGTGATCCTCGACGACGCCGACCTGCCGGCCGCCGTGCGGGCCACCGTCACGTCCGCCTTCCTCAACTCGGGGCAGACGTGCTCGGCGCTCACCCGCATGCTCGTCCCCCGCCCTCGCCTGGCCGAGGCCGAGCAGCTGGCGGCGGCGGCGACGGCCGACTACGTGCCGGGGGACCCCTTCGCCGACGGCACCCGGCTGGGACCGCTCGTGTCGTCAGCCCAGCGTGAGCGGGTCCGGGGCTACATCCGGGGTGCGGTGGCCGACGGCGCCCGGCTGGTGGTGGGTGGGGCCGATCCGCCGGCCGGGCTGGACCGGGGGTACTTCGTGGCTGCCACCGTGTTGTCCGACGTCCGCCCGGGCATGCGGGTCGAGCAGGAGGAGGTGTTCGGGCCGGTGCTGGCCGTCATCCCCTACGACACCGAGGACGAGGCGGTCGCCATCGCCAACGACACGATCTACGGGCTGCACGCCGGCGTGTGGTCGGCCGACCCCGACCGGGCCCTCGCCGTGGCCAGGCGGCTGCGCACCGGCATGGTGGACGTCAATGGCGGCGTGTTCAACCCGCTCGCCCCGTGGGGCGGCACCAAGCAGTCGGGCAACGGCCGCGAGCTCGGCCGCTGGGGTATCGAGGAGTTCCTGGAGACCAAGTCCCTCCAGCTCTAGTTTCACCCTCACTCGCTCGCTTCGCTCGCTCCGTTCGGGCGAGTTGTTCGTGCTGCGGCTGGCCGGCGGAGCCGGCCTGCCTTCGCTCTGAGGGCTCATGCCGCCGGCTCTGCCGGCGGCTGTGGCGCCCATCCAGGGTGGCCGCCTTTCGGCGGCGGGTGGTGGCCGGGCGCCCGGCGTGCCTGCTCGCCCCGCATGTGCTGAAGGCGACCCGTCCGGCCCCCGCCCCGCCTGTGCGGAAGTGCGCCGGTCGGGCCTCTCGCCTAGCCTTGAAGGCGGATGGGGCGATTCTGGTTGGCGTTTGGGCTGGTGGCCGCGCTCTGCCTGGTGCCCGCAGGCGCCTCGGGCGCTGCGCCGGCGACGGCGAAGCCGCCCACGTCGGCCCAGATGGCGGCAGCGCAGAAGAAGGCCAACGCGGCGGCTGGCCGTCTGGCCAAGGCCCAGACCGCCCTGGCCACGGCGAAGACGGAAATTGCCGACATGGAGGGCCGCACGGCGTCCACCAGGAAGGTGGTCGACCTGCTGGAGGGCCAGGTGCGGGAGCTGGCCGTGGCCCAGTACGTGCAGGGCAACCACGCCGCCACGTGGGTGGGCGACGGCGATCCGGGCCAGGCCGCACGTGGTCAGGCCATGCTCCGCTTCGTGAGCCTCGGCCGCACCGACTCGGTGGAGGGCTACCAGGTGGCACGGGTCGACCTGGAGCAGAGCCAGGCCGCCCTCAACGACCGCCTGGCCGAGCAGCGCACGGTCGTCGCCGGGCTCCGCAAGGAAGAGGCGGCGGTCACTGCGGAGCTGAACAAGCTGGCAGCCGCCCAGAAGGCCTACGAGGCCAAGGTGGCGGCCGAGAAGGCCGCGGCAGCGAAGGCAGCCGCAGCCAAGGCAGCCGCAGCCAAGGCAGCCGCAGCCAAGGCGGCGGCCAGCCGGCCTGAGCGGGCCTCCCGCAACGCCGCCCCGGCGCCGCTCGTGCCCGCCGTCGTCGGCGCACTCCCCGTCATCGTCGGCCCACGGCCCGTCATCGCCAGCGGCTCCTGGATCTGCCCGGTGCAGGGCCCGCACGCCTTCTCCGACGACTGGGGCGACCCCCGCTCGGGCGGGCGTCGCCACGAGGGCAACGACCTCATGGCGTCGCGGGGCACGCCGATCGTGGCCAGCGTGGCGGGCACGGTGAAGGGCCAGAACTCCAGCCTGGGCGGCATCTCGTACTACCTCACGGGGGAGGACGGGAACACCTACTACGGCACCCATCTCGACCGTCTCAGCGGCGCCAGCGGTCGCGTGGAAGCGGGCACCGTGGTGGGCTACGTGGGCAGCTCCGGCAACGCGTCAGCGAGCGCCCCCCATCTCCACTTCGAGATCCACCCCGGTGGCGGCCGGCCCGTCAACCCGTTCGCCACCCTCTCCAAGTTCTGCTGAACCGTTGACGGGCGAGGTGCGTTCGGGCCGGTGACGCTCCTGCCGTTCCTCACCGCCGCCGACGTGCCGTCGCTCGACGCCTACCTCGCTGCCGGCGGGGGCAGGGGCCTCGAGCGGGCACGCTCGCTCGGCCCCGAGCAGACGGCCAAGGAGATCTCGCTGTCGGGCCTGCGGGGGCGCGGAGGCGGCGGGTTCCCTACCGGCACCAAGTGGACCTCGGTGCGCAACGCACCAGGCTCCCGTCGCTACGCGGTGTGCAACGCGGCGGAGGGCGAACCGGCCACCTTCAAGGACCGGACCCTCATGCGGGCCAACCCGTACCAGGGGATCGAGGGCCTGGCCATCGCAGCGGTGGCGGTGGGCGCCGACGAGGCGTACCTGGCCACCAAGGCCACGTTCACCCGCGAGCGCGACCGGGTGGTGGAGGCCCTGGAGCAGATGGGCGCGGCGGGGATGCTGGAGGGCCTCACCGTGTCGGTGGTGGGCGGGCCGGACGAGTACCTGTTCGGCGAGGAGAAGGCCCTGCTGGAGGTGATCGAGGGCAACGACCCGCTGCCCCGGGTGCTGCCGCCGTTCCAGCACGGGCTGTTCGCCACCGGCCCCCAGCTCGGCTGGGAGTCGCACCCGCCGGCATCGGCGCCCGGCGCCGGTCCCGAGCCGAACCCCACGCTGGTGAACAACTGGGAGACGCTGTCCAACGTCCCCCACATCCTGGCCCGGGGGCCCGAGTGGTTCCGCCTCATGGGCACGGAGAAGTCGCCGGGCACGCTCGTGTGCACCGTCGTGGGCGACGTCGCCCGCCCGGGCGTCTACGAGATGGAGATGGGCTCGCCCCTGTCGGAGCTGCTCGAGGTGGCGGGCGGGCCCCTGCCCGGTCGGCGCCTCAAAGCCGCTTTCTCGGGGGTGGCCAACCGGGTCATCCCGGCTGCCGGGTTCGCCACCCCGCTCACCTACGAGGACATGCGGGCGGCCGGCACCGGCCTGGGCGCAGGCGGCTTCGCCCTCTACGACGACACCGCCTGCATGGTGGACGTCGCCGCCGTGTTGTCGGGGTTCCTCGCCGTGGAGTCCTGTGGTCAGTGCCCGCCTTGCAAGCGGGGTTCGGGCGACATCACCGCTGCTTTGGAGCGCCTCAGCTCAGGCCACGCCGACCAGGCCGACCTCGACGTGGTGGGCGCCCGGCTGCGCACCGTCACCGACGCCAACCGCTGCTACCTCGGCACCGAGGAGCAGCTCCTGGTGTCAAGCGTCCTGGAGACGTTCCCGGAGGACTTCGTCGACCATCTCGGCGGCGCGTGCCGGCTGCCCCGCCGCACCCACGTGGTCCCCAAGGTGGAGGACATCGTCGACGGCACCGTCACCTACGACGAGCGCCAGGCCCGCAAGCGCCCCGACTGGACGTACGAGGACGAGTAGGGCCTCCGGCGGATAGCCCGGGGGACCGCAGTAGATTCGTCAGCATGGAAGTCGGCATTCTCGGAGGGACGGGCCCGGCGGGCAGCGGCTTGGCGGCCCGTCTGGCGGCGGCCGGTCTGCAGGTGGCCATCGGCTCGCGCTCGAAGGACCGGGCCCAGGAGATCGTCACGGGGCTGCTCGAGCGCTGGCCCGGCCGGGAGCTGGCCCTGTCGGCCGCCGACAACGCCATGGCGGCCGAGGCCGAGGTCATCGTCGTGGCCACGCCCTGGGAGGCGGCGGCCGCCACGGCCGGGTCGGTGGCCGCCCAGCTCGAGGGCAAGGTCGTGATCTCCATGGCCAACGCCCTCACCCGCATGGGCCACGAGTTCGAGCCGCTGGTGCCGCCTCGCGGATCGGTGGCGGCCCATGTGCAGAGCGCCGTCCCCGGCTCGCTGGTGGCGGCCGCCTTCCAGCACCTGCCGGCCAAGGCGCTGTCCAACCTCGACAAGCCGGTGGAGAGCGACGTGCTCATCGCGTCCGACCACCCCGCCGCGTTCGAGGCCACCGCCCGCCTGGTGTCGCTCATCCCCGACCTGCGGCCGCTCAACGCCGGTTCGGTGGCCAACGCCGCGCCCATCGAGGCGTTCACGGCCGTGCTGCTCCAGCTGAACGTGCGCTACAAGACGCGGGCGGCGCTGCGCCTGACAGGTATCGAACTTCCCCGGTGAGGCTGTACGACACCGCCCGCCAGGCGGTCGCCGACTTTCGGCCAGGGCGGATCGTCACCATGTACACGTGCGGCATCACGCCGTACGACGCCGCCCACGTCGGTCACGCCGCGACCTATCTGGCCTACGACGTGCTGCAGCGCCGGCTGCGCGACCTCGGCCACGACACCCAGTGCGTGCGCAACGTCACCGACGTCGACGACGACATACTGCGCAAGGCCCGCGAGTTGGGTGTGCACTACCTCGACCTGGCGGCCGAGGAGATGGCCCGCTTTGACGCCAACATGGACGCCCTCGGCCTGCTGCCGGCGTTCAGCGAGCCCCGCGCCACGTCCGCCATCCCCGACATTCTCGGGTTCATCGGCATGGTGCTCGACTCGGGTCACGCCTACCAGGCCGGTGGCGCCGTCTACTTCGACGTGTCCTCCTCGGAGCGTTTCGGCCAGGTGAGCCAGTACTCCCGCGAACAGATGCTCGCCTTCGCAGCCGAGCGGGGCGGCAACGTCGACGACCCCAACAAGGCGGACCCGCTCGACTTCGTGCTCTGGCAGCCGTCGGCGCCCGACGAGCCGGCGTGGGACTCGCTGTGGGGCCGCGGCCGGCCCGGGTGGCACATCGAGTGCTCGGCCCTCGCCCTGCGCGAGCTCGGCACCACTGTCGACCTGCACGGCGGCGGCACCGATCTGATCTTCCCCCACCACGAGTGCGAGGCGGCCCAGTCGGAGGCGGCCACTGGGGAGCCGTTCGTGCGCCACTGGATGCACGTGGGCATGGTGGGCCTGGGCGGCACCAAGATGTCGAAGTCGCTCGGCAACCTGGTGTTCGTGAGCGACCTGCTCAAGGAGTGGGAGCCGGCCGCCGTCCGCCTGGCCATCATCTCCCAGCACTACCGCACAGCGTGGGAATGGGACGACACGTTGTTGCCTGCCGCCGCCGCCCGCCTCGCCGCCTGGCGTGCCGCCGGCACCGGCGCCGGCGCCCTCGACGAGGCACGGGCCGCCCTCGACGACGATCTCGATACCCCCGCCGCCCTGGCCGCCATCGACGCTGCCAGCTCCACCGGCGGCGTGTCCGAGGCGGGCGCCCTCCTCGGCGTCGCCCTGGCCGTTCCCGAGTAAATAGGGCTCGCCAAAATGGCGAGCTATTTCCTCGGGAGTGGGGTGCGGCGCAGCGAGCGCACGAGCTGGTGGTCTGCGGTGAACAGTCGGCGAACGGTGAGCTCGCCGGCCACGACGGCGGCGAAGGCGTTGCCGCCGAGGATCATGTACATCACCACCAGCTGCAGGCGGATGGCCTCGAGGGGCTCGGCGCCGGCCAGGATCATCCCCGTCATGGCGCCCGGCAGGGCCACCAGGCCCACGACCTTGGTGTTGTCGACGATGGGCAGCATGCCGGTGCGCAGCGCCCGGCGGTGCCACGGCAGTGAAGCTTCATGCGACGTCTGGCCCAGGCTGAGGCGGGCCTCGACCTCCCGGCGGTTGCCGGCCAGGTCGTCGCGCAGCCCCGTCATCACCAACGAGGCGCTGGCCATCGCGTTCGACAGCACCATGGAGCCGAGGGGGACGATGGTGCGGGCGTCGACCGGCACGATGCCGAGGACGGTCAGCACGCCGAGCGTCCCCACGGTGGCAGTGCCGAGGGCCACGCCGGCCACGATCCTGGCGCCGGGCACCCGCTTCGCCCGCCCACCCGCCGTCAGCGCCGCCACCACGACCATGACGGCCAGGAGGACGGCGCTCAGCCCGCCGTGGCCGTCGAACACGAAGGCCAGCACGTACCCGATGGCCAGCAGCTGGACGAACGAGCGGACGGTGGCCACGAGCATGCCCTGCTCGAGATCGAGGCGGCGGAAGCGGGAGATGGCGGCGCCCACGGCCACCAATGCCACGGCCAGGGCCACGTCCTTGTAGCCGATTGCACCGCTCAGGTCCGTCACCGGCACCTCCCCGGCACTTCGAGCACGTGGTCGGCCAGGTGGGACGCCTGGCGGGGATCGTGGCTCACCATCACGACGGTGAGTCCATCAGCCGCCAGCGAGACCACAAGCGCCTCGATGCCCTCCTTCGACGTGGAGTCGAGGGCCGAGGTGGGCTCGTCGAGCAGCAGCACCTCGGGCTCGAGCGCCAGCGCCCGGGCCAGGCACATGCGCTGGGCCTCGCCGACCGACAGCCGGTCGGCCTCGCGCCCTGCCAGCGACGCCGGCAGCCCCACCCGGTCGAGCAGTGCGGCCGGGTCGTGGGAACACAGGTTGTCGGCGACCGTGCCGGGAAACGTCACCGGCACCTGGCCCACGTACTGGACCCGCCGGCGCAGGGCCAGCACGTCGTAGCTGCGGACGTCCTCGCCGTCGAGGAGGACAACGCCGCCGTCGGGGTCGTCGAGCCGGTTGAGGAGGCGGACCAGGGTGGTCTTCCCGGCGCCCGACGGGCCGATGACGGCGGTGAGCCCGACGGCCGAGATGCGGGCTGAGAACCCCGACACGATCGGTCCCTCGTCGCCGTCCACACCGACGTCCACGTACTCGAACCGGTCGCCCACGCCGGCATTCTCGCCCGCCCACCGCTGGACTGGGAGTGGATTCAGCCCTCGGCGGCCACCGAACCGGGAGCGGGGGTCGTGCCGGGCGGGCCCGTGCGGGCCCGCAGGCGCAGCAGCCCCGCCCGCACCCGCTCTCGCAGGTCGACGACGCCGCTGTTGTCGTTGACGGCGGCAACCGGCACAGGCTGGGAAGACACAGGCCCCGGTACACGCGCCGATGCCGGCCACGGAGGCGCGCCCACCTGCGAATCGTCCGGAGGGGCGACGTCGGAGAAGGTGGGGGCATCCTTGGCGACGACCGCCGTCGGCACGGCCTCGGCCACGACGAACACGACGGGGGTGGCACCGGCCACGGCGGCCAGGCGGCGCACGGCAGCGGCGCGGACGTGGGGGTCCGCGTCGGCGTCGACGATCACGAGCGGGGCGCCGGCCGGCACCGTGTCCTCGGCCGCCTGGAGGTCGGCGGCCGACTC
>JBKJNA010000045.1:0-4248 GCA_046596195.1 Acidimicrobiales bacterium | reverse complement strand
GCGGCTGACGCAGGCAGCCGCCGGCGACCCACGGGTCGAGTGGCTCGGCCGCATCGACGAGGAGGAGAAGATCCGTCGCCTGCGGGGCGCCCACGTGCTGTGCGCCCCTTCGCTGCGGGGGGAGTCCTTCGGCATGATCCTCCTGGAGGCGATGGACTCCCCCCGCAGCGAAGGGGCGCACAGCACGTGGGCGCCCCGCAGGCGGCGGATCTTCTCGTCTTCGTCGATCCGGCCCAGCCACTCGACCCTCGGGTCGCCGGCGGCTGCCAGCATCAGCCGCTCGGTGTCCGGCCCATCGCTGGCCACCCAGACCCGTGCCGACGCCGGCAGCACCGGCAGGGCGTCGATCAGCACGTCGAGGCCCTTGCGCTCCTCGTGCCGGGAAAGGAAGAGGACGGTCGGCCCCTCGGTCGGCCAGGGGTCGGACTTGGCGAAGCGCTCGACGTCGATCCCGTTGTTCATCAGCACGTACTGCCCGCCCAGGCCCCCCTGCGCCAGCTCGACGGCGTCCTGGGACACCGCGCACCGGATGGTGAGCCGGGCGGCCAGCCAGCGCAAGCCGGGGACCCACCTGTAGGAGGCGCTGGTACCGGCGGCGTGGAAGGTGCCGATCATCGGGGCACTGCTGCACACGAGGCTCGTCACCGTGCACCCCGGAGCGAGCGGCTCGTGCAGGTGGACGACGTCGAACGCCTCGTCGCGCAGGGCGGCGATGGTACGCAGGGCGTTGGACGGATCCGGGGCAACGGGGGCCATGGAACCGTTGGCCGCGGTCGGGATGCTGTTGCCCAGCGGGGTGATGCCGACCTCGGGGGGCGCGCCGTCGCACGGGCCCAGGACCCGCACGTGGTGACCCAGGCTGCGCAACGCCTGCGCCAGCCCGAGCACCTGGCCCTGCACGCCGCCGGGCAGCGAGAGGCTGTACGGAGACACCAGGCCGACACGCACAGGGCGGAGGTTAGCTGTGGCGGCATACTGGCCCCTATGACTTCCGCCACTGAGGCAGTAGACAATCTCACCCGGGCCGAGGCCCAGGAGCGCGCCACCAAGCTGTCGGGTGTCTCCTACACCGTGGCCCTCGACCTGACGACCGGCGAGGAGACCTTCCTCAGTGACACCACCGTTCGCTTCCAGGGCAACCTCGTCGGGCTGAGCACCTTCATCGACCTCGATGCGGTGAGCATCCGGGAGGCGACGCTCAACGGGCGGGTCATCCCCGTCGAGTCCTATGACAAGGCAAAGAGCCGTATCCCCCTGCGCGGCCTGCTGGCCAACAACGTGCTGCGCATCGTGGCCGACTGCGCCTACCAGCACACCGGCGTCGGCATGCACCGATTCGCCGATCCCACCGACGGCAAGGTCTACCTGCACACCCAGTTCGAGCCCTACGACGCCCACCGCGTCTTCACCTGCTTCGACCAGCCGGACATCAAGGCGCGATTCGGGCTCACCATCACCGCGCCGACGGATTGGACGGTGGTGAGCAACAGCCCGTCGACGCGCGAGGGCGATGTCTGGCGATTCTCCCCCACCGAGATCATCTCGACCTACCTGGTCGCCGTCGTCGCCGGCCCGTACCACGAGGTTCGCCAGACCCACGGCCAGGTCGACATGGGCATTTTCTGCCGCGAGTCCCTGGCCCGGTACCTCGACGCCGAGGAGCTGTTCACCCTCACGCGCCAGGGTCTCGACTTCTTCGAGGAGGAGTTCGACTACCCGTACCCGTTCCCCAAGTACGACCAGCTCTTCGTGCCGGAGTTCAACTTCGGCGCCATGGAGAACCCCGGCTGCGTCACGTTCAACGAGTACATGGTGTTCCGGTCGCGCCAGACCGAGGCGGCACACGAGGGTCGGGCGAACACCCTGCTGCACGAGATGGCCCACATGTGGTTCGGCGACCTGGTCACCATGCGCTGGTGGGACGACCTGTGGCTCAACGAGAGCTTCGCCACCTACATGGCCACCCACGCGCTGTCCCAGGCCACCCGCTTCGCCGACGCCTGGGTGCGCTTCGCCGCCGGCACCAAGGCCGGCGCCATGGCCCAGGACCAGATGCCGACCACCCACCCGATCTCCGCCGACATCGTCGACACCGACGCGGTGCGCCTCCACTTCGACGGCATCACCTACCTGAAGGGTGCGTCGACGCTGAAGCAGCTCGTGGCCTGGGTTGGCCAGGACGCCTTTCGCCAGGGGCTCCAGCGCTACTTCCGGAAGTACGAGTGGCGCAACGCCGACTTGGCCGACTTCCTTTCGAACCTCGAGCAGACCAGCGGTCGCAAGCTCACCGAGTGGTCCCAGGAGTGGCTGGAAACGGCCGGCGTCAACACCCTGCGCGCCGACTGCGCGGTGGAGGGTGGCACCTACGGATCGTTCTCTGTCCTTCAGTCCGGCCAGCCGGGGAACGACACGATCCGTTCGCACCGGGTCGCCCTGGGCCTGTACCGCCTGGGCGACGCCGGCCTGGTGCGTGACCGCCGGGTCGAGTTCGACGTGGTCGGCGAGCGCACCGACGTGGCCGAGCTGGCCGGCGAGACCGTCGCCGACCTCCTGCTGCTGAACGACGACGACCTCACCTACGCCAAGGTCCGCCTCGACGAGCGCTCGGTCGCCACCCTCGCCCGCCACCTCAGCGCCATCGTCGACCCGCTGGCCCGCAACCTGTGCTGGGCCGCCACGTGGGACATGGTGCGCGACGGCGATCTGGCCACCCGGCGGTACGTCGAGCTGGTCCTGGCCCACGCCCCGGCCGAAACCGACGACTCCACCCTCGCCCGGCTTCTCGGCCAGGCCGACACCGCGGTCGACGTCTACGGCGACCCCGCCAACCGCGCCGCGGCCCGCGCCGCCCTGGTCGCGGCCGCCCGGGCCGGCTTGGCCGCCGCCGAGCCGGGTAGCGACCGCCAGCTCATCTGGGCCCGCCACCTCCAGTCGGTGGCCGACTCGACCGACGACCTGGCCTTTGTCCGGGGCCTGCTGGACGGCTCCACCGAGGTGCCCGGCCTGGCGGTCGACACGGACCTGCGCTGGCAGGTGGTCATGACCCTGGCGTCCATCGGGGCCGACGACGACGGTGCCCTGATCGAGGCCGAGCTCGAGCGTGACCCGACCGACATCGGCCAGCGACGAGCCGTCTCCTCTCGGGCGTCGCGCCCAACCGCCGACGCCAAGGCGACCGCCTGGGCGCAGCTGACGGGCGACGCCGACCTGCCGCTCGCCACGCTCCGGGCCATGGCCGGCGGGTTCGGGGTCCTGGGGCAGGAGGATCTGCTCGCCCCCTACGTCGAGCCGTACTTCGCCAACGTCACCAAGTTCTGGACCGAGCGCACGCGCGACGAGGCATTGAGCCTGCTGCGTGGCCTGTACCCGGGCTCGCTCATCGGCCAGCAGGTCGTCGACGCCACCGACCGCACCCTGGCCGACGACGCCCTGCCCGGCCCGGTCCGGCGCATCCTGCTCGAGTGCCGGGACGGCATGGCCCGGGCGCTCCGGGCGCGGGCCGCCGACGTGCCGGCGTAGGTCTGCCGCTTTGACCCTCTGCTGCGCCGTCGCCCCCGGCCCGGTGGCGCCCGTCCTCGCCGGAGCCATCAGCCGTGCCGGTGGCGTCGTGGTCGATGCGGCCGATGCCGAGGCGCTGGTGTGGACGGACCCAACCGACGCCGGCGGCCTCGCCGACCTCCTCGCCGCCCGGCCGGATGTCCGGTGGGTGCAGTTACCCTTCGCCGGCGTCGACCGCTTCGCCGAACTCTTCTCCGACGGGCGGACGTGGACGAGCGCCAAGGGCGCCTACTCCGAGCCCGTCGCCGAGCACGCCCTGGCCCTCGGGCTGGCCGGGCTGCGCCAGCTCACCCGCCGGGCGCGCGCACGCTCATGGGGCGACCAGTCTGGCCTGTGCTTGTCGGGGGCGGCGGTGACGATCGTCGGCGGTGGTGGGATCACCGAGGCGTTCCTGCGGCTCCTGGCCCCCTTCGGCGTTCGGTCGACCGTGGTGCGCCGGCGGGTCGGTCCGGTGGCGGGCGCATCACACGTGGTCGGCCCAGAGGGCCTGCATGGCGCGCTGGCCGGCGCCCGCCTCGTCGTGCTGGCTCTCGCCCTCACGCCGGACACCGCAGGCATCATCGGCACCCGCGAGCTGGCGGTCATGGACGGTGACGCCTGGCTGGTGAACGTGGCGCGGGGCGCCCTCGTGGTCACCGACGACCTGGTGGCCGCGCTGCGGGCCGGTGCCAGCTCGATGAGGCGGGCGCC
>JBKJNA010000012.1:0-6177 GCA_046596195.1 Acidimicrobiales bacterium | reverse complement strand
GGCACGGGCCGCGGCCGACGCCGCTCGCTGCACGTCGCCGTCGGCTTGGGCCACCCGGCCGGCCAGGACCACCAACAAGAGCAGGGCGACCAGGGCCGGCGCCAGCACCGCCGCCTCGACGGCCACCGATCCCGCCTCGTCGCCCGGCGCGGACGGAACCGGGCGCCAGGCCCGCCGCTGGAGATGCGGAAGGGTCATCGGCCCCGCTCTGCTTCGGGCACGAATTGCTCGAGCGGGGCCTCGGCCACCGCCGCCACATTCCAGGAGATGCCCGGGACCAGGCGGGGCGCCTGCCCGTCAACGCGCACGGTCACCGAGTCGGCCCCCGTCACCACGGTGACGGCGATGTCGTCGAGGTTGCCGGCACCGGCCAGGAACGACCGGGCCGCCTGCTCGGCGGCGGTCGGGGCAGCCCCCGGCACCTGGCCGGCGTCGACCCCCTCGGCCGCCGCCGCCGAGGCCACCTGCTTGGCATGCGCCCACAGCCCGTACTGGACGATCAGCATGATCAAGAAGATGACCGCCGGCATCACCACGGCGAGCTGGGTGGCCGTGAGGCCCTCCTCCCCGCGGCGGCGCCTCACGGACCGGTGGGAGCCTTGGGATCGGGGATGTTCTCGGCGTTGTTCTTGGCCGCGGTGTAGATGACGCCCATGACGACGATGGCTGCTCCGACGAGGAGGAAAGTGATGACGGCGATCTCGGTGGTGGTCATGCCCGCCTGGCGCCGCTCGTCGAGGCGGAGGCGGGCCAGCAGGTAATCCCAGGTGGCTCGGGCGAAGGCGATGGTCGACATGGTTCTCCTTGTCTTGGCGGGTTCAGGGCAGTCGGTGTGTGGCTAAAGCGCGGGGTTCCGCGCGGAACGAATGAGCTGATTCATCAGGACCTCCTGGTCAGGGGCTTGTCCTCCGGGTGGTGGACGATCCGACAGTTCGTCGGGAATTCCGAGTACATTCCGGAGATCGTGTCGATTCCGGTGGTTCGCTGAAGTGGTGGTCGGGTGAGCCTCGCTGTTGTCCGGTCGCTGGACGCGCCGCGGCGAGGGGCGACGTTCGAGGAGCTGCAGGAGTTCGAGCAGGAGCTGGTCGACCAGTACGCGCTGGCCATGGTCGGTGCCGGCATCACCGACGGGCAGGTGGCGTCGGAGCGTTCGACGCTGTTCAGCTTCATCGGCTTCCTGGGGCGGCCGGTGTGGACGGCGACGCCTGCTGACGCTGACCGCTATCTCGCCCGGCAGCGCAAGGAGCGCAACCTGACCCACTCGACGGTGCGGTCCAAGGCACGCACGATCGCGGAGTTCTTCGAGTTCTTGATCGCGCGCTACCAGGGCGACATCGCGGCGTTGACCGGCGTCGTGGTCGAGCAGCCCATCGACGAGTTCAACCGACCCGCCGGCGGCAACCCCGGTGTCGGCCGCGTCCCGCCACCCAAAGACGACGTCGACACATTGTTCGGCGCGTGGGCTGAGGCGCTGCCGCGGGCTCGCAAGTACCTGCCAGCAGCACGGGACTATCTGGCGGCGTCGCTGTGGCGCAGGGCAGGTCTGCGGATCGCGGAGACGGCGATGCTCGACATCGGTGACTGGCGGCCCGACCTCGGCGAACTCGGCAAGCTGCACGTGCGCTTCGGCAAGGGCAGCCGCGGCCGCGGGCCCAAGACGCGGCTGGTGCCGTGCATCGACGACGTCGACGAGCTGTTGGAGTGGTGGTTGATCGACGTGCGCCACCAGTTCGCCGACGACTGGACTGACCCAGCCGCGCCGCTGCTGCCCAGCGAACGACGCGACCCCGACACCGGCCGATGCACCCGCGTCGGACCCGAAGCGCTGCGGGCCGGACTCGCCGGGGCAGTCGACAAGTGGCTGCCAACGTGGTCGGGGAAACTGAGCCCGCACGGCCTGCGCCACTTCTGCGCCTCGTCGCTGTATGAGCGTGGCGTCGACCTGAAGGCCATCCAGGACCTGCTCGGCCACGAGTGGCTGTCGACGACGACCGGCTACATCCACGTGCCGGCCGAGCACATCGAACGGGCGTGGCGGCACGCCAACGAGCGGGTCACCGCCCGCCTCGGCATCAAGGAGGTATGAACCGATGCGCTGGAACCTGCGACTGGCCGCGGCGGAACGAGGCGTCTGGAAGTCGACCGACATGCGCCGCCGCCTCGCCGAGGCCGGCTTGGAGATCAGCGCCGGGAAGATGTCGGCACTGTGGACGGGCACCCCCATGACGGTCCGGCTCGAGGACCTCGACGTCATCTGCTCGGTGCTCGACTGCGAGGTCACCGACCTGTTGATCCGCGAGCCCGACGAGGTCGCCGCCCGTCGACCGCGCAAGACGGCCGCCGCGGGCAAGCCCGTCACTGCGATCACTCCCCGGCTCGGACGGAACCGGACCAAGCCACCGGCGTGACCGGCGAGCGGCCGTGCAGCCGGTGCACGGTCAACCCGGTCGGCTATGTCGGCCGCCAGTACTGCTACACCTGCGTGCCTCGTCGCACGCGGGGACCGCGGCCGAAGCTGTGCGCCCGCTGCGGCACCAACCCGGTCGGCTACTCCGGCCGCGACTGTTGCTACACGTGCGTTCCCCGACGCCGCCGTGCGCCGCTGGCCTGCAAGCGGTGCGGTTCGACCACCGACTTCTACACATCGGGGCTGTGCCGGCGCTGTCACCGCATGGCGCCGCTGGTCGACAGCTGCCGGGACTGCCTCTCCTGGGCCGTCACCCGCCACGATACGTGGCTCTGTCAGGCGTGCCGCGGCTGGCGGCGCCGCTACGCCGACGCGGTCTGTCCGTCCTGTCGCCGACTGGTCGTCGTCAACGAGCGGGGCTTCTGCCGGCTGTGCTGTCGCCAGGCGACCCTCGCGAACAGCCTCGACCCGGCCCACATGATTCTCGACGTCGTCGGCGTCAACCGGCAAGGACAGCAACTGTTCTTCGCCGACATGATCCTCAAGAAGCGGAACAAGCAACCCGGGGCCAGCTCCGGGCCGGCGTGCCACCGGATGATCTGGCCCGCCGGCTACCCGGTCGACCACGAGCAGCTGGTGCTGTTCGCCTGGCCACGAGACCTCAGCAACGACATCGTGCGCCGCGCCGAACCGCTGATCCCCGCGCTCGCGGCCGCCCTGCACCAAGCCGTCGCCGACCACGCCGACCGGCACGGCTGGACTACGAGTCAACGAGACGGGACCTGGCGTGGCATCCGGGTGCTGCTCGCCATCCAAGACACCCCCGGCGCCCGGATCACCGCCAGCGAGGCCGACCTTCTCCTCGAGGTCGACAACGCCACCGTCTACCCGGTGCTGGAAGTTCTCGACTCCGTCGCCATGCTGCGCGACGACCGGCGACCACCGCTTCAAGCGTGGTTCGACAACCACACCGCCGGTCTCCCGACCACGATGCGCCACGAGCTGAGCATGTGGTTCCACGCCCTGCGAGACGGCTCGACCACACCGCCTCGGATGCGACCCCGCAACATCGAGACCGTCCGCACCAGCGTGTTCTCGGTGCTGCCCCTCGCCAAACACTGGGCCGCCGACGGGCACGAGTCTCTGCGCGGGATCACCCGCGACCACGTCCTCGAGGCGCTGAGGACGACAACACGCCGCAACCGCACCCTCACCGCGTTGCGCAGCCTGTTCCGCTACCTCAAGGCCAGCAAGCTCGTCTTCCTCAACCCGACCGCCCGGCTGCGCGGAGAGCGCGTGCCGCCCAGCCAGCCGCTGCCGATCGAGCTCGGACCGGTCCGCCACGCCCTCAACAGCGACGACCCCGCCGAAGCGGCGATTACGGCGCTGATCGCCTTCCACGCGCTGCGCAACGCACAAGTCCGCCAACTGCTGCTCACCGACATCGGAGACGGCCGCGTCCGCGTCGACGCAAACTCCATCGTGATGGCCGGCCCCGTCCACCAACGCATCAACGCCTGGCTCGCCGAACGTGCCCGTCGCTGGCCCAACACCGCCAACCCCCACCTGTTCATCAGCACCCGGACCGCGGTGCGCACCACCCCCGTGAGCGCAACCTGGATCATCGACAAGCTCGGCGTCCTGCCCCGCGCCATCCGCGAAGACCGCATCCTCAACGAAGCCATCGCCAGCGGCGGCGACGTCCGCCGCCTCTGCGACCTGTTCGCCATCAGCGTCATGACCGCCCAGCGCTACGCGGACGTCATCCTCAGGCCCAACGAACGAGACCTCTCCGGCCCTCGTGAGAACACCACATGATCGTCTATCGTCCTGGACGAGACACCGTCTATCCGGATAGACTAGCGATGTGACGGCTCGGGTCCTCGTCCGCAAGCTGCGCGATCGGGGCTGCCAGTCCGTCCGGCAGAAGGGCTCCCACCAGACCTGGCGCTGCGGCACATGCCAGACAGTCGTGCCCATGCACGCCGGTGACCTCACCACCGGGACGCTCAGATCGATCGAACGGGACCTCGAGCCCTGCCTCGGGCCCAAATGGCTCAGCAGCTGACGCAGCACACGAACACGACGGAGGACAGGATGAAGACCTACACGGCACGCCTCGAACAGGAGAAGGACGGACGCTGGTCGGTGGAGCTCGAAGAGGAACCACGCGTCCACACCTGGGGCAAGACCATCGACCAAGCCCTCACCCGCATGCTCGAGGCCGCCGCCATGTGGTTCGAGACCGACGAATCGTCCATCAACCTCGTCCCCAAACCCATCCTGACCAAGACAGCGATGCGCACCATCGACGAGGCCCGACAAGCCCGCGACCAAGCCCGCAACGCCGACCGAGTCGCCCTCGAGAAGATGCAACGAGCCGCAGCCGAACTCGCCCGCAAAGGCATCAGCATGCGCGACGCGGCCGCGATCCTCGGGATCTCGCACCAGCGCGTCCACCAGCTCCTCGCCACCGACTCGCGAGCACAGACCAACACCGGCTAACCGCCCAGGATCGATGACGACCGTGCCAGTTGCCGAACCCAAGCACGCAACCAGCGCCCACCGGCCCTGCCGCCTTGGGTTCGGAACGAAACGACCTTCAGAAATCACGAACTCCTAGCCTTTTGTGGACACGGTCGTGATCTGGTGCACCGCCGGGTAGGCGACGAAGACCAAGAACCCGAACAGCAGCACCGCCACCGGGATGGTCATGCGCTCGGTGGCTGCCTCCGCCGATGACTCGGTCTCGGCCACCTGATGGCCCCGCAGGCTGTCGGCCTTGGCGGCCAGCGATGCACGGATGCGAGCCCCCTGCGATCCCGCCAGGGCCACCGAGGCGGCTAGCTCGGCCAGCTCGCTCACCCCCAGCTCGTTGCCGAGTTGGGCGAAGGTGTCCCAGGGGGTGCGGTTGGTGAGTTGCGCCCGGTCGAGGGCCTGGCGGATAGCGGCGAAGGCCCAGCCGTCGCCGGCATCGGCCGCCGCATGCAGCGCCGTCTCGATCCCGCCGCCGCCGGCCAGGATCACGTTGACCAGGTCGAGGTAGCTGGATAGGGCGTGGCGGAACGCCCGGCGCCGCCGCTCGGCCTCCTCGCGCAGCAGGGCGTCGGGGAGCAGGAAGCCGCCGATCGCCACCGCCACGGTGGCCGTGGCCAGCACCACGACCGGTGGGGCGATGCCGACGGTGACGAGCCCCACGCCGGCGACGGCGGTGGCCGCCGCCCCGCCGGCGCAGCCGACCAGCTTGTCGAGGGCGTGGCGCTCGGGGGTGCGGCCGACCAGGCGCAGCAACGAGTCGCGCCCGGCGTCGGCGGAGCCGGACAGGCCGAGGAGGCGGAGTGCGACCAGGCCAGCTCGCTCGGCTGCGGGGACGCGGCGGGGCACGGGAGCGGAGACGGCGAGGCCGGGGCGGTCGAGGCGGGCCACCAACGCGTCGAGGGGAACCGGGCGGGGCCACAGGGCCCGGCTCGCCAGCCAGCAGCCGAGGCCGGCACCGGCGCCGCACAGCACCAGGGGGATCATCGTGGCCCCCCGGTGCGGGCCGAGAAGCGCTCGGGGAGATCGAGCTCGGCCATGCGCAGGAGCAGCCACCCGCCGAGGGCGAAGATGCCCCCGATCGCCACCAGCACGAGCTGGCCGGACGGCGAGTCGTAGGCGACCAGGTAGGAGCGGTTCAACACCGTCAGCAGCACGATGCTGGCGGCCACCACACCGGCGATGACACGGGTGGCGGTGCGGACCCGGGTGCGGCCCACCTCGACGCGGATGCG
>JBKJNA010000199.1:0-20500 GCA_046596195.1 Acidimicrobiales bacterium | reverse complement strand
TTTCCTGCTCCTCGGCGGTCAACACCAGCGGCACCTTCGGACGTCCACGAGAGGCCATATGAGAAGGGTACGACGACTCAGGCAATAACGCGAGCCTTTTCTCACTCAGGACACTAGGACGACAGTCACAATCAGCAAAGGTGTGGTGAGATTCCGGCAGCCGAGGCGATGAAACGGACTTGCGCCGCAAAGCCTGCATTGCTCCATCACCACAGATTGCCGGGTTGTCGCGCCGGCTGCCACGCCGATTTGGTGATCGTGAGCGGTGCGGCCCGACCGGGGCCCCAACGAAGCCGCTCCACCGGGGGCGCAGAGAACGGCACTTAGGGGCGCTAATGGGACAACTTTCGCCAGCAAACCCTCATAGCGAGCCCGCTGCTGCCGAGGGTTGATCTGTGGAGCGAATCGCGATGGTTGCCTTGGCCGGGTCGGTGGCGCTCGGGTATTTCACAATCGCACTGGTCATCGCCCCCAGGATCAGAATGCCCGAGGCGAACTCACGCTTGGTGCTCGCCGTTCGCGGAGCAGCCATCGTGTTCTTCCTCGGTTGCGGCATGACGCATGTGCACATCCTCCTGCACACGGTCGGGTTCCGTGGCGCTCCCGAAGTGGTTGAGACGCACGAAGTCTTTTTTCATATCGCACAGGGCATCGGCTCTTGGCTCTTCATAGTCGGCGCCCTCCTCCGACTAGAGCTCCACATCGTTCCCTCTCAAGCCCGAAAGGACCTGGAAAGGGCAGTCGAAGTTCACCGCACTGCGGCCGAGATCCAGCGCACTCTGGCCGACGAAGCGACTGTCGTCGCAGGCCGGGATGAGTTGACTGGGTTAGCCCGCCGATGGCGCTTCGAGGAAGAGCTTGACCGCCAAGTCGCCATGACCCTGCGGTATGGCCGATCCGGGGCGTTGATGATGGTCGACGTTGATGGCCTAAAGGGCGTGAACGATTCATCCGGCCACCTAGCGGGAGATCACGTCCTCAGACACGTCGCCGATGGGATGCTGAGCACGCTTCGCACAATCGACACCGCAGCGCGGATCGGTGGGGACGAGTTCGCGATCATCCTGCCCGATGTCGACATGGCAGCGTCAGAAGCGATTGCGGACCGATTAGTCGCCGTCTCCAAGTCGCCCGCGCTGGGTGGAGTGCCCCAAACCTCGATCAGCGTCGGGGTCGTCCAGATTGATGGCTCGGCTTGCTCCGCCGATTTGGTAGAGCGTGCCGACAAGGCGTTGTACGACGCCAAACGAGCCGGTGGAGACCGCTCGGTCAGCGCGTGTCTCCCCTCGATTCGCCTGTCCTAGCATCGCCCATATTGCCGGGTATTTGGCGCTCCCGCCACGGAGTCGGGAGTCGGGTCGCGCCGGCGCCGCCGGATCGATCTGTAAATACGGAGCGCAGACGGTCCTCCTCACACAAGGCGAGCCTGTTCTTCCGCTGATTCAGCCGAGCCCGAAGCGCTCGAGATGGGCACTGACTGGGCGGGGTGTACCCCGCCCAGCGCACTACCGACCCAGGCGCCGAGTCGGGTCCCGCCCGGCCACGGACAGGGTTGGCTCGGCATGAGTGGGCTCCGGCAACAACAGCGCGACCGCTCGCCAGTGCTTGGCCTGGGCGGTGTCGCGCGGCCGGCTTGCCCCCAGCTCATCCGGCTTGATGCGCCAGCGCTCCCGGTAGCCCTCGATGCGCCCGGCCACGCCTGCCCAGGTCCGCTCGGTCATCAAGGCGCCGGGTGGACCGAGGAGGCGGAGTAGATGCTCCGGTGGGTCGTGGAGGGCGTGCGTGCCCAGCTCCTTCGTCCGCTCGGCGATGCGCCGGCGCAGCTCGCGCTCCCACACCACCTCTGCCGGTTGTCGTGCGAGGAGCGCTTCCCGGTCGGCCTGCTGGGCCTCCAGCTCGGCGAGTCCCTTCGCCGCCCGGCGGGCGATAGCGAGATCGGTCTCGAGCGACCCAGCCCGCACGACCGCCTGGTTCCGCTCGTCGGCGAGTTCGTGCCGGCGCTCGAGGACCTGGTCGAGTTCGGCACCGGGGGTGCGCACCACCTCACGGCGTGATCGGCGCCACCACCGGTCCTCGTGCCCAGCACGGACCGCTGAGCTGAGCTCGTCGACGCGGGTGGCGACCGTCGCCAGCTCCGCCTCTACGCCGGCCAGCCACGACGAGGCCGCCCGGAGTTGGGCCTCGACGGCCTCCAACGGCGGCGCCTGCCGGCGCAGGACGGCGACCTCCGCGCTGCGATCTGGGCCGGCGAGGACGTCGACAGCACCCCTGGCCTGCTCCAGCATCGAGTAGAGCACGGCCAGGTCCTCGCTGCGGGCCAGCTGGTTGCGCACGACCTGGGTCGCCGCCGGCTCCACGCCGGAACGGGCCAGGGCGGCGGCGAGCACCTCGACCGGCGTAACAGGCGTTCCTCGGCGACGGGCGTGGTCCTCCACCACCACGCAGGCGAGGTTCTCCAGCCGGCCCCGGGTAAGGCCCACGTATGTCAGCTCCGCCGTGAGCCGCCCATCGGCCAGCCGACAGGTCGGAACTGGCCACGGCCGCGCCCACCGGCTCGGCGTCGACAACACCCACCCCTGCGCTCCGGCCCCCGTCCGCCTCGGCAAGCACTCGCGCTTCGCGCTCCAGAGTGAGGCAAGTGGTCCATCGCGGCTCCCCGTGGCACTCGGCGGTCGGCAACCCGTCGGCCCGTCGGAGGCTGTCGGGCACCTCAGCGAACAGCGGGCACGACAGTGCCACGACCTCGGGATGGCAGAGCACGCGGGACACGCCAGCCTCCAACCATGCACGGGCCGCCTGGGCGTCGGGCACGCCGGTCGGCACCAGGGGCGCGACGACCTTCGCCACGTCAGCCCGCCCGAAGGTCGAGTGGCGCTCGGTGAGCACGCCCACCGCCGCATCGGCCCCTTCGGGCGACAGAGCGCCGTCGAGCGCCAGGGCGAGCGGGACACGGTTCAGTGTGCCGGGGAGCCAGGACTGCCCGGGATGGCCGGCTTCGGCCGCCGCGTCAGCCCAGCGCGCTCGGAGGTCGGGCTCGGACTCGGCGGCCGGGGCCTTGCCGGGGCGGCGGTCGAGGGCAGCCCGCTGGTATGCCTCGGCCCGCTCGGCGCCGGTAAGGGGCCGTCCGAGGGCGACCTCGGCCTTCGCTATGCGCTCGGCGCCCTGGGCCAACACCTGGCGGCGGCGCCGGGAGAACCGGGTGACGAGGCCCGGAGGAACGCCGAGCACCTCGGCCTGGCCCTTGTCGTTCACCGGGCCGAACTCACGCCGAGGCGTCGGGTCAGCTCGGCGCGCAGGGCCGCGTTGTAGAGCATGCCCGCCGGCTTCTGGGTGGCGAAGACCTCCCGGCCGTCGAGGCTGCGCCACTCTCCGTCCGAACGCTGCACCTTGTTGGCCAACAGCACATGGGTATGGAGCTGAGGATCGCCGGCACGTGACGAGCGGTGCACGAACGCGGCAGCCAGCAGACCCGAGGTGTCGGCCTGGAAGACGCCTGCCTTCCCCGCTCGGGAGAAGGCGGCATGCTCCTCGAGGAAGGACAACGCGGCGACGACAGCGTCGTCATGGGCGGCCCGCACCTCGGCGGCCACCCCCTCGTCGCCCATGGCCCACACGAGTGAGATGGACTTCGGGGGTGAGAACGACAGCGCGTACCCGGTGACCGTGGCGCGGTCCTCCCGGTGCTCGTAGGGCTGGCCGAGTGCCTCCACCGTGACCGGATGGCGCCCCTCGTCGAAGAGCAGCCGAAGGGCCTCGCCGTCCACCTCGCCGGCGAGACCGGCGTCCTTGGCGCCGCGGCCCACCCAGCGCCCAGGCTCCTCCCCGACGCCGGCGAAGTAGTTCTCCAGGCCCCGCACCAAATCGTGGTCGTAGTAGCGCCACGACCCGAGCGTCATCTTGTCGAGACCCTCCACCGCGTGCTCCCCCACCTCGGCACCGCCAGGGTGCAGGGGTGTCTGTCGTTCTGAGGGATGGTCGCGGCAGAAACCGTTGTCCGTAAAGGGGTTTGTGGCGGCCGGTCGGTGGTGGTCGCTCACGGTCAAGGATGGACTCGTCGGTACCAGTGCGGGGATGGCCATCACCTGCGGCGATTTTTGGACGATCCCGCGAGATTCGCGGCGCGCGGCGGCATACCTGTCCACATAGAAGTGACAAGGGCCGCTGTCGGGTCAACGGGGGCCGGCGCCACAGCGCTCCCCCGGAGCTGACCAGCGGCCACCGACGAGAGGATCACGATGAGAGCCAACCAACCGCCCACTACCGCCGCCCAGCTGCCCCGGCTGCTCGACATCACCGGCCTGGCCCACCACCTCGGCGTGAACCCGCGCCACATCCGCCGGCTCGTCTCGGAGCGGCGCATTCCGTTCATCAAGTGGGGTCACCTGATCCGCTTTGACCCCGACGAGATCGCGGCGTGGCTCGATCATGCGCGGCGACCGAGCGCTGCGACCGCTTCTGGACGTAGCCTGTAGCTCGCGAGATCGGTGCCGGTCGCAGGCGCCCTCCCTGACCAGCCGAGTGCCCTCAGGAGGCCCCCGCATGGGATCGATCCGCAACGCGCCGAGTGGGCGCTGGCAAGCCCGCTACCGCGACCGGCAGGGCCGCCTGCGCTCCAAGACCTTCGCGACCAAGGGCGAGGCCCGGCGCTTCCTCGAGCGGACGGGCACGTCCATGCAACGCGGCGACTGGGTCGACCCCCGCCTCGGTCGCATCAGCTTCTCGGCGTGGGCCACCGAGTGGGAGCGCACGACGGTCGACCTGCGGCCCACCACGGTGGACCTGTACCAGTACATCCTCCGCAGCTTCCTGCTCCCGACCTTCGGCCCGGTCCCGATGGGGAGAATCGCCCCGCTGGAAGTGCGGGCGTGGCTGGCGGACCTCGCGGCCAGCGACGTCAGCGCGGCCAGCGCCCACCGGGCCTTCCGCCTCCTCCGCCGGATCATGAACGTGGCCGTCCAGTCCGAGGTCATCGCCCGTTCGCCGTGCACCGGCGTGAGGCCGCCCCAGGTTCCCCGCAACGAGATGCGCTTCTGCACGCCGGAGGAAGTCGCCGACCTGGCCGAGGTCGTTGATCCCGACTACCGCTGCCTCGTGCTCACCGCCGCCTACACCGGCCTGCGGTGGGGGGAACTGGCCGGCCTCAAGCGGAAGCGGGTCGATCTGCTCCACCGCGCCCTGACCGTCACCGAGCAGCTCACCGAGCTCAAGGGCGACCTGCGCTTCGCCGCACCCAAGACCGACGCCGGGCGGCGCCGGGTGAAGCTCTCGCCCTTTCTCATCGAGCAACTCCAAGGCCAGCTCGACGAGCGCGCCCAAGCCGGATCGGACGGGCTGGTGTTCGTCACGAAGGAAGCCGAGATGCTCCGGCGCAGCAACTTCCGCCGCACCTACTGGCTCCCCGCCGTCCGCCGGGCCGGGCTCGACGGGCTGCGTTTCCATGATCTGAGACACACCGCGGTCGCCCTCGCCATCGCCAATGGCGCCCACGCCAAGGCCATCCAGGCCCGCATGGGCCACAGCTCCGTGAGCATCACCCTCGACCGGTACGGCCACCTGCTCCCCTCCCTCGACGACCAGATCGCCGACGGCCTCGACCGGATGTACCGCCTGGCCGAGATGGCACGAGCGGCAGCCCGGCCGGCGCCGGTGGCCCGCCTGCAGCCCGCCCCGTAGCCGTGCCACTCACGATCCGGCCCGAGCCACCGCTACCCGACGAGGCGCTGGTGCTGCGGGGCGGCATGATGCTCGCCCGCGACCTGGCGCTCGCCGCCGAGCGCTGCCAGGCACAGCTCGGCTTCCCGGGCATCTCGGTGTTCGCGGCCGCCGGCAGCGGGTTCAGGGAGCTCCTGCTGGCCGCTCCGGCGTTGCGCACCTACAGGGTCGTCCGGCGCAGCACGGCCGGCGCCGTCCGCAGCCTCGGCTGCGAGCTCGTGGCCACCGGGATCGCGCCACACGTCACGCTGCGCCTCCCCGGCACCGATTTCGCCACCCTGGCCCGCCTGCGCGACCTGTTCGGGCCGCCCATCCCCAACCCCCTCGCCCGGTAACCTGCGAAGGAAGGAGGGCCTCATGGCTGACGACATGGACGTGTGGGTCGACTACCACGACATCGACGACGAGCGTCACGTGCTGACCCTCCGCCGGTTCTTCGTGTCGGAGGACCTGGTGGCCGTCGGCCGGCGTGTCGTGACCGGCGACCACGAGGGCAACCGCTGCGACGGCACGGTGGTGGGCGTGGAGCCGAGCGGGGTCGTCGCCATCGAGCTCGACCAGGCCACCCTTGTGCGCACGCAGCGGCCCGCCCCGGCCGACCGCTGATCCGTCAAAGCCGCCCCGCAGGCCACGAACAGGCCACAAACGCGCTGAAAACCGTGGTCCAGGGCGGTCACTGGTGGGCACTCGGAAAGTGGCTCTGACCAGCAGTTTGGCCCATGAACGGTACTGGCGGACACCCCCCTGTAACCCCCTGATCCGGCCTCCGGAGCCGGTGGCGCAGGTTCGAGTCCTGCCGAGGGCGCCCTGGCGCTACCCGCCGGCGTCGGACCAGTCGACCCGGGCGAAGGCGGCCAGCAAGCGCTCCCCTCGCTGGGGGTTGAGGTGGTTCACCCAGGCGACCCGGCCACGGAGGTGATCCCTGAAGCAGGGGTGGCCCTCCCGGTTCTCGGCGGCGGCGCCGGAACGGCCGGCGTTGTGGAGGATGGCTTTGAGTCGCTCATACTCGCGGCGCTCGATGTTGGGCCGCCCGTTGACGATCACGCCGGCCAGCCGCTGGCGCTGGCCGGCCCTCCGCACAGACGTCTTCGGTTCGTTGACATGGAAACCCTCGTCCTCGGCGATGCCGGTGACTGAACCGATCAGCCAGGCGACCTGATGGGCGCTGTGGTGCGAAGGAGACGACAGTGCCAGCTCGTCTGCGTAGCGGGCGTAAGTGAGCCCGGCTGCCGCGGCGAGACTGGTGAGCCGGCGGTCGAGGGCGAAGGCGGCCAGGTTGGCCAGCGCCGGCGAGGTCGGCGCGCCCTGGGGCAGGTGCGGATGGGCCAGGTGGCGACCGAGCCGGCGGTAGGCGTCCAACGACGCAGGGTCGGCGGGGCGGGGCGCCTCGGCCCACACGGCGGGCGGGACGGCGTTGGTGACGAGGGCGGTGAGGAGATGGGCGACGGGCTCGGGGTAGCCGCACTGCCGGAAGATCCCGAAGACACGGCCGGCGGCGATGGAGGCGAAGAAGTCCCGCAGGTCGAGGTGCAGCAGCACTTGGCGGCCGGTGTGGGCGGCGGCGAAGGTGACCGCCGACCGGCCGGCGCAGAACCCACGGGCGGCGGGGTGCGGCGGCACATGGCCGAGGATCTCCCGCAGGATCACCCGTTGGACGTGCTTGAGGACTTGCTTCGGCTCCTCGATGAGCCGGGCGCCGCCGCCGCGCTTGGGCGACCAGCGGTAGCGGTAATGACGGAGCCGCTCGTCGCCGGCCGAGCGCTCCAGACTCTTCGGGTCGGCGAACCACGAGAGGTCCGGCGCCGAAAGGCCGAACAGGTCCCGCAGGTCGTGCACCGTGTCGAGCGGCGCCACCGGCCACCTGCGAACGCCCATGGCCGTGGGGACGGCGTACCAGCGCCGCACCTTGAGCGGCGGCTTCGTCGTGCTCCGGATGCGCCTCACGAGCCCGCTGCTGCACGGCGGAACCCTACGGGTCGCCGCCGGCCGGCGCTCAGCCCAGCAGACCCGCCAGGACGAGCAGCGCGCCGATCACCACGTGCAGCACGTCGTCGAGGTGCTTCCAGCGGAAGAGGTCCTTCGGGAACCAACCGAGGCGGCTGGCCAGCGCCTGGTAGAGGTCGATCACGCCGAAGGTGATGTTGAAGATCCGGGCCGAGCCGTTGGTGCCGAACACCACGACGGCGAGGCCGATGGCCCCGAACACCAGGTGGAACACGTTGTAGGCCGGCGCCGAACTCGTGCTGCCCTCGCCGCGCTGGACGAAGCCGAGCACGCCCACGAGCACCAGGACGGGGGCGAACACGATGAGCACCCATCTGTTCAGCACGGCGACGGTTCTTCGACACGCTCGGACGCGGCGGATTGGGCCATCCCCGATGGTCACACTTGGTGCGTCCGGGCGGCGGGTCCCGGAATGAGGCCCTCGTAGCCGCGACCACGTACCATGGCAGTTCCTGCTTCGTCTCCGCGCCCGTGCGCCAGGGGGCGACCCGATCTTGAGAAGGCCCCCATGCCCGCGCGTCACGACCTGCGCAACGTCGCCATCATCGCCCACGTCGACCACGGCAAGACCACGCTGGTCGACGCCATGCTCTGGCAGTCCGGCATCTTCCGGGTCAACCAGGACGTGGGCGAGCGCGTGCTCGACTCCGGCGACCTGGAGCGGGAGAAGGGGATCACCATCCTCGCCAAGAACACGTCCGTCCGCTACAAGGACGTGAAGCTCAACATCGTCGACACCCCCGGCCACGCCGACTTCGGCGGCGAGGTGGAGCGGGCCCTGTCGATGGTGGACGGCGTGCTGCTGCTCGTCGACGCGGCCGACGGCCCCCAGCCCCAGACCCGATTCGTGCTGCGCAAGGCGCTCGAGTCCCAGCTGCCGGTGATCCTGGTGGTCAACAAGGTCGACCGGCCGGACGCCCGGACCCCCGAGGTGCTCGACGAGGTCTACGAGCTGTTCCTCGACCTCGACGCCGACCACCACCAGATCGAGTTCCCGATCGTCTACTGCAACGCCCGGGCCGGCTGGGCCTCGATGACCGCCGGCGAGGAGGGCACCACCCTCGAGCCCCTCTTCGACCTGCTGATCTCCCACATCCCGGCCCCCACCTACGACGAGGGCCACCCTTTCCAGGCGTTCGTGACCAACCTCGACCGCTCCCCCTACCTCGGGCGCCTGGCCGTGTGCCGGGTGCGCCAGGGCACGATCAAGCGCAGCACGAACACCGCCTGGTGCAAGGCCGACGGCACCATCGAGAAGGTGAAGCTGAGCGAGCTGTTCGTCACCGAGGGCCTTGAGCGGATCCCCGCCGACGAGGCGGGGCCGGGCGAGATCATTGCCGTGGCAGGCCTCGACGACGTCACCATCGGCGAGACGCTGGCCGACCCCGACGACCCCCGTCCCCTGCCGGTGATGACCATCGACCAGCCCAGCCTGTCGATGACCATCGGCGTCAACACGTCGCCCCTGGCCGGCCAGGACGGCACGAAGCTCACCGCCCGCCAGATCAAGACCCGTCTCGACACCGAGCTGGTGGGCAACGTGTCGCTCAGGGTGCTGCCGACCGAGCGTCCCGACACCTGGGAGGTGCAGGGCCGCGGCGAGCTGCAGCTGGCGGTACTGGTGGAGACCATGCGCCGGGAGGGCTTCGAGCTCAACGTGGCCAAGCCCCAGGTGGTCACCCGGGAGATCGACGGCAAGCTGTGCGAGCCGATGGAGCGCCTCAGTGTGCACGTGCCCGAGGACCACCTCGGCACTGTCACCCGGCTGCTGGCCGTCCGCAAGGGACGCCTCCAGCACATGGTGAACCACGGCACCGGGTGGGTCCGCCTCGAGTACATCGTGCCGGCACGCGGGCTCATCGGGTTCCGCACCGAGTTCATGACCGAGACGCGGGGCACGGGCATCCCCCACCACGTGTTCGAGGGCTACGAGCCCTGGCACGGGGAGCTTCGCACCCGCCAGAGCGGCAGCATCGTGGCCGACCGCAAGGGCCCCACGACCCAGTTCGCCCTGATGAACCTGCAGGAGCGGGGCGAGATGCTGGTGGGTCCGGGCACCGAGGTCTACGAGGGCATGATCGTGGGCGAGAGCTCCCGGGGCGACGACCTCGACGTGAACGCAGTGAAGGAGAAGAAGCTCACCAACATGCGCTCGTCCACCGCCGACGAGCTGGTGCGCCTCTCGCCTTACCGGGTCCTGTCACTGGAGCAGGCGCTGGAGTTCATCTCCGACGACGAGTGCGTGGAGGTCACCCCGAAGGCGGTGCGCCTGCGCAAGCTGGAACTGCAGCAGACGGACCGCCGGCGCTCCCAGAAGCGCGACCGCACGGCCTGAGCCGAGGGCCGGGGTCGGCAGTGCGGTCGCCCCGGTTATGACGGGGGCGGAACGGGCGGCCACCGAGGCGGCGCTGACGTCGGAGCGGGCGCAGGCGCAGAACGCAGTGAGCAGCCTCGACGCAGAGCACACCGCCATCGTCGAGGGAGCGGCCCACGCCAACCTCGACGACGAGCACGACCCTGAGGGCGCCACGGTCGGGTTCGAGCGGGCGCTCGTCGCCGGCCTGCTGGATGCCGCCCGCCAGCGGATCACGCAGATCGACGAGGCGTTCGACCGTCTGGCCGCCGGCACGTACGGCGTGTGTGAACGCTGCGGCGGCCCCATCGGCACCGACCGCCTCGAGGCCCAACCGGCGGCCGCGACCTGCTTCGCCTGCGCAGCGGCTGCGACATCGTCGCCGCTCCGCCGGCGGGGTGGCGCCGGTCCCTGACCACTGCCGGCGCTCAGGGCCGGCGGCCGGTCCAGGCCACGAGCCGGTCGATGGCGGGCGCCCCGGCGGGCAGGGCGACGGCGTCCTTGAACGGGATGGCGACCTCGTCGGAGCCCATCTTGCGGGCGATCTCCGCGAAGAGCTCCAGGCGCCCCTCGGCGGGCAGCACGCTCTCGATCTCCAGGGCGCCGGCAAGGACATCGTCGTCCCACGCCGGCGACTGGTCGGTCGCTTTCGCCAGGTCCCAGGTGTGCACCGTGAGCTCGGACAGATACGAGGCCAGGACCTCGGCGCCCGAGCCGGACATCCAGGGCAGCGACATCGGGCGCTCGAGGACGGCGTCGTCGCGCCAAGCCGCCTCGTAGCCGGCGACCGCGCCACGCCAGCAGGCGGCCCAGCCGTCGTCGGACGCGGTGCTCGTCGCAAAGCCGAAGGGGGCATCGCCGCGGCCGAGCGCAGCCGTCCGCTCGACGACCTCCACCAGGTGGGCGAGGAGGTCGCGCGCGGTGAACTCGTCGCACGGGGTGGACCGGTCGAGCTGGTCGGGCGTCACGGCGTCGATGACGGAGGACGTCGTGGCCAGGGCCCGGCTGAACGTCGGACGGGGATCGGTGGCGGTGCGTGTCGTGGTCATGGCCTCAGTATCCGCCCTGAAACCGGTCAGATCGTGACCGGTTCGTGGTCGACGCCGAGAGCTGGGACCGTAGGCGGCCGCCCCGCCCGGCACCGCCGCACCTCGACGCTCTCCAGGACGCGGTCGTCGACGGGGTGCAGGTGCAGCTCGGCTACGTCGCCCGTGACGGCGCCGGCACCAGCCGGTCATCGCCGACAAGGTCGACCGCCTCCGTACGCCCCTCGTGGTCAAAGCGCTCGCCGACCCCCGGGAAGGTCGGGTTGCTGCGGATGCTCCTCGGGGTGCGGGTGCGCATCGGCCCACCGGGGCCCGACGGGCGCGTCGAGGTGGAGATCCGTGGTCACGGCCCGGAGGCCGTCGCAGCCGACATCGCAGGCCTCGGCTCGTGGGTGGAGGTGCTCGACCCGCCGTCGGTGCGCCACCGGCTTGCCGCCCTCGCCGGCGAACTCGCGTCCTTGTACGCCACGAGGGGGCTCCCCTGACCGCCGGCCCGGCTACACGTCGTGTATGGGGATGCGCTTCCCGACCGCATCCGCTACCTGCTCGATGTGTGCCCGATTCGATGTCACGACAGCGTCGTTGCGACGCATTGCCCCTTCGGCCACGGCCACATCAACGGTGTCGTCGAGCTCGCTTCGGGTGATCAGCCCGCCCACAAGTCGAGCCTGTTCCTCGCTGAGTTCATCGACCTTGCAACCCTTCAGCATGCTCGACAGCCGATGCTGCGGTCCTCCGCGCCACGCCTCGGCGAGAACACCCGCCGGCACGGTCGGCGGAAGTCCACGTGCGATCGCAGCCCGGTGCAGTGCCCGGATCAGCCGGTCGCCGCGTTCTGCTGCGATCAGCGCGCCGCTGTCGTCAGGTGAGCCCGTCCGCGCTCACGCGCTCCTGGCGGCCCGGTTGCCCAGGAGTCCGTCGAGCAACGCATCTCCGGCCGCTCGCTCCCCCGCGGTCAGCGCGCCGGCCTCGGCCTCCCACTCGCGGACACCGCGGAACCCTTCACGGAGAAGCAGCTTGTCCTCCGCCGCCCTCGACAGCCACGACGAGAACGACACGCCGTCCTCGTCGGCTGCCCGCTCCACTCGCTCGGCTACCGCGTCGTCGAGGGACACCGATCGCTTGGTCACGTTGACATTCTCGCCTTCATGGTGGCACCGCCGGTAGCACCAGATCTCGCGGACTGCCGGCGCCGGCGACGAGGACGCCTTCGTCCATCTGTACATCGATGCGGCAGCGGCCGGCAAGGCGGTCGATCGGGGATCGAGCGCCGCCGGGAACTGCCGAGGGCAGAACGGCTCACTCGGCTGCTGCTCTACCAGACCCGACGCAGCGCCGAGGACGACCCGGACGCGCCGGACGACGACATCGTGGAGGACTACTTCACCGTCGAGCGGGTCGAGCCAGGCGCTCACCCCTCCCGTCAGCGTTGGTGCTTCGGGCACCACCACGTGGTGCGGCCGCCCACGGTCGCCCGCGACAATGCGGTCCCGTCGCGGGGGCAGACCCCGCCGGCGGCTCGGGCCGGCATAAGGTCTCCCGAGTGGGATCCGCCCCGCTCGATGAGGTCGACCACCGACCCGCGTAGGTGCCTGTGGAGACGGCGCAGCTCGGCGGGGGTGAGGGAGCCGGCCGGCCGGCGAGGGTCGAGGCCGGCCCGCCACAGCGTCTCGTCGGCCAGCAGGTTCCCCACGCCGGCCAGGCGGGCCTGGTCCATGAGGCGGGCCTTGAGGGGCGCCGTGCTCCGCGCCAGGGCGGAGCGCAGGGCAGCGGGCGTGATGGTGAGCACGTCGACACCGAGCCGCCCCTCGTCGGGGTCGAGGAACACGCCACCGAGCCGGCGGGGGTCGTGCACCCGCAGGTCGCCGCCGACGGTGAACTGCACGGCGAAGCGGTCCCAGGCAGACAGGCCCTGATCGCTCGAGTAGAGGAGCCTGTCGACACCGGCCCGCCCGTCCACCACGAGACGGCCGGTCATCCCGAACCGGAGGCCGAGCACGGGCCCGTCGCCGGATGTGTCGAGCAGCAGGAGCTTGCCCCGCCGGCGGGCAGCGGTGAACGAGCGTCCGATGAGGGCGGCAGCGACGCCACCAGCGTCGATGCCGCCCTTGAGGAACCACGCGTCGGGAGCGTCGACCGCGACCACGGGGCGCCCAAGAGCGGACTCGGCGAGCACCCGATAGGCCTCGACCTCGGGCAGCTCCGGCATCCGGGCAAGGTACCGGCGCCAGCAGCGAAGCCCTTGCCAGCAGCCTGACCACGGAGAGGGTCCTTGCGACGGCACCACGGTTCGGAATCCGGATACTGACGCCGGCGCAACCAAGAACCCGGGAACGATCGGCGGTCGCGCTCTTGTCGGCGAACACCTGTTCGCTTACAGTGACCCGCCATGGCGGTGGTCCAGCGATCGTTCGACGACCTGGGCACGCCGCTGCACCAGGTCACCTTCGTGGTGCTCGACCTGGAGACGACGGGATGCGAGGCGGGCCGCTCGAAGATCACCGAGATCGGCGCCGTGAAGCTGCGCGGAGGCGAATGCCTCGGCACGTTCCAGACGCTGGTGGACCCAGGTCAGGGCATCCCACCGGAAATCACCTATCTCACCGGCATCACCGAGGCCATGGTGCAGGCGGCGCCGCCGGTCGAGGCGGTGCTGCCCACGTTCCTCGAGTTCCTCGGCGACGCCGTCATCGTGGGCCACAACGTGCGCTTCGACCTGCGGTTCCTGGCCGCCTCCCTACGGGAGACGGAGCGGCCCGGCCTCACCAACCGCTGGGTCGACACCTGTGCGCTGGCGCGGCGCCTGGTGGCCGACGAGGTGCCCAACTGCAAGCTTTCCACATTGGCGGCCCACCTCCGCGTGAGCCACAAGCCCACCCACCGGGCGCTCGACGACGCCCTGGCCACCGGCGAGGTCCTCCACTGCCTGCTCGAGCGGGCGGGCCGGCTCGGGGTGCTGGCGCTCGACGACCTGCTGGAGCTGCCCACGGTCCAGGGCCATCCCATGGTGGCCAAGCTCCGCCTGGTGAAGGACCTGCCCCGCCGGCCGGGCGTGTACTTCTTCCGTGACGGTGGCGGCCGCGTGCTCTACGTCGGCAAGGCGGTGAACCTGCGCCGGCGGGTGCGGTCGTACTTCTCGGGCGACGAGCGGCGCAAGGTGGGCCAGCTGCTGCGGGAGACGGCGGCCGTCGACCACGTGGTGTGCAGCGGCGACCTCGAGGCCTCGGTGCTCGAGGTGCGCAAGATCCACGAGCTGCGCCCCCGGTACAACCGGCGGTCGAAGGACTGGCGCCGATACACCTACGTGAAGCTCACACTCGACGAGCGCTTCCCCAGGCTGTCGGTGGTGCGTACGCCGAAGGCGGGCGACGGCTGCCTGTACCTCGGCCCCGTGTCCTCGGCCCGCACCGCGCAGTTGGTGATCGAGGCAGTGCAGTCGGCCACCCTCATCCGCCGCTGCACCAAGAAGCCGGGCCGCAACCCGGCGGCTGCGCCCTGTGCGCCGGCCCAGCTCGGCGTGGCCGCGTGCCCGTGTGCCGGCGGCGCCGATGCGGCCGGCTATCCGGCCGTGGTCGACAGCGTGGTGCGGGGCCTCACCGTCGACCCGCATCGCCTGCTCGGGCCGCTGGCACTGCGCATGCGGGCGCTGGCCGCCGACCGCCGCTACGAGGAGGCGGCCGCCACCCGGGAGCGGGCCGCCGCCCTCGCCTCCACCCTGGTCCGCCAGCGCCGCCTCGACGCCCTCCGCACGGCCGGGCGGATGCGCCTGGAGGTCGAGGGCGAGGGCGGGGCCGTCCTCGACGGCGGCCGGCTGGTCAGCGCCTGGGAGGGAACGGAGCCGAGCATGCTCCCATTCGCCGAGGCCGACGCTCCAGCCGGTCCGTCCCCGCCTGCCGACGGGCCGCTGCCCCGAGACCTGGCCGACGAGGTCCTGTGCGTGGCCGCCTGGCTGGACCGCAGCGCCGGCCGGATCCGCCTCAGCCGGTGCGAGGGCGGACTGACGTCATCGCTGCCCACTCTCCCGCGCTTCGAGCCGGGGACGCCGGCCGGCCGGCGCACCTGAGGACCGGTCAGCGAACCAGGACCGTCACGGTACCGATCGGCTGACCAGCGGGGGCACGGCCGCCCCGGCGAGGGCCAGCGCCACGGTTCCCCGTGCGAGGGCGAAGGCGACCCGGGGCACCTCTTCGGGGCTGACGGCGACGGTGACGGCCTCGTCGCCGACGCCGACGACCAGGGCGCCCAGCGCCACCGGGAACGTGGGCGCCGGCTCCGTCGCCGGCGCGGCGCCGGGGTCTGCCTCCGCCACCGGTGGGGTCGCCCCGCCGGCGCCTGCCCCAACGGGGTCGCCGGCGGCGACGTCGAAGGTGGCCAGCACGTCGACCCGGTCGCCCAGGCGCAGCGTGAGGCCGCCCCGGTCCACCGGCACGGCCAGCGCCCGGTGCCCGGGCGGCACCAGCGCAGCCACGCCGCGGAGGCCCTCGGGCGCCAGCTTGGCGGCCAGCAGCACCTCACCGGGAATGATGGGGACGAGGGCGACCTTGCCTGCCGGCGACAGCGCCACCGGAGCGTCGGGAAGGGCGCCGGCGGGCAGGCGCCGCACCGTCACGTCGGCGGCCCGCACCACGTCGCCGGCGTCGACGGGCTGCGCCGCCACAGCGACGTCGACCAGACCGCCGAGCCGTGCGGCGCGGGCGGACGCCTCACCCACGAGACGGGAGACGGTGAGGCCCGTACCTGCAGCGAGCGCGAAGGACAACACCCAGAACGGGAGCGGGGAACGGCGGAGGCGCACGGGGCGCTCCTTCCTCGGACGAGGACGGAGGGTGAGGGGGGGAAGCGGCCTCGCCGGAGCCTACGCCCCGAGCGGCCCGCCGGAAAGGGCTGATGCGCACGAGCACGAGGGCGACGACGAGAGCCCGGGGATGGCAGCGAACAGCAGCGAGCGGGTGCGCTCGACGTTCCTGGCCAGGACCTCGAACACGACGTCCATGGTGACGGGCTCGATACCGTCGACCCCTTCGAGGCCGGTGTCGTAGTCGGTGATCAGCGCCACGCAGGCGTAACAGAGCCCGAGCTCCCGGGCGAGGTAGGCCTCGGGGTACTGGGTCATGTTGATGACCTCCCAACCGGCCGAGCGGTACCACGACGACTCGGCCCGGGTCGAGAACCGGGGCCCCTGGATCACCACCACCGTGCCCCGTTCGTGCACCGTGACGCCGGCAGTGGACGCGCTGGCCGACAGGGCGGTCCGCAGGTCGGGGCAGTAGGGGTCGGCGAACGACACGTGGTGCACGGCGCCGCCGTCATAGAACGTGTCGGCCCGGCCCGAGGTGCGGTCCACCAACTGGTCGACCAGCACGAACTCCTCGGGCTTCACACCCGGCTGCAACGACCCCGCCGCGCAGGGCCCGATCAGCCGGCGCACGCCCACTTCGCGCATGGCCCAGACGTTGGCCCGGTAGTTCACCTTGTGCGGCGGCAACTCGTGATGCACGCCGTGGCGGGGCAGGAACGCCACCGACCGGTCCCCCACCGTGCCGATGGCGATCGGCGCCGAGGGCGCCCCGTAGGGCGTATGGACGGCGACCGTGGTGACGTCGTCGAGGAAGGCGTAGAAACCGGAACCGCCGAAGACGCCGATCTCCGCCGTCGGGCGGCTCACGACGAGGCGGCGGCCTTCGAGTCCCCCTTGCCCGAGGAGGAACCGGTGCTCTTGTCACCCGAGCCCGACCCTGAGCCTGAGCCTGACCCCGACCCGGAGTCGGAGCTCGATCCCGACTTGTCGCCCGGCGACGACGACGCCTTGTCCTTCGAGGACGCCTTGTCCTTCGAGTCCGTCCGGGCCTTGGTCGAGCCAGACTTGTCGCGGCTGTCGGTGCTGTAGAAGCCGCTCCCCTTGAAGGCGATGCCGATGGCCCCGAACACCTTGCGCAGCTGACCGCCGCACCCCGGGCACTCGGTGAGGGCGTCGTCACGGAACGACTGCACGACCTCGAGATGCTCTCCGCACGATCTGCATGCGTATTCGTAGGTCGGCACGGCAGACCAGTGTACAAGCGACGCCGAACGTCCACGCCGCACCGGGATGACGGCCCGGGCCTACGATCCTGCCATGACGAGGGCCGTTCGCAAGGTGGTCATCCCGGCTGCAGGCCTGGGAACCCGGTTCCTTCCCGCCACCAAGTCGCAGCCGAAGGAGATGCTGCCCATCGTCGACAAGCCGGCCATCCAGTACGTGGTGGAGGAGGCGGTCCGGGCCGGCATCCGCGACATCCTGATCATCACCGGCCGGGGTAAGCGCACCCTCGAGGACCACTTCGACCGGTCTTTCGAACTGGAAGCGGAGCTGACAGCGAAGGACAAGCACGAGCAGCTGGCCGAGGTGCGGGCCATCGCCGACATGGCCGACATCCACTACGTCCGCCAGGGCGAGGCCAAGGGCCTCGGCCATGCCGTCGGCGTTGCCCGCCAGCATGTGGGCAACGAGCCCTTCGCCGTGATGCTGGGCGACGACATCATGGACGACAAGAGCGACGTCCTGGAACAGATGTTGAGCGTGCACGGCCGGTACGGCCGATCGGTCGTGGCGTTGAAGGAGGTCGCCCGCAAGGAGATCTCGTCCTACGGCTGCGCCCGGCCCGAAGCGGTCGAGGAGGGGCTGGTGCGCCTGCTCGGCGTGGTGGAGAAGCCCGCCCCCGAGGACGCCCCGTCCAACCTGGCGGTGATGGGCCGCTATGTGTTCACGCCCGAGATCTTCGACGCCATCGACAACGTGGGCCCCGGCGCCGGCGGGGAGTTGCAGCTCACCGACGCCATCGCCCTCCTGCTGAAGGAGCAGACGGTCTACGGCTACGTGTTCGAGGAGGGCCGGTACGACATCGGCAACAAGCTCGACTACCTGCGCGCCACGGTCGAGCTCGCCCTCCAGCGTGAGGACCTCGGCCCCGAGTTCCGGGCGTTCCTCGTCGACCTGGTGGAACGCAAGAAGCTCGTCTGAGCGTGGCGCTCGTCCCCCTGGCGACCGCCCGCAGCCGGGTCCTCGCCGCCTGCTCCCCGCTGCCGGCCGTGACCGTGCCGCTGGCCGAAGCACTCGGCCTGGTGACGACGGCCGCCGCCGACGCCCCCGAGCCGGTGCCGCCGTTCGACAACACGGCCATGGACGGCTACGCCGTCCGCGCCGCCGACACCGCCGGTGCGCCCGTGCAGCTGCGGGTGGTCGGCTCACTGGCGGCCGGCGCGGCGCCCGGCGTGCAGGTGGACGAGGGCGAGGCCGTGCGCATCATGACCGGGGCGCCGATGCCGGCGGGGGCGGACGCCATCGTCATGGTCGAACGCACGTCGGCGGTGGACGGCGGCATGTCGGTGCTGATCGAGGTGGCGGCGCAGGCGGGCGACCACGTGCGGCGCGCCGGTGACGACCTCGTAGCCGGACAGGAGGTGTTCCCGACCGGGACCCACCTCTCCCCCGGCCACCTGGGCGTGCTGGCCAGCACCGGGCGGACGGCGATCGAGGTGGTGCGGCGGGCCCGGGTAGGCGTCCTGTCGACCGGCGACGAGCTGGTGGACGACGGTTCGCCGCTGCGGCCCGGGCAGATCCGTGACTCGAACCGCCCGACCCTGCTCGGCCTGGTGCACGAGGCCGGCTGCGAGGCAGTCGACCTGGGTCGCTGCGGCGACAGTGAGGACGACATCCGGTCCGCGCTGTCAGCCGGTATCGCCACCTGCGACGCCGTCGTCACCAGCGGCGGCGTGAGCGTGGGCGACTTCGACTACGTGAAGGTCGTGCTCGACGAGCTGTCGGGTGGCTCCATGGTGTGGATGCAGGTGGCGGTGAAGCCAGCCAAGCCGCTCGCCTTCGGGGTGGTCGACGGCACACCGGTGTTCGGGCTCCCTGGCAACCCGGTGTCATCGATGGTGAGCTTCGAGCTGTTCGCCAGGCCGGCCCTGCGGAAGATGATGGGCCATCCCCCGGCGCACCTCGACCGGCCCCGTGTCATCGCCGTGGCCGACGGACCCCTGCCCCGCCGGCCGGACGGCAAGGTGCACCTCGTGCGGGTGTGGGCGGCCGCCGAAGAGGACGGCCGCTACCACGTGCGGTCGACCGGGGCCCAGCAGTCACACATGCTGTGGGCGATGGCCCGCGCCAACGCCCTCGCCGTCCTCCCCGACGGCACCGGTGTGGACCAGGGCGGCACTGTGGAGGTCATGCTTCTGGCATAGGGCCGGGGCGCCCGTAGCCTGGACACACCCATGCGCGCACCAACGCCTCTCGTCGACCCCTTCGCGCGCACCGTCCGCGACCTGCGCATCTCGGTCACCGACCGCTGCAACCTGCGCTGCACCTACTGCATGCCGGCGGACGGGCTGGACTGGGTGCCCCGCTCGGAGATCCTCACCTACGAGGAGATCGAGCGGGTGGCGACGGTCTGCGTCGAGCGCTTCGGGTTCGACGGCATCCGCATCACAGGCGGCGAGCCCACCGTGCGGGCCAACCTGGCCGTCCTGGTCGAGAAGCTGGCCCGCCTGGGCGTCGACCTGTCCATGACCACCAACGGCGTGTCCCTCGCCCTGGTGGGCGCCGACCTGCGGGCGGCCGGGCTCCGGCGGGTCAACATCTCGCTGGATTCGCTGCGGCCGGAGCGCTTCGCCGCCATCACCCGGCGCGACGACCTGGACAGGGTGCTGGACGGTATCAACGCCGCCGTGGCCGCCGGGTTCGATCCCGTGAAGGTCAACTGCGTCCTGATGCGGGGCGTGAACGACGACGAGATCCTCGACCTCGCCGCCTTCGGTCGCGACCGGGGCGTCGTGATGCGCTTCATCGAGTTCATGCCCCTCGACGCCGACGGGGCCTGGACGAGCGGCAAGGTGGTGAGCCAGGACGAGATCGTCGGGGCCATCCACGCCGTCCACCCGCTGGAGGCCGTCCCCGAGCCCGGCTCCGCGCCGGCGCAGCGGTTCCGCTACCGCGACGGGGGGGGCGAGATCGGCGTGGTGGCGAGTGTCACCCGGAGCTTCTGCTCGACCTGCGACCGGGTGCGCCTCACGGCCGACGGGCAGTTCCGCAGTTGCCTCTTCGCCGTGCGTGAGGCCGACCTGCGCTCCGTCCTGCGCAGCGGCGGGTCGGATGGCGACGTGGCCGCCGCCATCGAGGCCGAAGTGGGCACCAAATGGGCCGGCCACACCATCGGCCAGGTGCAGTTCACCCGCCCCGCCCGGTCGATGAGCCAGATCGGCGGATAGGACCTCCAGCCCCTACACTCCCGTTATGTCCGAGCGTGGGCTCACCCACATCGATCCCCTGGGCCGGGCCCGCATGGTCGACGTCACGCCCAAGGAGGCCACCCACCGTCGAGCCATCGCTCGCGCCAGGGTCTACATG
>JBKJNA010000186.1:0-28722 GCA_046596195.1 Acidimicrobiales bacterium | reverse complement strand
GCCGAGCGGCCGGCGCCGGCCGCTCGGCCCGCAGCACGAAGGTGGCGAGCGGCCAGGCAGCGATGGCTGCCGCCACCCACCGCATAGCCCTGGCCGGGCGGCCGGCGGCCCCCAGCCGGGTGCACACCACCACCGCCACCGCGTAGGCGAGGGCCTGGAAGAGGATGAACCACAAGCTGACCCGGGAGTAGAGCGACTCCCGGAACGCAGCGTCCCGGTCGACCTCGGCATGCTGCGCGACGTCGACCGCGACGCCGCGTTCCGGGAGTCGCTCTACTTCCCGCTCACCTTCTGGTTCATCCTCCTCCAGGCCCTCGCCTACGCGGTGGCAGTGGTGGTGTGCACCCGGCTGGGGACCGCCGGCCGCCCGGCCAGGGCTATGCGTTGGGTGGCGGCAGCCATCGCGGCCTGGCCGCTCGCCACCTTCGTGCTGCGGGCCGTGCCCGACGTGGCCGTGCTGGGCGACGGGGCGGTGGCGCTGCTGGTGCTGATCGACGTCGCCCTGGTGGCCGCCGCCGCCCGCCTCGGCCGGCGCCGGCCGCTGGGACCGCTGGCCTGGCTCTGCGGCGCCACCGTGGCTCTGCTGGTGGCCGACCTGGCCACCGGGGCCAACCTGCAGACGTCGAGCCTGCTCGGATACTCGTACCACACGGCCGCCCGCTTCACGGGCCTCGGCAACACCGCCTTCGCCATGCTGGCCGCCACCGCCGTGCTGGCCGTCGCCCTCCACGTCCACCACGCTCCCCGCCGCCGTGAGGCCATGGTGACAGCCGCCTGTGTGCTCGGGCTGGTTGCGCTGGCGGATGGCGCGCCGTCGCTCGGCTCCGACGTGGGTGGCATCCTCACGCTCGTGCCCGTGTTCGGGCTGACGCTGGTGGCACTGTCCGGGCGGCGCCTGTCGTGGAAGGCGGTGGGTCTGGCGGCCGGCGCCGCGGTGGCCGTCCTGGTCGTGGCCACCGGGGCCGACCTGCTGCGCCCGGCCGGGTCGCGTACCCATCTCGGCGAGCTGGCGGCCCGCATCGGCGACGAGGGCTGGGAGCCGCTGCGCACCACACTCGACCGCAAGGTGGCGGCCAACATGCGCTCCTTCCGCTCGCCGTGGGCGTGGGTGGTCGCCATCACCGGCGCCTACCTGCTGGCCATCCTGGCCTGGGCCCGCGGGTGGGCAGGCCTGCTGCCGCCCCGCTCCGCCGTGCGGGCCGGGCTGGCCGGCGTGCTGGCGGCCGGCGTCCTCGGCTACGCGGTGAACGACTCGGGCGCGGTGGTGACCGGGCTGGTCTTCGTCTACGTCGGCCCGTTCCTCACGTTCCTGGCGTTACGACCCGACGACCCGCAGCCCCGAGTGCTCGAGCCCGCTGCCCCCGGGCGGACCGCCGTCCGAGTCGGCTCGGAGCCTGGCGCGGGCCGCCGCCTGGCCGCCGGAACGTGATCCCGCCCATTCTCGGTACGGAAACTGGCGCCCCAGCGTGACTTTCCGTACCGAGAAAACCCGCCCATGACCGTGACGCTGGCCGTGCTGGCCGGATGGCTGGCGGCCCGCCTGCTGTGGACCCTGCTGCGCCCCACGCTCGCGCAGCCCGCCCTCCTGCGGGCCAACTGGCGGGGCCACGACGTCCCCACTGCCGCAGGGGTGGTGGTCGCTCTCGCCGTGGTCGTGGTGGAGGCGGGGCGGGCGCTGGTCGGCGCCGCAGGGGTCGGTTCGGCGGGCCTGCACGCCGACCGGGCGGCGGTCACCGTCGTGGTGGTGGGCATGGCGCTGGTCGGGCTGCTCGACGACCTGGCCGGCGGCGACGACGCCCGGGGCTTCCGGGGGCACCTCACCGAGCTGGCACGGGGTCGGCTCACGACCGGGGCGGTGAAGCTGTTCGGCGGCCTGGCGGTGGCCGTGGTGGCCGTGGCCATCGCCTCGCCCGACCAGGCCGGCTTCGCCCGGCTGATGGCCGACGCCGCCCTGGTGGCACTGGCCGCCAACCTGGGCAACCTGCTCGACCGCCGCCCCGGCCGGGCGGCCAAAGGGGGACTGCTGGCGTTCGTGGTCCTGGCAGCCGTCACCGCAGGCCCGACGTCGCTGGTCGGCGTGGCCGTGGTGGCGGGGGCGGTCGCCGCCCTCCTGCTCGACGACCTGCGCGAGCACCTCATGCTGGGCGACACGGGCGCCAACGTCCTGGGCGGGGCGGTGGGCCTCGGCGTGGTGATGGCGTGCGCCCCGGCGACCCGCACGCTGGTGCTGGTGGCGGTGGTGGTGCTCAACGCCGTCAGCGAGGTGGTCTCGTTCGGCCGCGTGATCGATGCCGTGCCCCCGTTGCGGGCGCTCGACCGCTGGGGCCGCCGGTACTGATCCTCGGTGCCCGACCTCTTCGTCTGCGGCATGCTCATGGTCGGCTGTCCGGGCCCTGATCAGGAGAGAGCATGTTCGAGCGCTTCACCGACCGAGCCCGCCGCGTGCTCGTGCTGGCGCAGGAGGAGGCGCGTCTCCTCAACAGCACCTTCATCGGCACCGAGCACCTCCTCCTCGGCCTGGTGCACGAGGGCGAGGGGGTGGCATTCGCCGCCCTGACGACGCTCGGGATCACGCTGGACGACCTGCGCCAGGAGGTGAAGAATCTCGCCGGCCCACCGGGCGAGCCGCCCTCGGAATCGCCGCAGCCGTTCACGCCGAGATTTAAGAAGGTCCTGGATCTGGCGTTGCGTGAGGCGCTGCAACTGGGCCACAACTACATCGGCACGGAGCACATCCTGCTCGGCCTGATCCGGGAGGGGGAGGGGGTGGCCGCCCAGGCGCTGGTGCAGTTGGGGGCTGACCTGTCCCGGACCCGCCAGCAGGTGATCACGATGCTGGCCGGGCAGCCGGACCGCTCTGCGACCCGCACCGAGGGACTGGCGCAGGAGGTCCAATCCGCGTCCGAGGGGTCGCTCGTCGACGACGGTTCCGGCGTGGTGTCGGCCGAGTTCCCCTTCGACCCCCATGAGCTCATCACCCGCAAGGACGTGGAGTCGCTGCTCCGCGACGCCGTCAGCGTCCGCACCATGTCCATGGTGAGCTGGGACACCGGCACCATCGAGCACCGCCGGTGCAGCTACGAGCCGCGGCTCCCTCCGACCGTCAGCATCTCGTTGGCCGGCGCCGGCATCAGTTCCGAGGCGTTCGCGCGCAACACCGGGCCCGAGCGCTTCCGCCCCGTCGAGGACCTCGGCGACGCCGCCGTCTTCGACGCCCTCACCAGCTCGGTGCGGGTCCTGTGCGGCTCCGTGGTGTTCTCCGTCGCCGTCGACCGGCACCGGGACCCGTATGGGGCAGCGATCGCCCTGGCCCGAAAGGCGGTCGGGCGGCTCAACCCGCCCGGTTGAGCGGCAGTCGTCCCGAGCCCGTCCGTTGCGCCCGGTCGAGCCTTGCCAGGAAGGCGGCCCGCCCCATGGCGGCGGCGAGGGCGTCATGACGTTCCCCTTGGTAAGGCGCTTACCGGACAAACATACCGGAAGCACGCCAGGCCCGGCGGGTTGGTCGCGCTGCTCAGCCGGCGATGTCGCTCGTGGCCCTGCCCCGCTCCGCCCCGGTGGACGTGAGCCCGAGCAGCCACGGGAACCGGAGGCGGGCGAGGGCCACCGGTCCCGCCAACCACACCAGGCCGATGGCGTAACCCGCCGCCATGTCGCTGAGCCAGTGCGCCTCCCGGAACAGCACGGCGAACCCCACGGCGGCCGACGCCACGATCGGCACCACGGTGGCGGCGGCCCGGGCCCGGGGCGCCATGGGGCCGGCCAGCAGGACCAGGGCCAGCATCCCGTACACGAGGATGGCCTGGGCGGCGTGGCCCGAAGGGAAGCTGCGCCCGATCTCGCCGGCCAGGTCGCGCGGCTCGGGGCGGTGGAGCAGCGTCTTCACCGGGCCCACGACCGCCGCCATCCCGACGTAGCTGCCCACCAGCATCATGAGGGGGCCCGGCGTGCGGCGCCGCACGGAGATGGCGGCGCCGCCGGCGAGCAGCAGGGGGATCAGCACCTCCCGTGCGCCCAGGCGGGCGACGGGGCGCACCAGGTCGCGGTTCTCCGGGCTCGACAGGGTGGCGAACCAGTCCCGCACGGTGCCGTCGAGGGGGAGGGGGCCGCTGTGCAGGCCGACGGCCAGCAGGAGGAGGGCGAACACCGCCGCCGCCGTGGCCGCCACCACGACCAGGACCCGCGGGTGCGCCACGGGCGCCATCGTACGCAAGGGCGCGCCCCGCACCATGACCGGCCCGGGAGGACGGTCGGCCAGCAACTCATTGGTGCGCCAACACGGAGGGATGGTGCGCCAATGACCGGGTCCGCTGGCGGGCCCGAGCCGTCAGGTAGGGTACGGGCCCGTGGCGAAGCACATCTTCGTGACGGGGGGCGTGTCCTCGTCACTCGGCAAGGGGATCACGGCTTCCGCTCTCGGTCGCCTGCTCAAGGCCCGGGGCCTGCGGGTCACGATGCAGAAGCTCGACCCGTACATCAACGTCGACCCGGGCACCATGAACCCGTTCGAACACGGCGAGGTGTTCGTCACCGACGACGGCGGCGAGACCGACCTCGACCTCGGCCATTACGAGCGGTTCATCGACGAGAACCTGCACCGGGAGTCGAACACCACCACCGGCTCGATCTACCAGTCGGTGATCGCCAAGGAGCGCAGAGGCGACTTCCTCGGCAAGACGGTGCAGGTCATCCCGCACGTCACCAACGAGATCAAGGAGCGGATCACCCGCCTCGCCACCGACGAGGTCGACGTCGTCATCACCGAGGTCGGCGGCACGGTGGGCGACATCGAGATCCTCCCGTTCCTCGAGGCCATCCGGCAGTTCCGCAAGGACGTCGGCCGCAACAACGTCTGCTACATTCACCTCACGCTCGTTCCCTACCTGGGCCCGAGCGGGGAGCAGAAGACCAAGCCCACGCAGCACTCGGTCACCGAGCTGCGCAGCCGGGGTATCCAGCCCGACGTGATCGTCTGCCGCTCCGACCAGCCGCTCTCCGAGGGTCTGAAGCGCAAGATCTCGCTGCTGTGCGACGTGTCCACTGACGCGGTGGTGAGCGCGGTCGACGCCCGAAACCTCTACTCCATCCCCCTAGTGCTGCACGAGGAGGGTCTCGACGACGAGGTCTGCCGCCTGCTCCAGCTGGATACGCCGGCGCCCGATCTGGCCCGCTGGACGTCACTGGTGAACCTGGTCGACGCGGCGGTCAAGCCCGTGCGCATCGGCCTCATCGGCAAGTACGTGAACCTGGCCGATGCCTACCTGTCGGTGGTCGAGGCGCTGCGCCACGCCGGGTTCCACCACGGGGCCAAGGTGGACATCGACTGGATCCAGGCCGAGGAGGTCACCGGCCTGCTGGCCGACGGCCGCCTGCGCGACCTCGACGGCATGGTGATCCCCGGCGGGTTCGGCGAGCGGGGCATCGACGGCAAGATCGCCGCCGCCGGCTACGCCCGCGAGCACGAGGTGCCCTGCCTGGGCCTGTGCCTCGGGCTCCAGGTGATGGTGATCGACTTCGCCCGCAACGAGGCCGGGCTCCTGCAGGCCCACTCCCGCGAGTTCGACCCCACCTCGCCCGAGATGGTGATCGACCTCATGGATGAGCAGCGCGAGGTCGTCAACATGGGCGGCACCATGCGCCTCGGGTCGTATGTGGCCAAGCTCAAGCCCGGCTCGCTGGTCGAGAAGGCCTACGGCGAGCCCGTCGTCTACGAGCGCCACCGCCACCGCTACGAGGTCAACCCCCGTTACCGGCACCGCCTGGAGGAGGCCGGCCTGGTGTGCTCGGGCACGTCGCCCGACGACCGCCTGGTCGAGTTCATCGAGCTGCCGGGCCACCCGTGCTGGATCGGCACCCAGGCCCACCCCGAGTTCAAGAGCCGGCCCGACCGGCCCCACCCGCTGTTCTTCGAGCTGGTGGGCGCCGCCCTCGACCGGGCCGAGGGTCGCAACCCTCAGCTGCCCGTCATCTGAGCCGGCTGCGCATCGCGTGAGCAGCCCGAAGGGCGAGCGGGGCCAGAGCGGCCCGCTGAGCGGATGAGGACGAGCGGTTTCCGCAAGCTGGACGAGCGCGAGGTGTGGCGCGGCGCGGTGGTGTCCGCCGGCGTCGGGCGTTACCAGGCGCCCGACGGCACCGTGTTCGAGCGCGACGTGGTGCACCACCCCGGCGCCGTCGTGGTGGTGCCCGTGCTCGACGGTGGCGCCACCGTGCTGCTCGTCCGCCAGTACCGCTCGGCCCTCGACCGCGAGCTGCTGGAGCTGCCGGCGGGCAAGCGGGACGTGGCGGGCGAGGCGCCCGAGGTGACGGCGGCCCGGGAGTTGGAGGAGGAGGTCGGTATGCGGGCCGGCCGCCTCCAGAAGCTGGCCGAGTACTTCAACTCGCCGGGCTTCTGCGACGAGCATTCGCACCTGTACATGGGCCTCGACCTGGAGGAGTGCGCCACGTCGTTCCAGGGCGTAGAGGAGACGCATATGACAATCGAGCGGATCGCCCTCGCCGACGTGCCCGGGCTCATCGCCTCGAGCGCCATCGTCGACGCCAAGACGATGATCGGCCTCCTCCTCGCCCGCGAGGCGCTTTCGAGTAAATAGCCACCGGATTCCGGTGGCTATTTCCTCGGGAGTGGCGGGATTACCCTGGACACGTGATCGTCGGAGTGCCGGCCGAGGTGAAGACGGGCGAGAACCGGGTGGCCATCACGCCCGACGGCGTGCGCGAGCTGGTGGCCCACGGTCACCGGGTGCTGGTGGAGCGGGGGGCGGGTGACGGGTCGTCGATCACCGATTCCGACTTCACCGCCGCCGGTGCCGAGACGGTCGGCGAGGCCGACGCTTGGGGCGCCGAGATGGTCGTGAAGGTGAAGGAGCCGCAGCGCAACGAGTGGGCCGGGCTGCGGGCCGACCAGATCCTCTTCACGTACCTGCACCTGGCCCATTACCCCGATGTGGCCAAAGCGCTGCTCTCGGCCGGCACCACCGCCCTCGCCTACGAGACGGTGCAGACCTCGAACGGCGCCCTGCCGCTGCTGGCGCCCATGAGCGAGGTGGCGGGCCGCATGGCCACCCAGATCGGCGCCCACTACCTCGAGCGGCACAACGGCGGGCGGGGCGTACTGCTCGGCGGTGCGCCGGGCGTGCGGCCGGCGCGGGTGGTCGTGATCGGCGCAGGCAACGTCGGTTGGAACGCGGCGTGGATCGCCCAGGGCATGGAGGCCGAGGTGTGGCTCCTCGACAAGAACCTCGACCGTCTCCGCTTCGTCGACCAGATCCACAAGGGCCGCATCCTCACCCTGGCGTCCAACCGGGGCGCAGTGGAGCGGGCGGTGGCCGAGGCAGACCTGTTGATCGGCGCCGTGCTGGTGCCCGGCGGCCGGGCGCCCATGGTGGTCACCGAGGACATGGTGCGGGCCATGAAGCCCGGCGCCGTCATCGTCGACATCGCCATCGACCAGGGTGGGTGCGTGGAGACGACGCGCGAGACCACCCACGACGCGCCGGTGTACGAGGTACACGGGGTGTTGCACTACGCGGTGGGCAACGTGCCGGGCGCCGTGCCGCACACGTCCACCTACGCCCTCACCAACGCCACCCTTCCGTACGTGCTGGAAGTGGCCGAGCGGGGCGTGCGGGGCGCGGTGGAGCACGACCCGTCGTTGCGCCTCGGCGTCACCACGGTCGGAGGCCACGTCACCAACGCGGTGGTGGCGGAGGCGCTGGGCCTGCCGGCGGCCGACCCCATGGCGTGCCTGGCCTGAGGCCCCTCGACGCCCGACCCGGTCGCGGCGGGACGTCGCTCAGCGACGCCGCCCTCGGGTTCCTGGCCGACCTGGAGGAACGGGGCCGCGCCGCCAACACCCTTGCCGCGTACCGCCGGGACCTGGTCGCCTACGAGCGCTTCCTGTCCGGCCGCCACCTCACCGTGGTCGAAGCAGGCGAGCGCGACGTGGCCGCGTACCTGGCCGCCATGGAGGCGGCCGGCCGGCGGCCGGCGTCGATGGCCCGGGCCCTGGTGGCGCTGCGCTCGCTGCACCGGTGGTGCGGGAACGACGCGGCGGGATCGGTCGACCGGCCCGAGCCGGTGTCGGCCGGCACGGCCGTGCTCACCGAGGCCGAGGCGGCGGCTCTCGTCGGGTCCGTTGCCGGCAACGGTCCCACGGCGCGCCGCGACCGGGCCCTGCTGGAGCTCCTCTACGCCACCGGCGCCCGCATCTCGGAGGCGGTGGGCCTGTCGGTCGGCGACATCGAGGGCGGGCTGGCCCGGCTCGGTGGTCGTAACCCGCGCGTGGTGCCCTATGGCGCCCCGGCGGCAGCGGCGCTCACGTCCCTGGTGGCCGCGCGTGGGGGCAAAAGCGGCGGCGCCGACGACCGTACGCTGTTCTTGAACCAGCGCGGCGGGCGCCTGTCGAGGCAGTGGGGGTGGTCCGTCGTCCGGTCGGCGGGGGAGCGGGCGGGCCTGACCGGCCGCCTCGGCCCCCACGTGCTGCGCCACTCGTTCGCCGTCCATCTGGCCGACGGTGGCGCCTCGCCCGGCGCCGTCCAGCAACTGTTCGTCGGCCAGCCCGCGCCGCTTGCCGAGGCCGACCTGGTGGACGGGTACGCCCGCTGGCATCCGCGTAGCGGAAAGCAACGTGACCCCGGGATGCCCCGCAGCCGGTAGCCTCACGGTGTGGCAAACGATGCACCCTCCGTCGACCTGCGCGCCATGCTCGAGCAGGAGCGTGAGACCTTGGTTGTCCAGCTCGGTGAGCTGGGCGTCGGTGGGGGCGCCAGCATCGAGTACGACTCGAACTTCGCCGACTCCAGCCAGGTGACCGCAGAGCGGGGCGAGGCCGAGGCCCTGGCGGCGAGCCTGCGGGAGACGCTCGACGAGGTCGAGTATGCCCTCGGCAAGCTTGCGGCGGGCAGCTACGGGGTGTGCGAGGGCTGCGAGCAGCGCATCAGCCCGGCGCGGCTCGAGGCCAAGCCGGCCGCCCGCTTGTGCATGGACTGCGCCTCCAAGCGCTGATCCTCCATCACTGACCCACAGCATCCGTCCGGCGCGCAGCCGCCGGACCAGCCCGGCCAGCCGGGTCAGCCGCCGTTCCAGCGCCAGCCGCTCGAACCGCGACAGAAGTTCACGCTGGCCGTGGTGGCAGTCGTCGTCGTCGCCGTCCTGATCGTCCGCAACGTCGTCACCACCAACACCGCTCTCCTTCTCGCCGTCCTGTTCGGCTCGGTGATCCTGCACGAGGTGTCCCACGGGGTCGTCGCCCTGAAGTTCGGCGACGACACGGCCAAGCGAGCCGGCCGCCTCACGCTCAACCCCATCTCGCATGTCGACCCGTTCGGCACCATCATTCTCCCCGTCATCCTGGTGCTGGTCGGATCGTCTCCGTTCGGGTGGGCCAAGCCCGTGCCCGTCAACCCGTCGCGCATGCGCAGCCCGAGGAACCACTCGCTCCTGGTCAGCCTGGCCGGGCCCGCCACCAACGTCGTGCTGGCCCTGATGGCGGCGCTGGCACTGCGGTCCGTCCTCCCCGATCAGGGCTTCCGGGGCGACCTTCCCGTCGCCACCGAGCTGCTGATCAACTTCGGTCTGGTCAACGTGATCCTGGCCGCCTTCAACCTCATCCCAATCCCGCCCCTCGACGGGTCGGCCATGGTGGAGCGGCTGCTGCCCGCCGCCTGGTGGCCGGGCTACCTCAAGCTCCGGCAGTACTCGATGGTCATCCTGCTGGTCCTCGTGCTCGCCCTCCCCGGCGCCCTCGACCGGGTGTTCGAGCCGGCCATCCGGCTCTGGGCCGGTCTGGTGGTGCGGTAGCGGGCGCCGGCTGCTCAGTGCCGGGGTAGGAGACCGACGGCGTCCCTGGCCCTCGCCAGGGTGACGGAGGCGACCGAGCGGGCCTTGTCGGCCCCCTTGGCCAGGATGGCGTCGGTGGCGGCGGGGTCGGCGGCCAGCTCCCGGTAGCGGGCCTGGATGGGCTCGAGCACGGCGATCAGCGCCTCGGCGGTGGCCTTCTTGAGGTCGCCGTAGCGGCTGTAGCCCTCGGCCACGGCCTCCGGTTCGGTGCCGGTGGCGGCGGCCAGGATCGTGAGCAGGTTGGACACGCCCGGCTTGGCCTCAGGGTCGAAGCGGACCTCGGTCCCGGTGTCGGTGACGGCCCGCTTCACTTTGCGCTCGATGACCTCGGGCGGGTCGAGCAGCAGGATGGTGCCCGCCATCGACGCCGCGCTGGCCGACATCTTCCTGGTCGGTTCCTGCAGGTCCTTCACCCGGGCCGCGACCTTGGGCACCGTGGCCTCGGGAACCGTGAGCACGTCGCCGTAGCGGCTGTTGAAGCGGACGGCCAGGTTGCGGGTGAGCTCCACGTGCTGGCGCTGGTCCTCACCCACCGGCACCTGGTCGACGTCGTACAGCAGGATGTCCGCCGCCATCAGCACGGGGTAGGTGAACAGCCCGGCCGACACGAACTCCTGGCCGGCCGACTTGTCCTTGAACTGCGTCATCCGGCTCAGCTCGCCGAAGCTGGCCGTGCACGCCAGCAGCCAGGCCAGCTCGGTGTGCTCGGCCACGTCGCTCTGGAGGAACAGGGTGCACCGCTCGGGGTCGAGGCCGGCCGCCATCATGCACAGGGCACTGTCGGTGATGAGGGCCCGGAGGCGCCCGGGTTCGAAGGCCACGGTGAGGGCGTGCTGGTCGACCACCAGGAAGTAGGCCTGGTCCTGGTCCTGCTCGTCGACCCAGTGGCGCAGCGCGCCCAGGTAGTTCCCGAGTGTCACCGGACCGGTGGGCTGCAAGCCCGAGAGCACCGTCGCCATCGACCGATGGTATTCGCGGCGCGCCCCCCGTCCCCCGGTAGTGTCGGCGGGTGCCCTACGAGGTCTCCACGCCCGTCTTCGAGGGCCCCTTCGACCTCCTGCTGCACCTGATCACCCGCCAGCAGGTCGACCTCTACGAGGTGTCGCTGAGCGCCATCGTCGACGCCTACCTGGCCCATGTGGAGACCATGGAGGACCTCGACCTCGACGTGGCCACCGAGTTCCTGCTGATCGCCGCCACCCTGATCGAGCTCAAGTCGAGCCGCCTGCTGCCCAACGTCGGCGACGCCGACCTCGACGAGGAGCTGGCCCTGTGGGAGGAGCGTGACCTGCTCCTTGCCCGCCTCCTCGAGTGCAAGACGTTCAAGGACGCGGCCCGGGCCCTCGACCGCCTGGCCGACGCGGCCGAGCTGTCCCGGCCCCGGGTGGCGGGCATGGAGGAGCGCTTCTTGTCGCTCGTGCCCGACGTGCTGGCCGGCGTCACGCCCGAGCACCTGCGCACAGCGCTGCTGCGGGCGCTCACGCCCAAGCCCCCGCCGCCCCGGGTCGACCTCAGCCACGTCAACCTCGTCAAGGCCAGCGTGCGCGACACGGTCGACGAGCTGGCGTCGTCGCTGCCCGTCACCGGGCCCACAACCTTCCGGCGCCTGACGGCCGGGATCGACGAGCGCATCCAGGTGATCGTGCATTTCCTGGCACTGCTCGAGCTGTACAAGGACGGCCTGGTCGACCTGGAGCAGGCGGCCGCCTTCGGCGAGATGCGGGTCACGTGGGTCGGCCCGGTGGGTGCTCTGGCGTCGTCGGCCACCCGGGCGGCGGTGGCGGCCATCTCGTCGGCCGAGGAGGGCGAGGGTTGATGGACGGGTGGACGGAGTCACCCGGGGCCATCGACGGCGATGAGCCTCTGACGGCGCGCTCGGAGGACGCCCGCGCCATCGAGGCCGTGCTCATGGTGGCGGCCGAGCCGGTCGAGCCGGCCCTCCTGGCCGAGCTGCTGGAGACCACGCCGGCCCGGGTCGAGGACCTGTGCGCCGGCCTGGCTGCCTCGTACGAGGCCGAGGAGCGGGGCTTTATCCTGGTGCGGGTGGCCGGCGGCTACCGGTTCCAGAGCGCCCCCGACCTGGCCGCCTACATCGAGCGCTTCGTGCTGGGCGGCCAGTCGGCCCGCCTGTCGGCCGCCGCCCTGGAGACGCTGGCCATCGTGGCTTACAAGCAGCCGGTGTCGCGGGCGCAACTGGCTGCGATCCGGGGGGTGAACGTCGACGGCGTGGTGCGCACCCTGCAGCAGCGGGGCTACGTAGCCGAGGTGGCCCGCGACCCCGGCCCCGGCCAGGCGGTGCTCTACGGCACCACCACCTCGTTCCTGGAGAAGCTGGGGCTCGACTCGGTGGACGACCTGCCGCCCCTCGGCGGGTTCGTGCCCGACGCCGGCGTGGTGGCGACGCTCGAGCAGGGGCTGCGCCCGATCGAATGAGTGATCCCGGAGCACAGCCCGGGACGCACGAGGGTGAGCGGCTGCAGAAGATCCTGGCCCGAACCGGCTTCGGCAGCCGGCGGGTGTGCGAGATCCTCATCGCCGACGGCCGGGTGCGGGTCAACGGTTCGGTGGCGGACCTGGGCCGGCGGGTCGACGTCGCCCACGACCGGGTCGAGGTCGATGGCGTCCCCATCGGTGTGGCCGAGGGCCTCGTCTACTACCTGCTCAACAAGCCCCGCGGCGTCGTCACCACCGCCTCCGATCCGCAGGGCCGCCCCATCGTCGTCGACCTGGTGCCGTCGTCGCCCCGGGTGTTCCCCGTGGGGCGGCTCGACACCGACACCGAGGGCCTCCTCCTGCTCACCAACGACGGCGAGCTGGCCCACCGCATGACCCACCCCTCGTTCGGCGTCGAGAAGGAGTACCTGGCCGAGGTGGAGGGCACGCCCCCGCCCGCCGCCGTCCGCCGGCTGCGCGAAGGTGTCGAGCTGGACGACGGTCGCACGGCGCCCGCCAAGGTCGCCCTGGTCCCGCCGAACGTGCTGCGCATCGTCATCCACGAGGGCCGCAACCGCCAGGTGCGGCGCATGTGCGAGGCCGTCGGCCATCCGGTGGTGCGCCTGGTGCGCACCCGCGTCGGCGTGCTCGTCGACCGGACCCTCGGGCCGGGGACGTGGCGGCCGCTGGAGGTGGCCGAAGTGCGGGCCCTGGAGAAGGCGGTGCGCCCGGCCTGACGTCCGCCGGCCGGCGTTCTGGTAGCGGAATCGAGCGCCCTGGGGCTCGATTCCGCTGCCAGACGGCGGAGGTGCGGCGGAGCTGAGTCGCTAGAGTCGAATCCGATGCCCGCCACGGTCCGTGCGCTCCGGGGCGCCACCCGGGTGGACGCCGACACGAGGGAACAGGTCACCGAGCGCGTGTCCGAGCTGGTGACCACCCTGCTCGAGCGCAACCAGCTTCCCGCCGACGACCTCATCAGCGCCCTGTTCACCGCCACCGGCGACATCCATTCGATGTTCCCGGCTGAGGCGGCCCGGGGCGCCGGCCTCGGCGACGTGCCGCTGCTGTGCGCCCAGGAGCTCGACATCGAGGGTAAGCCCGACAGGTGCATCCGCGTGCTGCTGCACGTCAACACCGACAGGGCGAGGGCGGAGCTGCACCACGTTTACCTCCGCGGCACGGCGATCCTGCGCGATGACCTCCCCGAGTAACGCCCGCACCGTTCATGCGGTGACGGCGCAGCGGGCGGCCATCGTGGGGACGGGGCTGATCGGCGCGTCGATCGGGCTGGCGCTGCGGGCCCAGGGGTGGCACGTGACCGGCACCGACGCCGACGAGGCGCGGGCCAAGGAGGCCCTGGCCCACGGGGCGCTCGATGAGGTGGGTCTCGACCCGGCCGCCGCCGTGACGTTCGTGGCCACGCCCGTGTCGTCGGTGGCGACGCTGGCCCGTGAGGCACTGGCGCGGGGCGCCGGCGTGGTCACCGACGTCGGCAGCGTGAAGGGGCCGATCGTGGCTGCGGTGGGGTCGCCCCGCTTCATCGGGGGCCACCCGATGGCGGGGTCCGAGCAGGAAGGGCTCGACGGCGCCCACGCCGAGCTGTTCGCCGGCGCCACGTGGGTCCTCACGCCAACCGAGGCCACCGATGCCGAGGCGTACGCCCTGGTGCGCTCGGTGGTGGCGACCCTCGGGGCCGAGGTCGTCGCCATCGCGCCGGAGCGCCACGATGCGCTGGTGGCGCTCGTGTCCCACGTCCCCCACCTGGTGGCCGCCACCCTCATGGGCCTGGCCGCCGAGGGGGCCGAGGAGCACGCGCAGCTGCTTCGGCTTGCCGCCGGCGGGTTCCGGGACATGACCCGCATCGCCGCCGGCCATCCCGGCATCTGGCCCGACATCTGCGCCGAGAACCGCACCGCCATCGTGGCCGCCCTCGACACCCTGCTGGCCGCCCTGTCCGGCATGCGGGCCGTGGTCGACGCCGGCGACCGCAGCGGGCTCCTCACGTCCCTGGAGGCGGCACGGGCGGCCCGGACCAACCTGCCCACCGCCGTCGCCCATCCAGAGGACCTCACCGAGGTGCGGGTGCCGGTGGCCGACCGCCCGGGCGTGCTGGCCGAGGTCACCACCCTGGCCGGCGAGCTGTCCGTCAACATCGCCGACCTGGAGATCGCCCACTCGGCCGAGGGCGAGCGGGGCGTGCTCCTGCTGGTGGTCGACACCGGCGACGCCGAGCGCCTCCGCCTGGCGCTGGTGGACCGGGGCTACCGCCCGTCCACCCGTGGGCTGGCGTGAGCGAGCCCGAGCGACCCTCAGAGCGGATGGCATGAGCGCCCTGGAGATCGCCGGCGGGCGCCCCCTCCGCGGTCGGTTGCGGGTACCGGGCGACAAGTCGATCTCGCACCGGGCCCTGCTGCTGGGCGCCCTGGCCGAGGGGACATCGCACATCACCGGCATGGCCGCCGGCGACGACGTGGCGCGCACCGCCGCCGGTCTCCAGGCCCTCGGCGCGGGCGTCGGCTTCGTGGTGCTCGACCGGGTGGGCGCGGCCACGGTGTCGGGCGGGCGGGGCCGGCTGCACGAGAGCGCCACTCCTCTCGATGTCGCGAACTCGGGCACGAGCATGCGGCTGCTGGCCGGCGTGTGCGCCTCGCTGCCGTGGACCACGACCATCGGTGGTGACGAGTCGCTCACCGGCCGGCCCATGGACCGGGTGGCCGTGCCCCTGCGCCGGATGGGTGCCGCCGTGGACGGTGTGGGCGACAAGGTCCGACCGCCGCTCACCGTGCGGGGCGGCGACCTCCACGGCATCGACTACTTCCTCCCGGTCCCCAGCGCCCAGGTGAAGGGGGCCGTGCTGCTGGCCGGCCTCGGGGCGGAAGGCGACACGATCGTCCGGGAGTCGGTGCTCACCCGCGCCCACACCGAGGAGATGCTGGCCGCCGTCGGGGGCGACGTCGAGGTGAGCGCCGATCACCTCATGACGCGGGTGCGGGCGAGCACGTTGGAGCCGTTCCGGCTCGACGTGCCGGGCGACCCGTCGCAGGCCGCCTTCTGGGTGGTGGCGGCATGCATCACGCCCGGCAGCGACGTCGTGATCGAGCGGGTCTACGTCGGCCAGGCCCGCGCCGCGTTCCTCGACGTGCTGCGCCGCATGGGCGCGCTGGTCGACGTGGAGCCGGCCGACGACGGCACGGCTGACATCCGCGCCAGGTACGGCCCACTCCAGGGCACCGAGGTCGGTGGCTCCGAGGTGGCCGGCCTCATCGACGAGATCCCCGTGCTGGCGGTGGCGGCGGCACTGGCCGACGGGCCCACCACGTTCGCCGACGCGTCCGAGCTCCGGGTGAAGGAGACAGACCGGGCTGCTGCGCTGGCGTCCGAGTTGGCGGCGCTCGGCATCCCGGTCGAGGAACGCCCCGACGGCCTGGTGGTGCCGGGGACCATGCGTTTCCGGGGAGGGGCGGTGCGGTCCTACGGCGACCACCGCATGGCCATGGCCATGGCAGTCGCGGGCATGGCGAGTGACGAGCATGCCGGCGTGGTGCGGATCGAAGGTTGGGAGTCGGTCCTCACCAGCTATCCGGGCTTCGAGGAAGACCTGCAACAACTGTGCCGCTGATCGCCATCGACGGGCCGGCGGGGTCCGGCAAGTCCACCGTGGCCCGGGCGGTCGCGGCGCGCCTTGGCGTCGACTACCTCGATACCGGCGCCATGTACCGGTCGGTGGCGTTCGCCGCCCTGCGCGACGGCATCGACCCGTCCGACGACACCGCCGTCGCCGCCTTGGTCCAACGCCTGTCGATCGAGGTCGACGGCAGGGTCACGGTCGACGGCGAGGACGCCACCGAGGCCATCCGCGGACCGGCCGTGAGTGTGGCCGTCAGCGCCGTCGCCCAGAACCAGGCCGTTCGCACTGAGCTCGTGCGCCGCCAGCGGGCCTGGGCGGACGAGCAGGGCGGCGGAGTGATGGAGGGGCGCGACATCGGTAGCGTGGTGCTCCCCGATGCCGACGTGAAGGTGTACCTCACCGCCTCCGACAGCGAGCGGGCCCGCCGGCGGGCGGAGGAGTCGGGCCAGCCCGGCCGCGACGAGGTGGCCGCCGACCTGGCCCGGCGAGACCAGATCGACTCCTCCCGCGCCGCCTCGCCCCTCGTTGTGGCGGACGGTGCGGTCGTGCTCGACACCACCGGCCGCACCGTCGACGAGGTGGTCGACGCCGTGGTGGCACTCCTGTGACCGGGCCGACCATCGTCCAGCGGGTGCTGTACAAGATCGCCCGCAACTTCCTGGTCATCGCATCGATGACGTATTGGCGCATGCGCATCAGGGGCACCGAGCTCGTGCCCGACGGGGCGTTCGTGCTGGCGCCGGTGCACCGGTCCAACATCGACACGCCGCTGGTGGCCGGGGTCACCGGCCAGAGGCTGCGGTACATGGGCAAGGAGTCGATGTGGAAGCACCGGGCCCCGGCCTGGCTGTTCACCGCCCTCGGCGGGTTCCCGGTGAAGCGGGGCACGGCTGACCGCGTCGCCATGCGCCTGTGCCTCGACGTGCTGGCGGGCGGCGAGCCGTTGGTGGTGTTCCCCGAGGGAGGGAGGCGGTCCGGCCCGGTGATCGGGGAGATCTCCGAAGGGGCGGCCTACCTCGCCATCCGGGCCGGCGTGCCCATCGTGCCCGTCGGCATCGGCGGGTCGGAGCGGGCCATGACCAAGGGGTCGTGGAAGATGCGGCCGGTGCGCTGCTCGGTCGTCATCGGCCCGCCGCTGTACCCGCCGCCCGCCCCCGCAGACGGCAAGCGGGCGCCGCGGCGCACCGTCCACGAGCTCACCGAGCGGCTGCGGGTCGAGATGCAGCGCCTGTTCGACGAGGCCCAGTCCCGAGCCGGGGCATGAGCGAGCCCGCAGGGCGAGTGGGCCCCGAGCGGCCCTCTGAGCGGGATGCAGTGAGCGGGCCCACAGGGCGAGCGGGGCCCGAGCGGGACGAGTGAGCGCCTCACTCAGCAGCGACGCCACCACCGCCCGCCTCGGCATCTACCTCGCCATCGCCTTCGGTGTGCAGCTGGTGTGCCACCTCCTCGGCGTCGGGATCGCAGGCGGTGGCGCCCGCATCGAATGGGTGCACCCGTTTCTGATCGGCCTGTCGGCGGCCCTGGCGTGCGGCGTGCGCCAGGCCCGCACCCTGCTGCTCGTCGTCACGTTCGTGTTCATGACGCTGGCCAGCTTCCTCGTGGTCATCGCCTTCACCAAGTGGTCGCCGCTCGGCTTCGTCCTGGCGACCGGACTGCTGTCGCTGGCGGCCGCGCAGATGGTGGCGCTGGCATTCACCGTGCCCGAGGCAGGGCTGGCCGCCGGCGTGCCGGAGCACTGGCGGACGTGGGCGACGAGCGACTGGCTCCACCTCACGCTCCTGCTGGCCGGCCTGGTGGCCGCCTTCACCGCCGTCTGAACCGACGGCCTCCCTCAGGCCGGCGGCACCGTGGCGGCCGAGAGCACGTCCAGCACGTCGCTGGCGGCGATGGTCCTGTCGTCCGCCAGCGGCGCCGTGGGGTCGGCCGGCACGAAGAGCGAGGCGCTCACCGCCACCACGGCCGCCCGCAGAAGGTCGCGCAACTCGCGGGGCGGTGGGAAGTACTCGTCCTCGTCGGTCACGGTGACCAGCTCGACCCCACCGGCCGGCGCCAGTCTCTCGATCACGGCCCGCACCAGCTCCTCGGGAGCGGACGCGCCGGCAGTGACGCCGACGATGCCACCGAGGTCGCCCGGCACCTCGTCCGCCCCGTTCACACGGACCACCACCGGGCACAACGTCCGGGCCACGTTCTCCAACGCCCGGGTGTTCGACGAGTTGGCCGACCCGATGACGACCAGGGCGTCGGCCCTGGTGGCGATGGCCTTCAGCGCCGTCTGGCGGTTGGTGGTGGCGAAGCACAGGTCGCTGCGGCCCGGCATCCACATCTCGGGGAAGCGCCCGGCGGCGGCGTCGCGGACACCGCTCCAGTCGTCCATGCTCAACGTGGTCTGGGCCAGGAAGGCCACCGGCTCGTCGGGGCCCAGTTCGAGGGCGTGCACGTCGGCCTCGGTCTCCACCAGGCGGACGGCTTCAGGTGCCACCGCCATCGTGCCCACCGCCTCGTCGTGGCCCTCGTGGCCCACGTAGACGACCGTGTAGCCCTTGGCGGCCCGCACCTTGACCTCATGGTGGACCTTGGTGACGAGGGGGCACACGGCGTCGACCACCACGCCACCATGCGCCCTGGCGGCAGCCACCACCTCGGGGGCCGAGCCGTGGGCGCTGAGCATGAGTGGCGCGCCCTGGGGCACCTCGGCCACGTCGTCCACGAACACCACGCCGAGGCGGCGGAAGCGGTCGACCACGATCTGGTTGTGGACGATCTCGTGGTAGCAGTACACGGGCGGGTCGAAGACGCGCACCATCCAGGCCAGGGCCTTGATGGCCATCTCCACGCCGGCGCAGAACCCGCGGGGAGCGGCCAGGAGCACCTTCTCGACCTGCATGGAGTCCAGGCTATGGCTCCTGGCCAGGCGCACCGGTCAGCCAAAGTGGACCGTCGTGGTACCGATGGGCTGGCCGCCCCCGGGCGGCAGTCCGAGGGGCAGGAGCCGTGGGCAGTAGCCTGGAGGCATGTCGCTGCCTCGGGTGGTGGCCGTGGCCGACGGGTCACCGGCCGCCCGGGCCGACCTGCGTCCGGGCGACGAGATCGTCGCCCTCTCCGGCCAGGTGCCCCGTGATGTCATCCAACTCCAACTGCTGACCGACGAGGCTGACCTCGAGCTGGACGTGCGCCGCGGTGGGCTCGAGTTCACCGTCGTGGTGGAGAAGGGGGCGGGCGAGCCCCTCGGCGCCGAGCTGGCGTCGGCCCTGTTCGACAGGGTGCAGACGTGCGACAACCATTGCGAGTTCTGCTTCATCCACCAGCTCCCGCCGGGGATGCGCAAGAGCCTCTACCTGAAGGACGACGATTACCGGTTGTCGTTCCTGTACGGCAACTTCACCACGCTCACTCGTTGCACCGAGGCCGACCGCGAAAGAGTCGTCACCGAGCGCCTCAGCCCGCTCTACGTGAGCATCCACGCCACCGATCCCGACCTGCGTGCCCGCATGCTGCGCAACAGGCGGGGGGCCACCAGCCTGCGCTGGCTGCGGGCCCTGCTCGACGCCGGCATCGCCGTGCACGGCCAGGTGGTGGTGTGTCCCGGCGTGAACGATGGAGCCGTGCTCCACGACACCCTCGCCGGTGTGCTCGACGAGTACCCGGAGCTGGCGAGCGTGGCGGTGGTGCCGCTCGGCGTGAGCCGGTGGTCGCACGAGTCGGCTATGCGGCCGCACACGGTCGACGAAGCTGTCGCCGCCGTCGAGGCCGTGCACGAATGGCAGCAGCTCTTCCTGCGGGTGCTCGGCCGGCGGGTCGCCTTCGCGGCCGACGAGTACTACCTCCTGGCCGGCCGGCCCTTCCCCGACGCCGAGGCGTACGAGGGCTTCGCCATGCACGAGGACGGCGTGGGCATGGCCCGCCTGCTGGCCGCACAGTGGGACGAGCCCCTCACCGGCCCGGCCACAGCGGCACCGAGCGTGTCGCCGGGCGGACCCTCGATGTCGGACCGCGGCGGCGCCGCGTTGGCCCGGGGCGGGTTCTTCGCATGGGTGGATGGTGCGCCGGCCGAGGGCTACCGCGCCCCCCGCGCCCCCGGCCTTGTCGACCCGTCGCGAGGAGCCGTCGACGGCGCGCCGATCGGCGTGCTCACCGGCGCCTACGGGGCCCGTGTGCTGGGCCCGCTGGTCGACGCCCTCGGGCGCGACGACGTGCGCCTGGTGCCGGTCGACAACCGGTTCTTCGGCGGCAACATCGGTGTCACCGGCCTCCTGGTCGGCGAGGACCTCGCCCGCACCCTGGCGGACGAGCCCGAGGGACACCGCTACCTGCTTCCCGACGTGTGCCTGTCCGACGGCGTGTTCCTCGACGGCCTCAGGCCGGCCGACCTGCCCCGCCCGGTCGAGGTCGTGGCGGCCGACGGCCGCTCGCTGCGCCGTGCTCTCGAACTGCGACAGGAAGCGGCGGTGGCGTCATGAGTGCAGCAACGAAGCCCGTGAAGGTGGTGACCGCCAAGCCGGTGGTGGCGGTGGTGGGGCGGCCCAACGTGGGCAAGTCAACCCTCGTCAACCGCATCATCGGCCGGCGGGAGGCGATCGTGGAGGAGCGGCCGGGCGTCACCCGCGACCGCAAGCTGCTCGACGCCGAGTGGAACGGCCGGGAATTCACCATCGTCGACACCGGCGGATGGCTGGCCAACGACGACCCCCTCGACCGCCAGGTCAGTGCCCAGGCCGAGCGGGCCATCAAGGAGGCCGATCTGTTGCTGGTGGTCGTCGACGCCGCGGTGGGCGCCACCGACGAGGACGAGCGGGTGGCCCGCCTCCTGCGCCGGTCCGGCAAGCGGGCGCTGCTGGTGGCCAACAAGGTCGATTCGCATAACAGGGAGTCCGACGCATGGGCACTGACCCGGCTCGGCCTGGGCGACCCCTGGGTGGTGTCCGCCCTCCACGGGCGCGGTGTCGGTGACCTGCTCGACGAGGTGGTCGGTCTACTGCCGCCGCTGCCCGAGGTCGACGAGACCGACGACGCCGAAGGTGCCGAGGCCGAGGCGGAGCCGCCCAGCGTTGCCATCGTGGGCCGGCCCAACGTCGGCAAGTCCACCCTGTTCAACCGCCTGGTTGGCGACGAGCGCTCGGTCGTGCACGACATGCCCGGCACCACGCGCGACAGCGTCGACACGCTCATCGAGACCGAGATGGGGCCGCTGCGGCTCATCGACACCGCGGGCATGCGGCGCAAGGCCCGCAACAGCGAGGGCCCCGAGTTCTACTCACTGGTGCGGGCACTGCGGGCCATCGACAAGGCCGACGCGGCGGTGCTCGTGATCGACGCGTCCGACGGCATCACGGCGCAGGACCAGAAGTTGGCGGAGCGCATCGACGCCGCCGGCAGCCCGGTGGTGATCCTGCTCAACAAGTGGGAACTGCTCGACGCCGAGGCGCGCGAGAACGTGCGTGTGGCGCTGGCCGACCGCCTGTCGTTCCTCGGCTACGCCCCGGTGCTCAAGGTGAGCGCCCGCAGCGGCCTCGGCGTGCACAAGCTGGTGCCCGCCCTCGGCCAGGCCATCGACGCCTACCACCGCCGCATCCCCACGGCCGAGCTGAACAAGGTGATCCAGGACGCTCAGTTGGCTCACCAGTCGCCCACCGGCAAGGTGCTTTACGCCACCCAGGGCGCCACCGACCCGCCCACGTTCACCCTCTTCGCCAGCCGGGCGCTGCCCCAGACCTACCTTCGCTACCTCGAGCGCAAGATCCGGGAGCACTTCGGCTTCGGGCCCACCCCTCTCAAGCTGCGGGTGCGCCGGCGAGACGGATGAGCGGCCTGGCCAGCGAGAAGCCTCTCCCGGTGAGCGCCAGGCGCGGGAAAGTAGCGTGAATCTTGCATGGTGAACCGACCCGTTCTGCTGGTCGTCGCCATCGGATGTCTTGTCGCGGCCGCCGTCTGGGGCCGCTCGGCCCTCCGGCTGGAGCGGGCCCTGCGCCGCATCACCCACAGCGAGGGCGCCACCGGCTCGGGTACCACCGTGGCCCGGTTGGGCTTCCGCAAGGAGGTCCATACGACCGCCCTGTACGTCGTGCTCGCCGTCGGCCTCGGGTTTTCGTCGTTCTCGAAGAGCGCAGAGTTCGATCTCCCGTTGCTCCTGCTCCTGGTCCCGGTGGGCCTGTCGCTGCGCTACGGGCGCCAGATCCTGGCTGAGGCGCGCCTCACCGAGGAACGGTGGGTGCTCGAGCGCAGGGCCCAGGAGGTGCTCGACCAGCAGAGCGAGCTCACGCCCATGCGGTGGTCGGCCCGGCTGGCGCCCGACGACCTGCCCGCTATCCAGGGCTTCGAGGTCGCCCACCTCTACGAGCCCGGTATGGGCGCCATGGCGGGCGACTTCTACGACCTGTTCCCCAACGGTGCCTCCCGGCTGGCCGCCGTGATCGGCGACGTGGCCGGCCACGGCATCGAGCCTTCGATCACCGCCTTTCAGGTGAAGTACCTGCTGCGGGTGTTCCTCACCCAGTACCGCGATCCGGCCCAGGCCATCGAGGAGCTCAACGTGGTCTTGTCCGCCCAGGGGCGGCCCGAGGACCTGGTGTCGTTGTGTGCGGTGGTGTTCGACCAGGCCGCCGCCACCCTGCGGTTCGCGTCAGCCGGTCACCCGCCGGCGTGGGTGTGGCACGACGGCGAGGTGAAGCCGCTGCGGGCCACCGGTCCATTGCTCACCCTCGACCCGCACGGCGCCTACTTCAGCCGGGAGATCGACCTCGACCCGGGCGACGTCCTGCTCCTCTACACCGACGGCCTCACCGAGGCCCGCTCCGGCGATCAGCTGTTCGGCGAGGAGCGCATCGCCCAGATCCTGCGACGCGATCCGGGCGAGGAGCTCACCTCCCTGTGCAAGAGCCTGCTCGAAGGAGCGAGGGACTTCGCCTCCGAACCACTGAGCGACGACGTGGCCATCCTCGCCATCCGCAGGACCTGATCCGGTGACGGAGGGCGACGCCGGCTCGCCGGATCTGCAGGGCGCGGCGGAGCGGGCGTTGCGCGGCAACCTCGACAAGGGCGCAGCACGGCTGGCCGAGCGGAACAAGTTGTTCGTGCGCGACCGCATCGCCCTGCTGGTGGACGAGGGATCGTTCGTGGAGGACGGTCTGCTGGCCAATGCCGTCGCTCCGGGCGGCGACCTCCCGGCCGACGGCGTGGTCACCGGGTGGGGCACGGTCGACGGCCGGCCCGCGTGCGTCATGGCCAACGACGCCACCGTGAAGGCCGGGTCGTGGGGCGCCCGCACCGTCGAGAAGATGGTGCGCCTCACCGAGTACGCACTGGCCCACGAGTTTCCCGTCTTCTATCTGGTCGACTCGGCCGGCGCCCGCATCACCGACCAGGTGGAGTTGTTCCCCGGCCGGCGGGGCGCGGGCCGCATCTTCTACAACCAGGTCCGCCTGTCCGGGAAGGCCCCCCAGGTCTGCTGCCTGTTCGGCCCGTCGGCCGCCGGCGGCGCCTATGTCCCGTCGTTCTGCGACGTGGTGTTCATGGTGGAGGGCAACGCGTCCATGTACCTCGGGTCGCCGCGCATGGCCGAGGTGGTGGTGGGGGAGAAGGCCACGCTCGAGGAGATGGGCGGGGCCCGCATGCACGCCACCGTCTCGGGTTGCGGCGACAACCTGGCGGCCGACGACGCGGCTGCCATCGAGGCCGCCCGCCGCTGGTTCTCCTACGCGCCGAGTTCGTGGCGGGAGGCGCCCCCGGCGGCGGAGCCGGCGCCCCCGGCTTGTGAGCTGACGGCGTCGATGATCCCCGAGTCCGAGCGGGCGGGCTACGACATGCACGACGTCATCGACGCCCTGGTCGACGAGGGGTCCCTGTTCGAGATCAAGCCGCTGTGGGCCACCGAGGTGATCGTGGCTCTGGCCCGCATCGATGGGCGGGTGGTGGGTGTGGTGGCCAACAACCCGGCCCGCAAGGGGGGCGTGCTGTTCGTCGACTCGGCCGACAAAGTGGCCCGGTTCGTGTGGTGGTGCGACGCCTTCAACGTCCCCCTGGTCTTCCTGGCCGACGTCCCGGGCTTCATGATCGGCACGCAGGTGGAGCGACAGGGCATCATCCGCCACGGGGCCAAGATGGTGAGCGCCGTCGCCGAGGCCACCGTCCCCAAGATCTCGGTGATCGTGCGCAAGGCGTACGGCGCCGGCCTGTACGCCATGGCCGGGCCCGCGTTCGAGCCCGACGCCTGCATCGCGCTGCCGTCGGCCAAGATCGCAGTGATGGGCCCGGAGCCGGCCGTGAACGCGGTGTACGCCAACCACATCGCCGCCCTGGAGACGCCCGAGGAGCGAATCGCCTTCGTGGCCGCCAAGCGCACCGAGTACGAGGCCGACGTCGATCTGCTGCGCCTGGCGTCGGACCTGGTGATCGACGCGGTGGTGCGGCCAGAGGACCTGCGGGACGAGCTCATCGCCCGACTGGCGCTGGCCGAGGGCAAGGACCGCCGCTTCTCCGATCGCCGTCACGGGGTGCCGCCGGTATGACCAACGCGGCATTCCCGGTGCGGAAACTCTCGTTGCAGCGTGAGGTTCCGTACCCAGAAGCGCCGCCCGCCCCGGAGGTCCGGATACGAGAGGTCGGTCCGCGCGACGGCCTGCAGGTCGAGGCCCCTGTTCCGGTGGAGGGGCGGGTGCGGCTGGTGGAGGCGTTGGTGGCGGCCGGCGTCCGCCATCTGGAGGCAGCCGCCTTCGTGTCGCCTACGGCGGTACCGGCGATGGCGGGGGCGGCCGAGGTGATGGCGGCGCTGGAGCAGGGGGGTGACGACGGCGTCACCTACGCCGTTCTCGTCCCCAATGCGGAGGGGGCGCGGCGGGCCACCTGGTGCCACGAGGTCACCTTCACCCTGTCGGCTTCGCCCGGATACAACGAGCGCAACGTGCGCATGAGCATCGACCGGTCGGTCGACGAAGCCGCCACGGCCGTCTCGGTGCTCGCGGCACGAGGCATTCCTGTCGACGCGGTGGTGTCGTGCGCGTTCGGCTCCCCGTTCGAGGGCGACATCGACCCGGCCGACGTGCACGCACTCGGAGAACGCCTTCTTGGTGTCGGAGTGACGTCGCTCACCTACGCCGACACCACCGGCATGGCCACCCCCCGCCGCATCGCCGACCTGGTTGCGGCCACCGGGCCCGGCGTGGGCCTGCACCTCCACGACACCCGGGGCACGGCGCTTCTCAACGCCTACGCCGCCTACGACCTGGGCGTGCGCCGCTTCGACACCGCGGTCGGCGGCCTGGGCGGGTCACCGGCCGTGGCCGGCAAGCCGGGTGGGGCCGGGGGCAACCTGGCCACGGAGGACCTCGTCCACCTGTTCGACGACCTGGGCGTGACGACGGGCATCGACCTCGAGCGGCTTCTCGACGCCACCAGGCTTGTGGCCGAGCTGGTCGGCCACCCGGTGCCGAGCAGGCTGGCGGCGGCCGGGCCCCGCGCCCGCATGACCACCCCGTAGGCGTCTGGGATGCCGTGGTGCGATGAGTGCAGCCGCTTCCTGACCCCAAACAGCATGGGCGAGGGAGGGGAGTGCCCAGGCTGCGGCCGGGTGCTCGTCGCCGGGGAGGGATCGGGGGTGGACGGCGAGGCGGTCGACGAGCCCCAGGTCCCCTGGCACTTCAAGCTGCTGGTGCTGGCGACGATCGTCTACCTCGCCTACCGGGCCGTGCAGGGCGTCGTCTGGCTGGCCGGGCGCATCTAGGCCGGTGTTCCGGCCCGAGGCGCTAGTGTTCGGTCGACGGGCTGTAGCGCAGCTTGGTTAGCGCGCTTGACTGGGGGTCAAGAGGTCGGGAGTTCAAATCTCCCCAGCCCGACCACAAAGTAGCAGGTCAGAGCCGGTGCCGCAAGGCACCGCCTCTCTTGCTTGCAGGGCATGTATGAAGCATGTATGCAAACACGGGGCCACTCGAAACCATCTGGCAGCATGGACTGGGTCAGGGTGGGGGAGCCCGAAGTACATCGCCAGCGGGAGAAGTGGGTCGTGCGCCAGGCCGGCTACGACCCGGTCACCGCCCGGCGGCGGGTGAAGCAGCACGGGACGTTCCCCACCAAGCGGGCTGCGTTGGCCCATCAGCGAGCCGTGCTGGACGGCCGGGCGGGGACCGATGCCGAGAGCCTCGGGGACTTCCTGGAGGTGGCTGTGGTCCAAGGAGGGTCGCGTGGCGGTGAGCACCTTCGACCAGTACACCTGGGCCGTCCGCCGCCACATCACGCCGCTGGTCGGTGCGGTACGGCTTCGGGATCTCACCGCCGAGCTGCTCGACGGCTGGGTCGGCGAGCTGAGCGCGCCGGGCCCGTCGGGCAAGCCCCGCCTGGGCCCGACCTCAGCCCGCCTGGTGCGCAAGGTGCTCTCGATGGCGCTGGAGGAGGCGGTCCAGCGCGGTCGCCTTCACCGCAACCCGGTCGCGCTCACCCAGCCTCCGCCGCCGGACCGCTCCCGGCGCAAGCTCGGCTGGACGCTCGACGAGGCCCGTGCGTTCTTGGAGGCGGCGGCCGATCACCGCCTCTACGGCGCATTCCATTTGTGTCTGGTGACCGGGATGCGACGGGGGGAGGTGTTGGCCCTGCGCTGGGCCGACGTCGACCTTGACGCCTACCAGCTGGAGGTCGTCCAGCAGCTGGCGCTGGAGCGGGGCCGGCCCGTGCTCAAGCAGTTGAAGACCGAGAGCAGCGACCGTGTGGTGACGTTCGGGCCTGCCACCGCCGCCGTGCTGACCGCCCACCTCGAGCACCAGGGCCAGGAGGCCGCCTTTGTCGGGGCCGGCTGGCAGTGCTCCGGCCTGGTGTTCACCACCGCGCTCGGCGGCTGGGTGGACCCCAACAACTTTGGCCGGTTGATGGACAGCCTCGTGGACAAGGCGGGCGTCCCCCGGATCACGCCCAAAGGGCTGCGCCACACTGCCCAGTCCGTGGGCCGCGTCGTGGTGGGTGACGACAAGGTGATGCAGGAGCGGCTCGGCCATGCCGACATCGAGATCACCCTCAACACCTACACCCACACCGTGACCGAGCAGCACCGCCAGGCCGGCCACCGGTTGGACGAGGTCTTTGGTCCCCGGGCCGGGCCGGGGTGAGCGGGTATCGGCGTCGACACGAGGACGTCGCCGACGACGCCGTTGTAGTGGTCCGTGGAGGCCTGCTCGACCGGGCGAGGCTGACCCTCGACGCGACGCTCGCCTTCCGTCGGTTCGGGGAGTACGGCGTATCTGTGCTGGCGGCGGCCGACGAGGCAGCGCTCGACGTGATCGCCAGTTCGACGCTCCAGCGCGAGCCGGTGCTCACGCTCATGCGGATGGGAACGTTCCGTGCCGCCGGGCTCGAGGTCCGGCCCACGTTCCGTCGTCCGCACTTCACCGTGATGCTGCCCGATCTCGACGCCGACATCGATCGCCTTGTCGCATGCGACAATGTGGTTCGCGACAACCGCTACTACGTCGCACCTGAGGGCGAGCGATGAGCTACTCGATCGACATCTACATCGACTGGAATACCCAAGACGACAGCGGCCTGCCGTGGACGCTCCTCGACCAGGCCGCCGACCCTTCGCGGATCAAGCCGGGAGCCTTCGTGGTCGCCGGCCACGATGTCGCCATCGCAGTCGTGGAGATCGTTGACGTCGGTGACGATGGCGTCGTCCACGTTCGCCAGCTTCCCGGGCCGGTGAGCGCCAACGCTGACCGGCTCAGCGCGGGAGTCCCGTAACGCCGGCTACTCCCGCTGTGGCTTGCGCGGCGCTCGCTTCCGAGCCGCCGGCGGCGGGTCGTCGTCGTCCGCGTCCTCTTGGACCTTGTCGGCGTCGAGAAGCGTTAGCAGGTTGGCCAAACGGGTGAGCACGCCCCGGGCCGTCTCCGTGTCGCCGAACTCCTGACGCAGCAGTGTGCGGGTGCGTAGGGCGGCGAGGCGCCGGGCCCGGGGGAGCTGGTCGGGAACGACCCGGCCCTTGTCCACCCATTTCCCATCCTCGAACACGGCTCGGCTCCCGGCCGCCCACCCGACGGTCGCCAGCACGCCCTCCCACACGGCCAGGCTCTCGTCGGTGCCGAGCACCGCGTCGAGCAGTTCCATGGAGTCGACACCCTGCTTTTTTTCGTCGGGCGTGGCGATACGGACACTGCGCGGGTCGTCGCCCGGTGGCGTGAGGAAGAACCCGACGGGCAGGCCGAAGCCGCGCGACAGGGCGAACAGCTCGTCGGCGGTGAACTGGCGGATGCGCCCGCCGTCGACGGAGCGCTCGATTGCCGAGAAGTTGGCCACCGACCACCGGGTACCGAGATACGGCTCCAACGCCTCGCCCGCCTGCTCCTGAGTCCAGCCCCGGTACAGCCGGGCCCGGGCCAGGTTGTAGGCCACGACCTGGTTGGGCGTGAGCACGACCTCGTCCTCACGCCGTCGCCGCACTGTGCTTCCTCCTTTGACACTTCAACGTCAAAGCACATTACTCAACATTTCCCCTTGCATACCAGGGCGAGGCGCGCGAATCTACTCACATGCGTGTCGTTCAACAGAACGGCGACCGCGCCCCGCGTCTCCCGGCGCCGGTCACCTCGATCGAAGTCCTTCCCCTCGTGCTCACCATCGACGAGGCCGCCGCAGTGCTGCGCATCAGCAAGGCGGCCGCCTACGAGCAGGCCCGCATCTGGCGCGAGACCGATGGGCGCGACGGCCTTCCGGTGATCAAGGTGGGCCGCAGCCTGCGAGTGCCGCGCTGGGCCGTCGAGGACAAGCTGCGCTGCCAGTCGGTGCGGGCCGGTGCCGTAGGCGCCGCCCGGCACGTCGCCCCGTAGCCGATGGGGGAAGGCCCGACGCAGCCCGAG
>JBKJNA010000168.1:0-2672 GCA_046596195.1 Acidimicrobiales bacterium | reverse complement strand
TGCCGCGGCATCGCGACGATCGGCTCAGCTCATTACGCCGAACAGCTGTCTCCCGACGCCCGGCCGCCCGTCCTGCTGGCGAAGCGTGAACACCCCTACTTCAGCAGCCACCTAGGTCGCCAACGACGTTGCAAAGAATTCATCTGGTGTCGAGGTGGATGTCAAGGGCCTTCATCGGAGCCGATCGCGCTCGACGAGCGAAGATTGCCGCACATAACGACAGCGTCGGGTCAAGGCCGAGCCGCCCGAGGATGCCCGCAACCACCGCCCGACTTCCGGCGATATGTGCGGAGGACGCGCTCGATAACAAGCGCTCCGTAACGCGGCCGCCCTCTCGTTGCCGGTAGTCCACGGCGCGTCGGGTGTCACTGCAGGAAGCTGGCGGGCGACGCCAACCCCAGCGCTGCCTCGCGTCGCCCGCCGGAGCCACTGGTGTTAGCGAAGCGCAGTGGACCGTCAGATGAAAGGGGTCTGCACCACAAGCGAAGATATGCGGCTCTAGGCGGTCAACAGGGGTGAACCCGATGTGGTGCTGAACAGCGGTTATGCGCAAACCCGCAGGTCGACGACACCACTCACGACCATAATCTCCCGCACGTCGTACCCGCCTCCGAGAGATGACTCCTCCAGCTCAACATTTACGTCCAGTGGGTCGACAGGCGTCACCGGTGCCCGGATCTCGGAGCATGCCGAGACGGTCGGCCTCCTGTTTGCGCTGACCGCAACACGAGGTGGTCACCCTCGCGCTTGGGGGGCACCACCTCCCCGATGGCTGTCGCCGACTGGAAGCCCTCCCCGCTGCCCGCCACGCGGCGCTCTCCGAGGTCGACGCCGTCGTCCAGGCTGTTGAGGCCACCGGCGGGTCGATCCAACTCACCTTGCACCGCTACTTCGGTGACCGCGGCAGCCGGCCGCAACCCTGAGCCGTCGGCGTCGGCATGCGGTCGTCGGTCACCCGGCGCCGGGCGACGACGAGTCGGGCCATGGCCGGCATTGGCCGGATTCTTCTACCGGATCTTCGACCGGATCACCCGGAATGAGGCGGTACGGCGGGTCATCGCCGGGTACCGATGAAACGCGAAAGCCCAGTTCAGCAGCACGTTATGGCATCCACCGACACCAGCCGTCACCCCGATCGGCCACTCATAACCCGAAGGTCGTAGGTTCAAATCCTACCCCCGCCACTCATAGTTGCAGCCGAACAGCCAGGGTCGGAGGGTCTCCGACAGCGTAAGGTTCAGCACGAGATCGAGGGTCCGGTACAGCCGGGCCCTCGTTTCGCGCTCGGCCTCGGCCAGGAGTCGGGCGAAATCGCCGGCGTGGTCGAGGGCCAGGTTGATGTCCTCGGCGCTGAGGGGCTGGGCGTGCTGGTGTTCGTGCTCCCAGGTGGCGAGCGCGGCTTGCGCCGCGCCCAGCTCCCGCTGGATCTGCTTGGTCGTGCTCGTGGCGAGGTCGGGGTCCATGCCGGCGCGGATGGCGGCCAGGACGCGGTCCAGCTCGACGGGAAGATCGCGCAGGCCCGCCGGGCTGCTTGGATCCCGGCGGGCTCGGGCTGCTGGTCGGCCTCAGCCGCGAGCACCACGGCGACGGTGGATCTACGGTGGTCGGGGTCGGTGAGCAGGCCGAGCCGGGTCGAGGGCGGCGAGGACGCGTTCCTCGCGGACGGCGGTGGTGGGAGGGTGGCCAGTGGTGGCGTAGCCGAGCGCCTGGCCCTCGCCAAGACGCCTCGCTCAGCCACGGCGAATTCCTGGAGCTGGTGCTGGCCGACGAGGCCACCCGGCGCGACACCTCTACGGCCGCCCTGCGGGCCAAGGTGGCCGGGCTCGACCCCTGGTGGTTCCCCTCGAGGCCGAGGTGCTCGGACTCGCCTGTGGATTGCCGGCGGGCGGGGGCCGGCCGGACCGAGCGACGGCTGACCGTCGACGTCAACGTGTCGCCCCGCCGGTTCCGCCCCTGACCGCTGCGGAAGGTCCACCACTACCGCCATGGGTGACCAGGTCCATCCGCTCGTGTACATCACCTTCGGATCGGTGGCGGCGGGGCTGCCCCCGTTCGCCGGCATCTATCGCTCCGTCCTCGACGCCCTTTCCGGCGAACCCCTCCGGGTCCTGATGACCACAGGCAGTTGCTATCGAGCCGGAATCACTGCACCACTGCCCGCCAACGCGAGAGTCGAGCAATGGCGGCCCCAGGCCAGCGTGTTGCCCCACACAACGGGCGCAAGGATCACTCCGAACACGCACAGCGCGACCTCTGTGCTTGCGTCGTCGACCGGCAACGACGCTGCCTCGCCCTCGAGGAAGGTGATGTTCTTGCCCTCCGTCAAGGCCCGTCCGTGCGACCTCCAGCAGGCGCCAGGCGGGATCGACGCCAGTGACATCGACGCCTTCCCTGGCGGCGAGCAAGGCGGCGTTCCCGTCCCGCAACCAACGTCTAGGACACGTTCACCTGTCGAGCGCGGCAATCGTCGGCGTCATGGTGGCGCCTGTACGGGTCCGCAATAGCGGAGCGTCCCTAGTGTCCTGAGTTATTAGAAGGCCACATTAGTGGTTGGCCGCTTCCTGGGTGGTGGTGACGGCGGTGCAGTAGCCAGCGAGCTTGTCGAGGATCTGGTCTGCGGTCTTGGTCCACACGTAGGGATGCGGATCGTCGTTCCACGCTGCTATCCAGTT
>JBKJNA010000088.1:0-4438 GCA_046596195.1 Acidimicrobiales bacterium | reverse complement strand
AGGCACGCGCACGCTCGACAGGGACGATGACTCCGTGCCCGGTTCGTGCAGCGACTCGGTGCAGCGATGCCTGGCGGCCAAGCTCGCCTTCTACGAGCAGTTCACACCCGACTCGCCAGCCATAGGCGGGCGCGCTTCGTCGGCGCCGGCTGTCCAGCTACCTTCGGCGTTCTGAGCTCAAGTGTCCCCAGGCCGTGGCCCGGTGCTACTGCGGGACCCGGCGCGCATCGAGGCACTGCTGTGCTGCCACTTCCTGGCCCTGCTCGTCGGGGCCCTGATCGAGCGCCAGATCCGCCTGGCCATGGCCACGTCCAAGACTACGGCCATCCCTCTCTACCCCGAGGACCGCGACTGCACCGCACCCAGCGCCTCCCGGGTGTTGGAGATCTTCGCCGGCGTCAGCAGCCACCGCCTCATCGACGGGGGAAGGGTCGTGCAGGTCTTCGAGCCCACCCTCACTCCACTTCGGGAGCAGGTCCTCAAGCTCCTCGGCAGCCCTTGACTGCCTACCGACGGACCTGACCGGGACGTTGGATATCGCCCGGCAGATGTGCGGAAAGCGTGGCCCAAATCTCATTGACTTGCGAACGTACGTTCGATATGATGTCCTCATGGGTTTGGCGTTGGTGCAATCGCCGGATGGGGACCTGCACGTTGTCGCCGACGGCCCCGAGGCGCGCTTGTCAGCGGCCATGGGCCTGCTCAACGTGGCCACCGCCGAACTGGTGGCCTCCATCGCCGAGGCGCTGGCGGGCGACGACTGGCAGGGCGACGGCATCGTCACCCCCGAGCAGTGGGTGGCCCTGCGCTGCGGGGTCACCGCCACCCGGGCCCGGCGCCTGGTCGCTACCGCCCGGGCGCTCGACGACCTGCCGGTCGCCGCCTCGGCGTTCGCCGAAGGAGCGCTGAGCGAGGACCAGGTGGGGCTGGTGTGCCGCCACGTCGATCCTGCCCACGACGCCGAGGTGACGGAGCTGGCCCGGCGCTGCACCGTCAACCAGCTGCGCCGCATCCTGCCGAGCGTGGTGCCGCCTGCTCCTGCGCCCGACCCGGAACCCGATCCTGAGCCGGGGACCGGCGAGGAGGGCGACGCCACGTCGGCGGGCGGCGACACGCCGGGCCGGCGCGAGGTGGCCTTCGGCAACCACGAGGACGGCCAGTGGTGGGCGCGGATGCTGCTGCCGCCCGACGAGGGCGCCCTGGTGCAACAGGCCATCGAGGCCTCCCTGGCAGCCTTGCTGCACGACGAGCCTGCGGAGTCCGGCCCGGAGCGGGGCCACGGGCCGCTCGCTCCCCGACTGGGCTGGTCCGATGCCCTGCTGCACATGGCCGAGGCCGCCCTGACCAACATCGAGGGCAGCGGGCGCACGCCGGCCGACCGCTACCAGGTCGTCATCCACGTCGACGGCGACGACTTCGACCGGGCCCAGCTCCATCTCGGCCCCCGGCTGCCGGCGTCGGTGCGCGACTACCTCACCTGCGACGCCACCGGGCGGGTGGTGGTGGAGCGCAAGGGCACGCCCATCCACGTGTTCGCCCGCATGCGCACCGTCGACGACCGCCTGCGCAAGCTGATCGAGCGCCGTGACGGCGGCTGCGTGGTGCCCGGCTGCGGGCGCAGGCGCCGACTTCACGTGCACCACATCACCCACCACGGCGACGGCGGGGCGACGGTGCCGGAGAACCTGTGCTGCCTGTGCCCCGCCCACCACCGCCTGCACCACGCCGGCAGGCTCGGCATCGCAGGCGACCCCACCACCCCCGACGGGCTGCGCTTCACCGACCAATCGGGGCGGTTGATCCGGGGCCCGAGCCCGTGCCCGCCCGGCGCGCCACCGCACGAGGCGGCTGCCGCCATGGGGCTGCCGGCGCCGGCGTGGGAACCGCCGCACGGCGAGCGGCTCGACACGAAGTGGATCACCTGGAGCTGAGGCGTCACCGACGCGCCGACTGGGCGTTCGGGATCATTGCTCGCCCGGTCACGCCTCGACATAGAGGACCTTGGATACGGTGAGCACCTCGCTGCGGATCACCCAGTGCAACGCGCTGCGCTCCCCAAGGTCGACCCGGCGACCGAGAAGCTGCTCGAGGTCGATCACGAACCGGGCGCCACCATGCTGGGGCGGCGCCGGCCGCGAACGTGACCAGCACGTCCACGTCACTGTCGGCGCGGAAGTTGTCTCGCAGGACGCTCCCGAAGACAGCGATTCCACGACGTCGTGACGCCTGCAAAAGCCCTGTACACACCGGTTCGATTCCGGTCGGGTCAGCGTCGCCGCGTGGTGGCGCAGGTCGTGGACGCGGAGATGTACGGGGCCGCCAGCCGCCGTACGGGCCGCCTGCCCTCGACAGCAGCGCCCTGGTATCGGCTCACCCCGCCGGCCGGTGAACAGCACACCTTCCTCGCCGGCCTGGCCGTGGCTCGCCCGTGCTTGTCCAGCGCCTCAACCGCCACCGTGGGCAGGCTGACCGTCCGCTGGCCGGCGTCCGACTTCGGGCCGGTGACGATGCGGCCCATGCGTCGTAGCCTTCGGCGATGGACCGAGCGCAGATCCTTGCGGAGATCAAGCGTTGCGCCGATGCGAATGGCGGTCTCCCGCTCGGGAGGGCTCGGTTCGAGGCCGAGAGCGGAGTTTCGGAGGCAGACTGGCTCGGCCGATACTGGGCTCGTTGGGGCGACGCGGTTCAGGAAGCTGGCTACGCGCCGAACTCGCTCCGGCAGCCGCTTGACGATGGTGCCGTGCTCGAGAGCCTGGCGATCTTCATGAAGGAACTTGGGCGCTTCCCGACCTCCCCCGAGCGAAAGATGCGTCGCAGGGTCGACCCTACGTTCCCCAGCCACAACGTTTTCGCACGCTTCGGCTCGCGGGCGCAGCTTGCCGCGCGGGTCGCTCGGCACTGCGACGGGCGCGAGGACATGGGCGACGTGCGAGAGATCTGCTCCGCAGCTGCGACGTCAGTTGCGGCGGAGGAGGAGCCGGCGGTGGTGACTGCGGGCGGCGTCGTCTACCTGATGAGGTCGGGCTCGTACTTCAAGATCGGGCGGAGCAACTCGGCTGGCCGACGAGCCTACGAACTGGCGATCCAGCTTCCCGAGCGTCTGGAGCTTGTTCACGCCATCGAGACAGACGATCCCGTCGGCATCGAGCGCTACTGGCACCAGCGGTTCGTCGAGAAGCGTCTGAACGGCGAGTGGTTCGCTCTGACGCGAGCGGACGTGGCCGCCTTTCGTCGTCGCAAGCGGTTCATGTAGTGATCCATCCCTCGCTCAGCCCTGTCACCGGCCACACCTGTTTCGAGGTCGTTCGCCGCCGATCGCGGGCCCCGCTTGACCGGCTCGTTCCTTCCTCGGCGTCCGCCGAAGTCCGGTCTGAGCATGGCCGTCGACAAGACGGCTTGACACGACGAATGCCATCACCGTGCGTGGTGGATCAGCGCAGCCCGAAGACCGTGAACCCGCCCGGCCCGGCCGACAGAGGGGGCGAGGCGCACGGTCGCTACGGCCACCGCGGGGCGCCGGCCGACCCGGACCGGACCCTCGATGCGCTGCTTCCGGACCACTGCCCCACTGCGGCGACGAAGTCGAGCTCGACCGCATCGACGAGCAGTTCAGACCGAGCTGCCCGAGGTAGTGCCCATCGTCACCAAGTTCCGCGTCGGCGTGGAGCCACTGCCGGCGATGCATGCGCGGTGTGCAGGGCCGCCACGCCGAGCAGACCTGCGACGCCCTCGGGAGGGCAGCACCATGGCCGACGTGCGGGCGTCGCCGGGGTGCAGCCGCCGCAGCATTCCCGAGCCGATCCTCGACAGCGGCGACAGTCGACGCTCCCCCACCGGGGTGCCGGCGGGGCGGTCATCGGCACCGGTCATCCGGACGTGGATGTGCAGCGAAATTGCGGCGCCGACTGGCGCTGGTGCCTCCGGTGGGCCGACTAGCGTCTCGGCCGTGCGCCGCCCGGGCCGGAAGCTGGCACCGCTGGCGCTGGCATGTGTCCTGCTGAGCTCGTGCGGTGACGACGGCCCCGCCTTCGGCGCACCACGGGGCGCCACCGAACAGGGCCAGGACATCTTCCGGCTGTGGCAGGGCTCCATCTGGGCGGCGCTGGCCGTGGGCGCCTTCGTCTGGGGGCTCATCGCCTACTGCATCATCCGGTTCCGCCGCCGCAGCGACGAGCTGCCAGAGCAGACCCACGCCAACGTGCCGCTGGAGATTGCCTACACGGTCACACCCCTGCTGATCGTCGCCGTGCTGTTCGCCGTGAACCTGCGCACGCTCGACCGGATCGACCACCTGAGCACCGATCCGTCCCTCACGGTGGAAGTCACCGGCTTCCAGTGGCAGTGGCGGTTCCGGTACCCGCAGTCCGGCATCGAGGTGGTGGGCACCGACGACCAGGACCCGGTGATGATGCTGCCGGCCGGCGAGACCGTGCGCCTG
>JBKJNA010000015.1:0-4342 GCA_046596195.1 Acidimicrobiales bacterium | reverse complement strand
CTGCTTGCCGGATGCCGTGGTGACTCCGGGTCCGGCACGGCGGCGGCGCCAAGCTCCACGCTGTCGACGGCGGTCACCAGTTCCTCCTCGACCAACCCGACGACATCGACCACCGCCGACCCGGCGTTCGAGATCGTCTCCCGCTACAAGCAGTTCTGGGAGGTTCGGTTCGAGGTCAACCGCACCCCGGTGAACCCGGCTGACCCACGGTTGGCCCAGTTCGCCACCGGCAAGCAACTCGACAACGTCGTGACGGAGACGCGCCAGCGCCTCAACCAGGGCCTGGCCGTGCGGCGTCCGGAGCCGTCCGCGTCGAAGAACAGGGTCAAGGTCGTCCAGGTCGTAGGCGACACCGCCAGCCTCCAGGACTGCGCCACCAACGACGGGGTCGTCTACCGCGTGGCCACCGGACAGGTGCTCGACGACGGCGTGGTCACCCGCAGCGTGGAAGCAACCATGCGCCGAGTCGATGGCGCCTGGCGGTTGGCCGACTCCCGCGTAATCCAGGAGTGGAAGGGGGTAGCCGGGTGCGCCCTGTCGCCAGACTTCTCGTAGTCGCCACGCTCCTGCCCATCCTGGTCGGGTCCGCAGCTCGCGTAGCCGGCGCCGACGACGCCTCGGGGGCGGGCGGGACGGCGAAGGGCTACGTCGATGGCACCGGCAACCCCACCGCCGAGGCCGGCGCCGTCGCCGTGACCTCCAACCCGTCGGCGTCGGGTGCGACGCCCACCAACTGCACTTGGCGGGTGAGCAACGCCGACGACACCAAGGTTGCGATGTACGACCCGAACGGGAAGCGCATCTACTCACCGACGGGCCGCTGGTACGAGAAGGTTTGCAACGGAGTGCCCGTCGCTGTCAACGGCAGCTTCGCCGTTCCCGGGAGCCGCCCGGGCGATCCCGCCGCACTCGCCCAGCAGGCTCGCGAGTCGGTTGCCATCCCGACCCCACCGGTGGCCACGAGTCCGCGGGCTGATCGCCGGCTCTACACCAGGGTGCCCACCTGGCTGTGGGTCGACCCAGGTTGGTGGCGGGGATATTCGGCCACCGCAACGGCCGGCGGTGTGTCGTCGACGGTCGTGGCCCGGCCGGTGCGGGCGGTGTGGACGATGGGCGACGGTGGTCAGACTATCTGCACCGGTCCAGGCACCGAGTGGCGCCCCGGCATGGCCGAGGGCCGGAGCACCTGTTCCTACGTCTACAAGAACGCTTCGGCCGGACAGCTCGGCAACACGTTCACGATGACCGTCGATGTGGAGTTCGCCGTGTCGTGGACATCCAGCATCGGACCCGGGGGCACCCTGGCCAGCATCACGCGGACGACGGCGCGACCAGTCCAGGTGGGCGAGATCCAGGCGGTCGAGACCGAGTAACGGGGAGGACCCATGGCTACAAAGGTTGAACCAACGCGGGCGCACACCAACGGATCGGCGCCGAGCCCGACACAACTGCGGATCGAACCGCCACCGGGACGCCGTGCCCGTGTGCCCGAGCTGGTGGTGGGCGTCGCTCTCATGGTCGGCTTCGCCCTGGCGGCCGTGCTGTGGCACATGAGTTCCACCGACAAGAAGCCGGCGCTGGCTCTGGCGGGGCCGGTGGCGCGTGGACACGTGATGGAGGCCTCGGACCTGCGGGTCGTCTACCTGGCCACTGACAACCGGATCGCCCACCTGGCACGAACCGACGCGGCCATGGTGATCGGTCGTGTCGCCCTCACCGATCTGCCGGCCGGCACCCTACTTACCGGCGGAAGCGTTGCTCCTCAGGTCACGATTGGCTCCAACGAGGGTGTCGTCGGCCTGGCCCTGGAGCCTGGGCAGGTGCCGGCCACCGCGCTGCGGCCCGGCGACTTCGTCAACGTAATTGCCGGCCCGGTCGAGGGCGCGGCAGCTGCGCCGACACCCGGAGCGCAGCCCTCGGTGCTGGCCACTCGTGCCGCGGTCTACGCCGTCGGTGACCTCGGGACCCAGGGACGCCGCTTCGTGTCGATCAAGCTCCCTGAGGCCGACGCCAACCGGGTGGCCGCTGCCGCAGAGCGTGGTCCGGTGCGCCTCGTCCTGGTGAGCAAATGACGGCCATAGCGGTCGGGTCGGTTCGCTCGGGGGCCACCACCCTGGCCATGACCCTCGCCGGGGTACTCGACGGCGCCGTGCTGGTGGAGGCCGACGCCGACGGTGGCGTGCTCGCACTGCGCTACGGGCTGAGCCGGGAGCCGGGCCTCGTAAGCCTGGCCGCCTCTCGCCAGCCACCGGGTGATGTCATCCTCGACCACGCCCAGCGCCTCCCCGGCGGCATGGCCGTGGTGGTGGGACCGGAGTCCCCTGAGCGGGCAAGCCAACTCCTGCGATCCGCCAGCCAACGCATCGCCGGTCTCCTCGCCGGCGCCAGCAGCATCGATCTCGTGTTCGACCTCGGCCGCTTGAGCCCGTCGTCGCCGGGGACGGTGCTCGCCGCTGGGGCACAGGTGGCACTCGTGGTCGCCCGCCCACGCGCCGAGGAGCTCGTCGCCGCATCCGAGCGCGTCGCCGCCCTGGGTGAAGGTGCCGGGCTGGTGCTGATCGGCTCCGGTCCCTACTCCGCAGCGGAGGTGACCAACCAGCTCGGTTGCCGGGTTGTCGGCACCATCGCCGACGACCCAAGGGGCGCCCGAGCCCTGGCCGAAGGCGGATCGGCCCGCACGCTGGCACGGTCTGGCCTCGTCCGCTCCGTCCGTACGCTGGCGGCCAGCCTGTTGCACGGCTCGGACCCCACCGCCGAGGCCAGCACGGGAACCCTCGACCGCGCAGGGCTACCGGCATGACGATCATCGATCGCCCGCCGCGCTGGTTCGCTGATGACACCACCTCGAGCCGGGTGCCGCTGAGGTTGGTGGGCCGGGTGCACGCGGCCGTGGGCGAGGCCCTGACCCAGCGCCATGCCGTCGACGAGGAGGCACGGCGCCCTCGCCTGCGCCCCGAGGACGAGCGGGCGCTGTCCCACAAGCTGATCTGTGACGAGCTGGAGCGGCTGGCCCGAGAGGCACTGGCCGATGGCCGTGGTCCCCTGAGCGACGAGGACGAAGAGGAGCTGACCGCAGCAGTCCTCGATCGCCTCCACGGGCTTGGCCGGCTTCAACCGTTGCTTGACGACCCTGAGATACGTGACATCCACATCCCCGGCGCCGAGCCCACCTGGCTCCAGATGCGTGACGGCTCCAAGGTCCGCGGCCCGGCCATCGCCGAGAGCAACGACGAGGTGGTGGAGATGATCGCCACAGCCGCCCGTCGGGTCGGCCGCAGCGAGCGGCGATGGGACAACGCCCACCCCGAGCTGAACCTGCGGTTGCCCAACGGTGACCGGCTGCACGCCCTCATGGCAGTGACCGGCCGTCCGACGGTCACCATCCGCCGCCACGACTTCGCGATCCACCGGGTCGACCAGCTCGTCGACCTCGGCCTGGTCGACGTCGCCATGGGCGCCTTCCTGTCGGCCGCGGTCCGGGCCCGGCTCAACCTGATCGTCGCCGGAGGCACCGGCACCGGAAAGACCACGACGCTGCGCTGTCTGATCAACGAGATCCCGGAGGCCGAGCGCCTGCTCACAATCGAGGACTCGCTCGAGATCGGCCTCGAGCATTTCCGGGACCTGCACCCGGACCACGAGACGATCGAGGCACGGGAGGCCAACACCGAGGGTGTCGGGGAGTTCAGCCTGGCCGACGGCGTGCGGGCCGGGCTGCGCATGGACCCCGACCGCGTGATTGTCGGCGAGGTCCGAGGCGCCGAGGTTTTGCCCATGCTGCTGGCCATGAGCCAGGGCAACGACGGCTCGATGTGCTCGATCCATGCAGATTCGTCCAAGGGCGTGTTCAGCCGGCTGGCGATGTACGCAGCCATGACGCGGGAACGCCTCGATCCGACGGTCACCAATCTGCTGGTGGCCAACGCCGTCGACCTCATCGTTCATCTGGCCTGGCTCGGCGGTACCAGACGGGTGACCAGCGTGCGGGAGATCACCGGCACCGCCGACTCCGGGCTCGTCGCTTCCAACGAGATCTGGAAGCCGGGTCCCGATGGCCACGGGATGCCCAACGTCCCACCTCAGCACGCCACCCTTGACCGGCTGTGCGCGTACGGGTTCGACGCCTCCCTTCTCCAGGCCCCCCAGGAGTGGCGCCGATGAGCACCTTCGTGATGGCCGCGTTCGGCGGGTTGGTTGGTGTGGGAGCGTTCCTGGTCTTCGCCGGTCTGACCGGCCGCCAGGTCTTCGCCGCGAGGCGATCAGGCCCGGTCGGCCGTCTGGTGGCAAGCCTCGTCCCGGCGCGAGCCGCCACCGCGGCGGTGCTGGTGGTGACCGGCTGGCC
>JBKJNA010000124.1:0-7811 GCA_046596195.1 Acidimicrobiales bacterium | reverse complement strand
CGGCACGGCACGCTGGACGCTGCGCACGGTGGCGATGACGGCTTGGACACCCGCTGAAGCGCTCAGCCGTCTCAACGCCGTGCTGGTCCTGGCCCACGATGACCCGGAGCGGTATGTAACGCTCGCGCTGGCCGAGATTCGTCCCGGCGATCGCGGAGCGATTCTGACCATGGCTTTGGGCGGCCATCCCAATCAGCTGCTGCTGCGCACCGACGGAGCCGTCGAGCGAGTGGGCCGCGCCGGCCCGCTCGTCGGGTGGCAAGCCGAGGCCGAGTACCACGATGTCAGCGTCCCGTTACGCCCCGGTGATGTTGTGGTGATGTTCACCGACGGGCTGCTCGAAGCAATAGCGGGGCGGGGTGAAATTGACGATTGTTCAATACAGCGCGTGCTGCGGCCGCTGGCCGGAGCGACGGCTGAGGAGGTGGCCGACGCGCTGGATGCAGCACTGGGCCGGAATGTGAGCGACGATGCAGCCTTCCTTGTCATCCGGGCCGAGCCGAGCTCTACAGCGTCATAGGGCTCTACTCGACGGGTCGGCGCCGGTGGGAACCAGTTCGCCTTCGGCTTGTCCTACCCGGTGCGGGGGGGCTCGTGCACTGCGTTGGAGATTCCAGGACCCTCATACGTGGACGACCCGCAGATCTGCAGGTCGACACGGAGCGCTGGGGTTCCCTGCGATCAGGCGATGACGGAGTTGGCCACGAAGGGATCAATCCCGGCTTCGACCATGGCCCTGCGCAGCCGAGCGAGGCCTGAGCGGATACGGCTCTTAACGGTTCCTTCCGGGACGCCCAGCAGCGATGCGACTTCGACGTAGGAGTGGCCGCCGAAGTAAGCCAGGCTGATTGCCCCCAGTTCGGGCTCGGGGAGGGTTTCGACCACCCTTCGGATTTCTTGGCCGATGGCGGAGCCGACGGCCTCGTCCTCGAGGACGTACGATACCTTGACCGCGTCGGCGTCGCCCTTCTCCCGGCGTCGGCGCGAGGGGTCGGATCGAACGATGTGAATGGCGCGGCTGTGGGCTTGGGCCAGCAGAAACGAGCGAAGGGAGCCTCGGGCCGGGTCGAAGCGCTCGGGACTCTGCCACAGCCGGGTGAATATGTCCTGGACGACCTCCTCAGCCATGCCGGGGACGGCCAGCACCCGGAGGGCGATGTGGAACAGGCTGCCGCTGTGGCGCCGGTAGAGCTCGGCCAGCGCCTCTTGGTCGTGCCGCTGAACCGCCACCACGAGGAGGGGATCATTTGCATGTTCCGTGCCAGTCATGGCCCGAGGGCTCGATTCGGGGCTCCATCGGTTGCGGGCGATTTACGCCAGCGGAAGACCGACGCGGTCCACGGTGTCGGAACGTGGTGTCGACTGGCGAAGCTACGCGGATGGCGTGTCGTAGCGGTGATGGTCCGGTCCCGTCGTTCCCGGCCAACTCGGGGCCGCTCCGTTCCTACGCGATGCTCAATACCCCTAAGAAGAAAGGGACGAAACCCACGGGGGCTGTCGTGGCCCTAAAGACGGGCGTGATCGTCGGCCCCGGTGGGAAGCATGGTTTCATGCCCGAGGGCCATATCGTTCATGGCCTGGCTCGCGACCAGGCCCACCTCGTCGGCCGATCGGTAGCCGCGTCGTCACCCCAGGGCCGCTTTCGCCACGGTGCGGCCGCCATCGACGGACGCACGCTCAGTGCGGTGGACGCCATCGGCAAGCACCTGGTCCATCGCTACGAGACGCAGCACCTCCACGTGCACCTTGGCATGTCCGGAAAGTTCGTACCGATCGTGGCGCGCGTCGCTCGGCCCGGCCCCGGGTACGGCTACGACTCAACTTCGGTGACGAGACGTGGGACCTGTTCGCCCCGATGCGCTGCGAGCTTCTTTCCGATTCCCAGCTTCGGGCGTTGACCGACTCGCTCGGACCAGATCCCCTCCGTGCCGACGCGGATCCCGAACAGGCATGGGAGAGTCTCAGCCAGTACCGGGGCCCGATCGGTGCCGCGCTCCTCGATCAATCGGTGATCGCCGGGATCGGAAACGTCTTCCGGGCGGAGGCCCTCGCCGCTTGCCACGTTCACCCTGGCCGACTCGCCGCCGATGTAGTCCGGCGCGACTTCGACTGCCTGTGGAAGACGCTGAGCGTCATGATGGCCCGGGGCGTCGACGAGGGCAGGATTATCACTGTTGAGGCGCCAGCGGGTTCCGACGTGCCCGAGGCCGAGGCGCGCTACGTCTACAAGCAGGCGGTGGTGCCGGCGATGCGGTGACGAAGTGCAGACGTGGTCGCTCGACGGTCGCATGGCGTACGCCTGCCCGACATGGCAGCCGAACTGACGGAGATCCGGGTTTCTCGGCATCGATCAGCGGTGCAGGTCCGGCTCGACTGGCGCCTGTTGCTTGGTCGGCCAGACGTAGGCGAGACCGGGTGGGACGTCGGTGAAGACCGGCCCGTAGAAGTCCGGATCCTTGTGCAGCAGCGAGGAGCGGTGACTGCGGTGGAAGGCCTCGTCGCCGAGCCACGGCGGCAGCTGCCCGGTTCGCTCCAGATCGCTCTGGTCGCGCACATCGGTGATCCCCACTCCTTCGAGCTCGAGTCTGATCTTCAGGTCGCAGGTATCGGCCCGGCCGCGCCGGCACCATTCGCGGCAGATCGCCACGCCGTAGGCCCCCAGCGCCTCCTCGTAGCCCCGCCACATGGCTACGGCGGGATGATGGCGCCAGCCGTAGCCGGGAATGATGAGAGCTCGGACAATCTGAAAGGCCTCCACCCGTTGTTTGCCGAGGCGCCGGTCGTCGAGCACTTGGGCGCTGGCCGCGAAGTCCGGATACGCAAGGAAGGTCTGCATCAGATCGGTCGGGGGCGCCGAAGTCGGCGATCGGGCACCTTTCGGTTGTGCCCCGGAAGACGGAGTCGAAATCTTTGCGTTCGAAAGCCCGGGGGGCGGGGTAGGGAGCCGTGCGACAAGTTCTCGGCTGGGAGGTTCGGCGGTATCGGGAGTGGTGCGGCGCCTCATCCCCGACAAGCAGGTCGCCTGACGCCTGCCGGGGTCGGTCATTAATAATAACTTCAGAGGACGCATCCCATGTCGCGCCAGACCATCGTCGTCAACGCACCGGCCCAGGAGATCTACGACATCCTCTCCGACCCGCCCGTCTATGAGATGTGGGTCGTGGGGAACAAGTGCGTTCGCAGCTACGACAAGTCGTGGCCGGCGCCCGGGAGCGAGTTCCACCACAAGGTGGGGATCGGTCCTCTTGCCACCAAAGACAAGACCGTGTCGTTGGAGGCCGAGCCCCCGCACCGGCTGGTGATGCTGGTGCGGGCCTTACCCCTCATCCAGGCCACCGTGGCGTTCACGCTCGAGGAGGAGGGCTCCGGCACCCGGGTCACGATCGAGGAGCACCCCCGGGGAGACCCGTGGGAGAAGCTGTGGAACCCGATCCTCGACTTTCTCACCGGGCTGCGAAACGCAGAGACCCTTCGTCGCCTGAAACGGTTGGCCGAGATGCGGGCCGGCGCGGTCACGCTCTGAGCAACCTTCTCGCCGACGCCGGGTGGGACGTCGTCGTACTCGAAGCCGAGCCAGACCCCGGAGGGTCTGCAGCGATGAGCTGACGATGTCCGGGTTCGTCCGCGACCGCTTCAGCGACCCTCCCCGTGGGCAGCCTCGCCGGTGCTTAACGCCTCGACCTCGGACGCCACGGGCTGCGCTTGCGACAATTCCCGCTCGTCCTCGCTCATCCCGGCCAGAAGGTGTGAATGACAGAGCTAAGATCTGGACGTCGTAATGGCCGGCTCTGATGGTTCAGCTCTGCGGCCAGGGGGCACAGGAGACTTGCGGTGCTCGCCGCGCTGACTGAAAGGGACCCGCCATGTCGACAGACGAAACTGTCACCAAGGATCTTGTCGAGACACTCGCGGACGGAAAAGAGGGTTTCGCCAAGGGCGCTGAGAAGCTTGAGTCGTCCGGCAATAAAGATGTATCCGCCGTCTTCCAACGGCTGAGTGGGCAGCGGGCCCAGTTCGCAGCGGAGCTGCGCGACCTGGCGCAGGGCTACGGCGACGAGGTAGACGAGAGCGGGTCGATGGCGGGCAAGCTCCACCGAGGTTGGATGTCACTGAAGGACGCCTTGGCCGGATCATCGGACGACGGCGTGCTCGATGCTGCCGAACAAGGCGAGGATCATGCCGTCGGCGAGTACGAGAAGGCCTTGAAGGCCGACATCTCACCGACGCTGCGGGTCGTCGTCGAGCGTCAGTTCACCGACATCAAGAAGGCACACGACGAGGTCAAGTCCCTGCGCAACGCCCACAATTAGCAGCGAAGGGAAGGGTGCGCCGACGGCGTTCCAGGCCTTTGCAGTCGGGACTTCCTCGGGGCCGCAGGTGACGGTGCAGGCCGGAATTCACCTACATCGATCGGTACTGCAGCACCATGACTCGAGGCTCGGTGAAGGTCGCCACCGTTCCGCGGCGCCTATTCGCAGCGGTTGCCGAACGACATGATGGGGTACACCCGACTGCCGGCTGGGCGGGCGGCCGTGCTCGACTGGAGACGGCCAACGGATGCTCTCGATGATCCCGCCGCCGCGGTGGGCGACGCCTGGCCGATAAAGAGGCGGGTCGTTTTAGTGCCCGGCAGCGGACTGTGGTTAGGGCGACGGGCTTGTGGAGAGGACCGCAGCATGGATGCGATCACGCTGCTGAAGCAGGATCATAAGACCGTCGAGGGACTCTTCAAGAAGTTCGAGAAGACCGGCCCGTCGGCCCACGTCGCCCAACGCCATCTGGCTGAGAAGATCATCCAGGAGCTGTCCGTCCACGCCGCCATCGAAGAGCAGGTCTTCTACCCGGCGGTCCGGGAGGCGGTGCCCGCCACCGAGGACCACGTGCTCGAGGCGCTGGAGGAGCACCACATCGTCAAGTGGGTGGCCTCCGAACTCGACGGCATGAGCCCCGATGCGGAGCGGTTCCGCGCCAAGATGACCGTGCTCATCGAGAGCGTGCGCCACCACGTGGAGGAGGAGGAGACCCAGCTCTTCCCCGAGGTCCGCAAGGCGATGGGCCGAAAGGCCCTGGGTGGGATCGGCGTCGCCATGGAGGAGGCCAGAAAGGTTGCTCCCACCCGGCCGCATCCCAAGGCGCCTGACACTCCTCCCGCCAACGTGGCCGCCGGTGCCGGTGCCGCCCTCGTGGACAAGGCAAGGAACGCCACCCGCCGCCGTCTCCACTCCTGACGTCCGCGCCGAGCTCACTCGGCGGCCCAATCTGAGCGATGTTGGCGATAGAGCACGTGGCGACGGAGTAAGTGGTCCTCCGGGATCGCGGGATGATCGAAGTCGTCAGCGGGGTCGTGGCGCAGCCCGAGCTTCTGCATGACCCGCTGCGAGCGGACGTTGGTAGCGGCAGTGAAGGACACGATCTCCTCGACTCCGACGCGGCCGAACCCATCGGTGATCGCAGCGCTGGCTGCCTCGGGCGCGAATCCCGCGCCCCAGTACTCGCGACCGAGCCTCCAGCCGACTTCGACGGCGGGGGTGAAGTGCGCATCGAAGGTTGCGGGCCACAGGCCGACGTACCCGATGAACGCATGGCTTTCGGCTAGCTCGACCGCCCAAAGGCCCCAACCGTGCTGCGAGAAGTGGTCCTCGATCCGATCCACGAACGCGTCGCTCTCCGCGGCCGTTAGCGGTGCTGGGTAGTGCTCCATGACGGTAGTGTTTGCGTTGAGGGTGGCGAACGGACGTCGATCAGCGTGGAGCCACCGCCGCAGAGTGAGGCGCTTCGTACGCAACTCGATCGGCGATGACATGCCAGCAGCTTGCCTCGGGCGGCGGCAGCGTGTCGCCTACTAACGACGGTGCTGCGGGGCGTACGGGGGTTTGGGTGGCGCAACATATCTGCGTGTGGTCACCAGCCGCAGGGGTTCGCAGCTCGGCCCTGCGAACACCCGACTTCGCACCGGTGCTGCGCCCGGTAACGCTCGGCTGCAGGATCGACGGGTCCGATGGCGAAGTCGTGCGTCCCGCTCGCCCGGCCTCGCCGGTTACCGGCTGTCCGTGGGCTTGCGGCATCCCAGCGGAACCGGATTAGGGCGGTTGACAAGCCATCGGTCTCCCAATGAAGATCCTCGACGTGCCACCAGAGAGCGACCGTCCTCGAGTCGGCCGGACTCAGAGTCCTGGTGTGCTCGGCCGGCCAATTCGACGGGCGCTTCAGCCTGGTGTGCCAGGTCGGGGATCGCCAGGTGATGCGGGATGTAGGGTTGGCCGGCTGGGAGCAGGCGTTCCCAGTGGTCGAGTCCCTTTCACCCATCCCGCATTGGACGCACTGCGATCGGGCACGGACGACATCCACCGACGACTGGAGGGCGACTCGCCGCTGGCGCGGCCCGACCTCACGACTGACGCCTACCACGATGTCCTCGGCCGGTTGTGGGGGCTTGTCGTCCCGTTGGAAGAGGCGCTCGAGTGCGCCGGGGTCCCTCTCGTCGACTGGCCCGACCGGCGGAAGGCACCTTTGCTGGCCGCCGACCTGCCTACGTTGGACGGCTTGGCCCGTTGCGACGAGCGGCCGCCGCTCGAGGGCGGCGATGCCGTGCTCGGTTGCCTGTACGTGCTCGAGGGCTCCACGCTGGGCGGTCGGATGGTGGCCGCCCGCGTCGAGAGCACGCTCGGAGTCGGTGCGGTGGGCACCCGCTATTTTCGGAGCTACGGGGACCAGGTCGGCGCCCGGTGGCGGGGCTTCCGGAATGGGGTGGCTGAACGGGCTGATGCCGGCGGCGACGTTGATGTCATGGTCGCCTCGGCCCGATGGACCTTCGAGCTGTTCCACCGCTGGTTGACGCCGTGACCGAGCTGGTCAGCGACCTCGACCTGGAGGTGTGCGCCCGCGAGCCGATCCGGGTGCCGGGCGCCATTCAACCCCACGGCGTGCTTCTCGCTCTCGACGACGAGCTGCGCATCGTGCGGGCGTCGTCGAACAGCCAGGTATTGCTCGACCGGTCGGTCGATGAGTTGCTCGGCCTGCCCGTCGGCGAGGTGCTCGCCAACGTACCGTTCGCCGACCTGGCGCAGCCCGACCTGACTCTGGTGAACCCGATGTCCCTGCGGCTCCGGTCCGGGGTGGCGGTCGACGGGGTCGCCTCGCGATCGGGCGGCCTGCTGCTCCTCGAGCTCGAGCCGGGGACCGACGACGACGGCGTCGACACCTCGTACCTGCAGATCCGGGCCCTGCTCCAGCGGCTCCAGCACTCGGGCACGCTCGAGGAGCTAGTCGAAGTGACCGCCACGGAGGTGCGCCGCCTCACCGGGTTCGACCGGGTGATGGTCTACCGGTTCGACGCCGAGTGGAACGGCGAGGTGGTCGGCGAGGCCCGGCGGGACGACCTCGTGCCCTTCCTGGGGCTCTGGTACCCGAGCAGCGACATCCCGGCCCAGGCCCGCGCCCTCTACGCCGCCAGCTGGCTCCGGCTCATTGCGTCCGTCGACTATGAGCCGGCGCCGATCCTGCCCGCCGCCACAGGTGTCGACGGAGAACCGCTCGACCTCGGCTCGGCGGTCCTGCGCAGCGTGTCGCCGGTCCACCTCGAGTACCTGCGGAACATCGACGACGCGACGCCCATGTTCCGCAGATACTCGAGGTGGACCGGCGACACGCTGCGCAGCACCGCCGAGCCGAGGTCGAGTGGTTCACCGTCGGCACCCGTGGCGGCAGGCAGGATCGGCGACGGCTCGTAGTCGACGGACGCGATGAGCCGGAGCCAGCTGGCGGCGTAGAGGGCGCGGGCCTGGGCCGGGATGTCGCTGTGCGGGTACCAG
>JBKJNA010000123.1:0-23007 GCA_046596195.1 Acidimicrobiales bacterium | reverse complement strand
GCGCCGGTGGAGCCGGAGTAGGCGGCGTCGCCGAAGGCGAACACGCCACCGTCGGAGGCCACCAGGAAGTAGCCGCGGTCGGAGCCGGAGCGGGCGATGCCGACGACCGGCTGGTTGAGCCGCTGGCCGCCGGTGGAACCGACGAAGCGGGCGTCACCGAAGGCGAACACGCCTCCGTCACGGGCCACCAGCCAGTAGCCGGCGCCCGGCGTGGCGGCCATGCCGACGATGGGCTGGGCCAGCTTCCTCCCGCCCATGGATCCGTAGAACCTGGCGTCCCCGAAGGCGAAGACCCCGCCGTCGGCTGCCACCAGCTGGTAGCCGTTCCCGGTGGGGCTGGCGGTGATCCCGACGACAGGCTGGGCCAGGCGTTGACCACCCGTGGAGCCGAAGAACTTGGCGTCACCGAAGGCGAACACGCCTCCGTCACGAGCCGCCAGCCAGTACCCCTTGCCCGACGGCGTGAGGGCCATCCCGACCACCGGTTGGACGAGGGCCAGCCGGCCGGTGGAGCCGCGGTAGACGGCGTCGCCGAAGGCGAAGACGCCGCCGTCGGCCGCCACCAGGAAGTAGCCCTCGTTGCCGGGCGTGGACGCCATGCCGACGACCGGCTGGTTGAGCTTCGTCGCGCCCATCGAGCCCCGGAAGGACGCGCCCCCGAAGGCGAACACGCCGCCGTCCCGCGCGACCAGGCGGTAGGCGCCGCCGCTCAGCCCGACGGAACGGGCGGTCACCAGGCGGTCGACGCCCGCTTGGAGGCCGAGGGTGGTGAGCGACTGCTCTGCGGCTACGGGGTCGGCGCCGGGGGAGAGGAGGAGCAGGCCGCCCGCCCGACCGGCGACGGTGCCGAGCAGGGCGGCGTCGAACGGCTGCTGGCCGTCGGCCACGTAGACCATGTTGACGGGCAGCCCACGGGCCACCGACTCGGTGACCACGGCCCGCGACACGGCGTACTGGTCGGAGCCGCCGAGACGCCTGGCGCCCGGCAGGGCCGCGAGGACCGCACCGCCCACGCTGGCGTCGCCGCCCACGACCAGGGTGTTGGTGATGTTCAGGGCCCGGAGGGCCTCGGTGGTGGCCTGGGGGACGACGTTCTGGTCGACGAACAGGATGGGCAGTCGCCGGTTCGAGGCGAGGCCGGCCGCTGCACCCGCATCGGCGGACGCGGGATTCACGACGACGGCGGCGTCGAAGGCCGGTGTGCCGGCCGCCTTGGCCGCATCGGTCCGGCGGTCCATGGCGAGGGCGATGAGACGGGCCGTGTCGGCCGGGCCGGCGCCGGCCAGGCGGGTGACCTTGTCGGCGGGGACGCCGGCGTCGACGATGCTGTTCACAACACCCTGGCCGAGGGACCCCTGGTCGCCGATCAGCACGGCCCCCGTCGGGCTCACCCGGCTGACCTCGGCCTTCACGGCGGGAGGCAGCCCGCCGGCCGGCGATGCCAGCAGCGGGGCGAGCTCGGCACGGGACAGGACGGCACCGGCCAGCGCGGCGGCCGTGTCGCCCTCGTTGACCACCACGACCCTGCTGGCCGACCTGGTCACGAAGCTGCTGGCGAGGACCGCCTCGCCACCGCCCTGGTAGGCCAGCTTCCCGACGGCCGCCGACAGCTCGGCCCGGCCCGCCTCGGGCAGGCGCTGGACGGGGATGGGCCCGCCGGCGCGCACGTTCACCACGGCGGTGTAGATGTCGGACGCGTCGTTGGTGAAGCTGCCCTCACGGGAGTCCATCCAGGCGAACAGGATCCGGTCGGTGCCGATGGGTTGGGCCACCGGCCCGAAGTCCCAGTAGGTCGCGAACTGGTGGTCGAGCCCGATGTCGTTGTTGATGGACCGGTCGGAGATCCGGCGGTTCTTGGAGAACGACACCCCGGCGTCGAGCGAATTGGCGTAGTAGGTATCGCCCAGGCGGGACTCGGCGGCCGCCACGTGCACGTTGGTGGGTGACCGGTAGCCGTGGCGCCGGTCGTGCCAGACGAGGTCCACCCGCCCGTCGGGGGCGACGTACACGTTGGGGTGGCGCTGGGTGATGCCGGCGCCCGGTTCACCGGTGCCCACCGGGTCGTCGTTCACCCGGATCGGCGTCGACCAGGTGAGGCCGCCGTCGAGCGACCGGTTGAAGCGCACGTCGGAGTCGGGGTGGATGAAGTGGTCCGTGCGGGCCGGTGGCGGCGGGCCCTCGCCCCACACCAGGTAGAGGTTGCCGTTGCGAGGGTCGGCCGCCATGCGGGGGAAGTTGGAGTCTGTGAAGAGGCTGCCGGCGGCGTCGGGCCCGTAGGCGCGGACGGCGGCGGCCAGCGAGCGGGACCACGTGGCGCCGTTGTCGCTCGATCGGGCCACGATGAGCTGGCCGTCGAGGCCCTCGGTGCGGTATGCCAGGAACACGCGCCCGTCCGGCAGCAACACCAGCTGGGACTGCTCGAGGGTGCGGGTCTCTGCTGCCGCGTTCACCTTCACCGCCGGCGCCCAGGTCACGCCGCCGTCACCGGAGCGGGCGACCACGGTGTCGCCGGCAATCCGGCTGGCGCCGAGGGCGGACGCCGTCACGTAGACGGTGTCGCCCGCAGGGCTCGGTCGCACGGCGAGGGTCGGCAGCTTGTGGCGCGGGCCGGCGGCGTTCGACGCCCCGCCCGGGATGGCCACGGCGGCGACCTCGAAGGTCCGACCGCCGTCGGTCGACCTGGCCACCAGCACCGAGTCGCCTTCGGTCGAGCTGCGCTGCGAGGCGAACGTCGTGTACACGTTCTGGCCGGTGCCGAAGGCCACGCTGCCGTTGGCCGCCATGTGGAAGTCCTGCTGCGTCGGCGTTCCGGGCGCGTCGGCCCGCCGGCAGACACGAGCAGGGAAGCCGGCCGGTCCCCTCAGGAGCCCGCCCGCCCACGTGGTCCCGCCGTCGAACGTGACGTGGTAGGCGCACTGCTCGGCGCGGGCCTCGATGTCGACCTCGACGAGGTGCCGGCTGTCAGCCGGGTCGAGTGCCAGCCCCGGCGCCTGGGGCTGGCGGGTGGGGTCGGTGTTGGTGCCGAGCTTGCGGTTCGGCTCCACCCGCACCTGCCCGACCGTCTGTGCCTCGGCGCCCGGGAGGACGGCGGACAGTGGCGCGGCGAGGGTCACGAGGACGAGCGCGAGGCGCCGGACCTGGCGGGGGGTGGCCATGGCGGGGTGCATCTCCTTCTGGTTTCGTTTCTGTCGTGAGGCGGACGAGAGTATGCCGCACGAAGGGGTTCCCGCGGGCGTTGTCTGGTGGTCTCGCGGAAAGGGCAGCCCCTGCGGGCTGCCCTTTCCTTCGTTCCGGTTGCTCGATGGACTACCGCTTGGCGCGGGCGGCTGCCTTCTGGTCGCGGCGGCCGGCCAGCACCAGAGCCGAGGCGCCGAGGGCCAGCACCAGGCCGACGCCGACCAGGGCGATGGCCAGGGCGGGGGAGCCCGACGAGTCATCGGACATGCTCACCATCACCGAGCGCCGGGCGGGCGCCGTGGCGGGAGCAGCCTCGGGGGCCGGCGTGACCGCGGGTGCCGGGGTCACGGCCGGGGCGGGCTCAGCGGCCGGAGCCGGTGCGGCGGCCGGCGCAGGAACAGCGGCCGGAGCCGGTGCAGCGACGGGCGCAGGGGCCGGAGCGACGGCGGGCGCAGGAGCGGCGACACGCACCCGGGGGGCGACGGTGCGGGCGGGGGCGACGGGCGTGGCGGGAGCTGCGGCCGGAGCGGGCGCCGGGCTGGTGGGCTCGAACGGCGCAGCCGACTCGGTGGCGGCCGGAACGGCCGGGCCGGTGACCTGGAACGAGGCCCGGGCGGGCGTGCCGGCGACCATCGTGCCGTCGGAGGTGCGCTGCGAGGCGATGATCGCATAGCTGCCCGGCGAGACCGGGGGCACCACGAACGAGAAGGCAATGTTGCCGCCGGCGTCGGGCCGGCCGCTCCACAGCAGGGCGCCCGTGGCGCTGCCGAGGCGGACCTGCACGGGCTCGACGTTGCCCACATCGACCCGGCTGAAGCTGCGGCCGGTGCCCGAGATCGTTTCGCCAGCGGCGCCCGTGCCGGGCTCGACGGCCAGCGTGCTCAGGACGGAGCAGGCATACGCCATAGAAGCCACCACCAGCGGTACGAGCAGAGCTCCAAAGCCCAACACTGCACCTCGACGACCGATTCCTCGCATTGTGTCCCTTTCCACAGCAAACAGGCGAACTCGGGCGCACCCCGGCTCACAATCCCTAACGTCACCAATGATACCACCGGCGCCGGCCGAAACCAAGGCCCTCAGGAGGGGGCACGTTCCGGCCACGTGCCGTCGGGGCGACGTGGCATCGTCACTCCGCGCAGCAGCTCGATCACGGCGTCCTGGTGGGCGTGCTCGGCCCAGGCCAGGGGCGGGGACGCGAAGCTTCGATCTTTGCGGTCGGGGTCGGCGCCCAGCTCGAGGAGCGTGCGCACGACGGCGACGTCGCCGTTGTAAGCGGCCTGGTGCAGCGGCGTCGTGCGGCCGAGGACATTGACGTCGAAGCCCACCCCCACGAGCAGGTGGACCAGCTCGGGACGGCCCAGCTGGGCTGCGTCGGCGACGGCGTGGGGCCGGCGGGCCACCGCCTCAGCGGCGATGCCAGGGCGCGCCGCGGCGAGCCGCTCCACCTCGTCGAGCTGCATCGCCATGCAGGCGGCCAGGAACTGGTCGACAAGGTCGAGAACCGCCGGGGTGGCCCCCGCCGCCAGCAGGATGTCCACCACTCCCGGTTGCCCCGGTGGACGGCCAGCTCGTAGGGCGTGCGGCCCTTGAAGATCGGGTGAGCGGTGCCCTTCCCGTCCGCAGAGGCGCCGGCGGTGAGGGCGAGGCGGGCCCACTCGGGGCGGTTCTGGGCGGCGGCCACCGAGAGCTGGTCCTCCAGCAGTTGGGCAGGCGCGCCCCGCGAGGAGTTGAGCCGGGCGTGCCACGGCCCGCCTCTGCCCTTGCCGAGGCCGAATTCGATGAGCAGGCGCAGGTGGCTGTCGTCGGGGTCGAACTGGCGGTTGTAGAGGGCCTGGCTGTCGTTGGGGTCGGCGCCCGCCTCCAGGAGCATGCGGGCCAGGGCCACGGCGTCGCGGTGGGGCGGCTGGTTTCCCTTGTCCTCGCCGCCGCCCAGGGCGCCGGTGAGGGCGGTGAACGGGTAGGTCCCGTCCCACAGGTAGCCGGCGTCCGGGTCGGCGCCCGCCTCCAGGAGGATCGCCGCCGTCCGCAGCGGCGAGGACTGCGGGCCGTCGACGTGGATGCGGGAGTAGGCGACATAGAGGAGCGGTGCCCACTCGAACGGCCCACCGGGGCGGTTGATGAGCGACGGGTCGTCGCCGAGCAGCCGGCGCACGTGCGCGAAGTTGCCGGCGGCGGCCGCCGTCCAGATGTCCTTGTCGGCCAACTCGGGCGAGGCGGCCAGCATGGCTCCGGCCTCGGCGTGGCGGTCGAGGTCGTCGCCGCCGTAGACCAGGCAGCCGAGCCGGACCATGCGGTCGGCCCGGTCCTCGGGGCCGTCGTCGTCACCGAGGGGCACCAGGTGCGGGGACCGGCCGTGCTCGGTCACCACCGCCAGGCGACGTCGCAGGGCGGCCCAGCTGGGGAAGCCGTAGCAGCGGGCCAGCACCAGTTGGGCGTCGGACAGCCGGAAGGCGGACTGGTCGGTAAGGGTGGGCGGGTTCAGCTCCCGGACGGTACGGAGCGCCTCGGCGTCGCCGGAGCGGACCTGGCGCTGCAGCGTTCGGGCCTGACCCTTCAGGTGGTCGAGGTCGGGCTTGGACGGCAGGCAGAGTGAGGGCACGACGGCCTCCTTCGATGGATGCCTGGTAGCTGCTGCATCAGGCGCCGTTCTGGTCGGTGGATCGTTGTGAACTTCGCGCCGTTTCACCGACCAGAAGGACCGCCGGCCTGCGCTCGCCTAGGCGGTGGGACCGCCGGCGATCAGCTTGAAGTGGGCGCCGGTGACGTCGGAGGCGGTGGCCAGGCGACCGTAGGGCGTGTCCTCGGCCGGCGTGACGATGGCGCCGCCCAGCTCGACGACCCGGGCCAGCGTGGTGTCGGTATCGGTCACCCGGAAGTAGACGGACCAGTGGGCGGGCACGCCCTCGGGCAGGAAGGCGCTGGCGTCCATGATGCCCGCCTCCTGCGTCTCGGCGTCGCCGTAGGTGGAGTAACGGAACTCGGGCGAGTCGCCCATGGTCCGGACGGGCCACCGGAACACGTCGCGGTAGAAGGCGACGGCGGTGTCGTAGTCGCGAGTGAGCAGTTCGAACCAGGCGGCGGTGCCGGGCTCGTTCAGGACGCTGAAGCCTTTGAAGGTGCCGGGCTGCCAGGCGCCTACGGAGGCGCCGCCGGGGTCGGAGACCACCGACATGGTGCCGAGGTCCGCCACGTCCATGGGCTGCACGATGACGTGGCCGCCATTGGCCTCCGCCGTCTCGACCGTCTTGCGGGCGTCGTCGGTCGTCAGGTGCACCGACCAGACGTCGGGCATGCCTCCGGACCCGTCGTTGCGCATCCCGCCGCCCACGGCCTGGCCGTCCTTCGTGAAGGTGATGTAGCCGCCGAACTCCTCGCCTGCGGCCTCCGACGTCCAGCCGAACAGCTCGCGGTAGAACGACCGGCTGGCATCCGGGTCGGACGTGTACAGGTCGATCCAGCAGGGGGCGCCGATCGGGGTTTCGTCGCGGGTGGGCATGGGGGTCTCCTTCGGGCGGTGAGCGGTGGTCGCCGGCGTGACGCTACGGCAGGGCCGAACTCATCGCTCGATGGCGCCGATGAATTCTCGGGGCCGCGATCGTCCTCCTTCGAGGCGCCGGTATCGGCCGCGTCCGACGGCACCGATCGCCCGGCTGCGCCGGACGGGGACGGTAGCGTCAGGCATGCCCGCTCCGGTCATGGTGCACTTCAGGGCCGGCACCGCCGGCCGGTGGCGCATAGAAGGCATCGACCGGGTGGTCGGCGAGACGTTGGCCGTGGCGGACCGCCTGGACGTCGCAGAGGGCGAGCCGCCCGGCGGCCCACCGCCGGTGTGGACGCTCACCGGCTGCACCAGCAACGAGCGCTACGTGCAGCGCCGGGAACGAACAGCGCTGGTTGGCGTGCAGGAGCCGCTCGGCCGCCCGGCGGCGACGTGCGCGGCGCTCATCCCGGTGCGCAAGTCGGCCGCCTGGTGGGAGCTTCCCCAGGACGAGCGCCGCTCGATCATCGAGGAGCAGTCCCGCCACATCGCCGTGGGGCTGGAGTACCTGCCGGCCGTCAGCCGCCGGTTGCACCACTCCCGTGACCTCGGTGGTCCGTTCGACTTCCTCACCTGGTTCGAGTTCGCCCCTTCCGATACCGGCCGCTTCGACGACCTCGTGGCCCGGCTCCGGGGCACGCCCGAGTGGGCCTACGTCGACCGCGAGGTCGACGTGCGCCTTGCGAGGTAGCGGTGCCGGACGTGGACGTGGATGTGGTGGTGGGCGCCGGCCACAACGGTCTGGTGGCGGCCTGCTACCTGGCGAAAGCCGGGCGGGACGTACTGGTGGTCGAGCAGCTCGACCGCCCGGGCGGTGGGTCGCGCACGGAGGAGACCGTGCCCGGCCACCGCTTCGACCTCCACTCGGCCGCCCACAACATCATCAACATGACCGATATCCCGGCCGAGCTCGACCTGGCCGGCGCCGGCCTCGACTACATCGAGATGGACCCGTTCTCGGTGGCCGTGCACGCAGACGGCCGGCGGGTGCGCTTCTTCCGGTCCATCGAGGCGACCTTGGACTCGATCGCCGAGGAGTCGCCGTCGGAAGCGGCCGCCTACAAGCGGTTCCTCGACACGGCGGTGCCGATGGTGCGCACGGTCCTGCCCGCCATCCGTGGCGACACCTCCGCGCGCGTACTGCCCGGCCAGGTGGCCAACGCCGTGCGGGCGTTGCGCCACCAGCCCCTCACCACCGTCCGGGACGTCCTCAGCCCCTACGACTCGCTCCTCCGCCGCCGCCTTGCGTCGGACCTGACCCGGGGGCCGGTGGCCGCCTTCGCCGCCCACGCCGGCGTGGGGCCCACGGTGCCGGGCGGCGCGCTCTACGCCTTCTGGCAGGCGGCCTACCACCTGTTCGGCCAGTGGCACGGCCGGGGCGGTGCCCAGAACCTCACCGACGCCCTCGTCTCCCGCCTCACGTCGCTCGGCGGCGAGGTGCGGTGTTCGGCGCCGGTGGAGCGCATCGAGGCGAGGGGCGGCCGCGTGCGGGCGGTGGTGCTCGAGGGAGGCGAGCGCATCGAGGCTTCCACCGTCATCACCGCCATCGATCCCAAGACGGCGCTCCTGCACCTGCTCGATCCCCCCCTCGACGGCGAGGCCGGCGCCGACCTGGCCGCGGCCCGGCGGTCCAATGTCGTACAGGCGGTGGTGCATGTGGCGACCGACCGCCTGCCCGCCTATCCGGGCGCCCGACCGGGGGACTGGAACGGGCTGCAGAGTTACGTGGACCGCCTCGACGACCTCTCCTCGGCCTGGGCCCAGGCCGAGGCCGGGATGCTCCCCGACCCGCTGCCCCTGTACGCCTTCACCCCCTCGGCCATCGACGACGGGCTGGCGCCGCCCGGCCACCACACCGTCTACCTGGCCTGCCCGGCGGCGCCGTCGAGGGTGGACGGCGGGTGGGCCGCCCGGCGCGACGAACTGGTGGAGCGAAGCCTGGACGTGCTGGAGGAGCGGGCCCCGGGCTTTCGCAGCTCCGTGCTCGGCGTCGCCACCTGGACTCCCGACGAGATGGAGCTGGTGGAGCGCTGGCCCGGCGGCCACCCGATGTACCTCGACATCGCCCTGGACCAGCTCGGGCCGTTCCGTCCCACCAAGCGCCTCGGTGGCTGGCGCACCCCGGTGGGCGGCCTCTACATCTCCGGCGCCGGAACCAACCCCACCGGCGGCATCGCCGGCACGCCGGGGCGCCAGGCGGCCCGGGCCCTCCTGGGCGACCAGGAGTGATCTGAGGCGCCGTTCATCGACCCGACCCCATCCGACTCCGGAGCGGCTGAGGTGGGAGAGTCTGTGCCATGAGCACTGCGCAGGAACCGACGAAACGTTTGGGTGTCTTCAACGATGGCCTCTACCTGATCATCGTCACCGCCCTGTCCCTGTACTTCGTGATCGGCGGCATCGCCTGGGCGCTGCTCATCTTCGACGGCAAAGAGATGCCCGGGGGCCTGGCAGCCACCATCGCCACCGTGGGCGGCGGGCTCCTCGGTGTTCTCTCGCCAACCAAGAAGGACGCCTGACCGCTCGACGCAGGCGTCGACGGGTTTGACGTGGACGCCGCCGGCTCAGGCCGTGGAATGCGGGAGCCGGGTTCGGGCCGTCGATGCCGGACGCCCCGCGCCTACTGACCGCCGCCGGCGTTCACGCCGAACAGGTCCCACAGGTCGGCGAGGAACGAGCGGCCGAAGCGGGTCAGCGCGGCGGACCGGTCGAGTGGCCCCGAGCCGCCGTGGACGGCGAAGGTGGTGAGCTGGCGGGCGAAGTCGGGCACCAGGATGTGCAGGATGCCGCTCGCCACCAACTCGGCGTCGGTGTCACCCTCGACCGGCACGTGGCCGCGGAGCAGGCGGATGTACAGCGTGGAGGTGTCGCTCCACACGTCGAAGCCTGCGTCGTCGTGCACGTCCTTGTAGCCGCTCATGGTGAGGGGGTGGCCGGTGGGGTCGGTGAAGAACAGCCGGTAGTACATGTGGGTGCGACCGGGGCCGGCGTCGGCCACGAACAGGTTGAAGTCGCCCCGCTCCACCTCCATGCGCCCGCCCAGGGCGTCGCACTGCACCCACCCCGCGGCGGAGCCGAAATGGTCGGCGTCGTCCAGGAACCGGTCCACGTCCGGCGCAGTGATGGTGAGGTGGAACATGAATGCGGTGCCGTCGGCCTTGCCCGCATCGAAGGCGGCCCTGTGGTCGGTGGCGCCGAAGGCGATGAAGCCCTTCATCTCCTCGGTGAACGTCAGCGTCTTGACGTCGCCGTCAGGGGGTGGGCCGCCGGCCGGCGGGGGAGGAGCGACCGGGTCGATGTGGGGCACGGGGCGCACGGTGGAGCCGGTGGACGGGGAAGCCTCGAGCAGGTGGTCTATCGCCCGGTCGGCGAAGGCGGCGATGGTGAGCGACGGGTTGGCGCCGACGGGACCGGGCATCACCGACCCGTCGAGCACGTGCAGGCCGGGGTAGGCGAACGACTCGCCCCACTGGTCCACCACGCCCTCGGCCACGTTGCGACCCATGGGGGCGCCGCCGAGCGGGTGCACGGTGACGACCTTCTTGATCAACGAGATCGGGTTGTCGACGAGGTCGCCACCCAGCTCGCCGGCCAGCGCCTGCATGGTGCCCCGGAGCCGGTCAAAAAAGGCGCGGGAGGTGGCCGTGGTCCAGTCGATCTCCAGCTGGCCCCGCCGCAGGCGCATGACGCCGTCGGGAACGTCGCGCCCCATGCCGAGGAGGGGCAGGGAGGCGGACGACAGGGTGGCCTCGCCGATCAGCGATGCCAGCTCCACGCTCAGCGAACTGCGGGGGTTCTTGCGGATCTGCGAGATGATGCGGGCCGCCACGATGTGCAGGACGCGCCGGATCCGGGTGGGGGCGGTGACTGCCTCGGCCATCCAGTCGATGGCCACCGGGTAACCGGCGTCCTCGATGTAGTAGCCGGGCCCGCTGCCGCCGTCCGCCGTGTCGGGGACCCGCACGTAGCTGGTGATCACCGGCCCGAGGCTGCTGTCGATGACGCGGTACGGGGTGCGGCCGGTGCCCTTGCGGTGGGCGCCCATGATGATCCCGAGCAGGTCGCCGTTGCCGCAGAACCGGGTGCCCAGGGCGGGGCCGAGGTCGGGGAACGCGCTGCGGTTGCGGAGGAGGAGCCCGGTCGTTCCGAGCGTGCCCGCCGCCACGACCACCCGGTTGCAGCTCACCCAGGTGAGGGGCAGCTTGTCGGTGTTGACCTTCACGCCCTCGTGCTCGGGGCCGTAGGCGACGTAGCCGACCATGAAGCCGCCGTCCGGGTCGCGCTCGATGCTGTGGACCTCGCAGCGGGTGCGGATGTCGGCCCCGTGGTGCCTGGCCGCCGACAGGTAGGTGTGGTCGAGGGTGTTCTTGCTGCCATCGTTGCACCCGATGTCGCACTCGCCGCACAGCCGGCACGTGCGGCGGGGCACGCCGTGAATGTTGGGGAAGGCGCCGTCAGGGATGGGCTCGGCCACCGCCGCCGGCCGGCCCTGGTTGGCGAAGGTGACGGCGAGGGGCGGCAGGCCCCATTCGAGGCCGAGGCCGGCGGCCGCGTCCCGCAGGGCCAGCGTCTTCGCCGGCGACGGGTACCCAGGCGCGCCGAGCGGGAACGTCTGGACGCCCATCATCCGCTCGACCCGCTCGTAGTGGGGCTCGAGGTCGGCCCGGCTGATGGGCCAGTTCTCATAGCCGCCTCCCACCGGGTGTTCGTGCACGAACCACCGCTCGTCCTTGCGCAGGAGGACGTTGGCGTAGATCAGGGACCCGCCGCCCAGGCCGCTCGACACCAGCGCCTCGATGCCCTTGAAGGTCCAGATGTCGAACAGGCCGTGGCAGCCGCGCGAGGGGTCCCACACGTTGGTGGCCATCTCCCTCGGGCGGCGGGGGAAGCCGCCGGGCGGGTAGGCCTTCCCCCGCTCCAGCACGAGCACCGACCGGCCCGCCTCGGCCAGGCGGTAGGCCGCCACCGACCCGCCGAACCCGGTCCCGACGACCACCACATCGACGTGCGCATCGGCCTCGCGTTGCATCGGAGCTCCTTTCGACCGCGGCCGACGAACGTACCGTGCCGGCGGGCACTGCGAGGGCCTGCGGACCGGTCAGCCCGGGAGCACCGCTGCGGTACCGATCCGCTGACCGGGTCCGTTCAGTCCGGCACCCAGACCTCCACCTGGTGGCGGCCGCTGGCGCCGTTCGGGAAGGCGGCCCGCTTCTCGGCCGTCTGCAGTTCGCCGTCGCCGGTCGTGGCCCGCACCGCGATCACGTGACGACCATGGGTGGCCGTCCAGCCGCTCTTCCATTGGCGCCACGCGTCATCGCCGATCGACGGGCCCAGCTCGGCCGGCTCCCACGGGCCGTCGTCCACCTTGACCTCCACGCCGGCGACGCCGCGGGTGGGCGCCCATGCCACGCCGGCGATGGACCGTCTGCCGGCCGCCACCCGGCTGTAGCCACGGGGGACGTCGATGCGCGACTGCACCTTTACCGGCGCCCGGGCGGCCCAGTTCCGCTGCACCCAGTAGGCGTCGAACGCCTCGAACGTGGTGAGCTCGATCTCCTGCAGCCACTTGGTGGCGGACAGGTAGCCGTACAGCCCTGGCACGACGAGGCGGGCCGGGTAGCCGTGGATGCGGGTGAGCGGCCGGCCCTCCATGGCGACGGCCACCATGGCGTCCCTGCCGTCGAGGGCGACCTCGGTGGGGAAGCCGGCGGTGAATCCGTCGACCGATCGGCCGACCACCTGGGTGGCGCCTGCCCGGACGCCGGCCCGGCGCAGGAGGGCGTCCAGACGCACGCCGAGCCAGCGGCTGTTCCCCACGAGGGGCCCGCCCACCTCGGCCGACACGCACGCCATGGTGATGTGGCGCTCGATCAGGGGCTCGGCCAGCAGCTGGTCGTAGGTGAACTCGATCGGGGCGTCCACCATGCCCGTAATCCGGAGGGCCCACGATCTGGCGTTCACGATCGGAGGCATGATCGCCTCGTCGATGCGGAAGAACCCCTCCGTGGGCGTGACCAGCGGGCTGAGGCCCTCGACGTCGAAGGCCTCGTCCGCGCCCTCCAGTGGCGGGGCCGGGTCAGCGGCGGCTGGAAAGCGGACGGCGATCGGCTCGGTGCCGCCGACGCCGGTCCGCCGGAGCCCCCAGGCGCCGGAGAGGGCCAGGCCGGCGGTGCCGCCGACGGCCGAGCCCACCGAGAGGAACCGCCGGCGGCTGGCTCCTTCGCCCGGCAGGAGGACCTGCGGTGTGTGGTCGACCGGCTCGGCTGTGGGTTCAACCGGCGCCGCCGACGAGGACGGGGCCGCCCGGAGCATGAGGCGCAGGGCGCCGGCGCCCGCCGCCGCAGCGAGCAGCGCAGCGACCGCCGTTCCGGCCACCGAGACCTGGTGGAGGCTGGCTGCGCAGACGACGGCCAGGACGCCGAAGGCCACGAAGGCGGCGTCGCCGGCCACCCGCCGGCGCCGGGCCACCAGGCCGACGACGATGCCGAGGACCAGCGCCATCACGACGGTGCCGGCCACCACCAGCGGCTTGTCGCTCGTCCCTACCGCCTCGATGGCGGCCCGGCCGAAGCCGGCCGGCGCGGCGCGGATGAAGGCCTGGCCCACGACGGTCACCAGCGACGGCACCGTCGCTGACGCGGCGTCGACCAGCTCGCCGGCAGCCAGGGCGAGGGTGGCGGCGAAGAGGCCGGCGCCGGCGCCGTGGCGGCGCAGGGGCCTCGGAGGTGCCACGGTCGTCGACGCCACCCGGGCATGGTGGTGGTGCGGCACAGTCGCGTGCAGGTCGTGCGGGCCCTACGGCGCTGGCAATCGGACCAATTCACGCTGCCGACATCCGCCGGAAACGCAGCGATCGGTCGAGACCGTTTCGGCAGTGCCCGCCGAACGTTCACCCGCCTGACACGCCGTGCCAACCCCGACGAAATGCGGTGCGTTTACGGTCGCTCCATGAACGCTCCCGCGGTGCACCACGATGTCGACTTCCGCCCCGAGGAGGCGGGCTTCGGGTCCCCCGAGGGCGCAGTGCCGGTCACCACGACCGCGGCCCACGACTACGTGGAGGCGTGCATCATGCTCGCCCTCGGTGAAGGCCCGGCCTACGGGTACGCGCTGAAGGCCGAGGTCGACGAACTGGGCCTGTCCGGGCTCGACCGTGGCCGCATCTATCGGGCGCTGCGGTCGATGGAGGCCGACGGCCTGGTTGTGTCCCACTGGGACACGGCCGGTCGTGGCCCGGCCCGGCGCACGTATGACCTGACATTCCGAGGCCACCAGCGGCTGGCCGCCCAGGCCGATGCCGTGCGCAGGCAGCGCCGGCAGCTGAGCCGGTTCCTCTCGCGCTTCGAGCGGGTCCGCCCTGTGCCGTCCGAGGCCGTCGCCTGAACGAAGCGCAGCGGTCGGAGGCGGTGGCCTGAGGCTCCGCCTCCATCCGCAGGCGCCGGTCGGCACCGCCCCCCGCGGTGCGACCGACCCATGCACCCCATCCCCCCAGGCTGCAACACCATCAGATTCGCAGGCTGGGGCCGCCCCCGCATTGTGGCCAGCAGGTGTTGTACAGGGGGGTGCCAGCACCCCCTCTGATCGTTGACCGGCGAGGGCCGTTCCGGGCGGTTCGCGCAGCTCGGCAGGGACCATCGGGCCGGGCGGCGAACTTCGAGTCGTGCGCGGATCCCCCCGTGTGGTCCCGTCCATTGGTCGACCGACACGGTGGGCCTCGACCCTCACGGTGCTCCTGGCCTGCGGGCTTGTCCTTTTCGGCGGCGTGCCAGGAGCCGGTGCCCAGGTGCCTGGAGGGCTGGAGGCGGACTTCGCAGGGCGGGTCACCGCCGAGCGGCGGGCCGCCGGCCTGGGCGCCCTGGCCACCGAGGACGACCTCGTCGCCGTGGCGAGGAAACATTCGGCGGACATGGCGTCGGCGGGCCGGCTCGACCACAACGCCCTCCTTGGCCAGCAGGTGCAGGGGTGGCTGGTGGTCGCCGAGAACGTAGGCGTCGGCTCCTCTGTGGACCAGGTCCACGGAGCCATGATGGCCTCTGCGCCCCACCGGGCCGACATCCTCGACAACCGGTTCACGGGCATCGGCGTGGGCGTTGTGCAGTCCGGCGCCACTCTCTGGGTCACCGAGGTATTCCGTCGCAGCGCCGGCGCCGCGTCTTCCCCACCCGCTCGAAAGCCGGCCGCCCCTCCCGCTCCGGCTCCGGCTGCACCCGCCGGCCCCGCCCCGGCCCCGCCGCCCGGAGCCGCCCGCCAGGCTCGGACCGACGCGGTGACCACCTCCTCCACCACGACGACGCTCCCCACGACCACGACCACGACCACGCCGGTCACCGCCGCCCCGTCGACGGCAGGCCTCGCCATCGACACCCTCGCCGCCTCGTCGCTGCCAGTCGAGCCCCGGTCAGGACTGGTCGCCACGGGTCTGCTGGCGGCATTGCTCCTGTGGGCGGTGGCCGCGGGGGTCGTGAAGGTCGCCGTCCGAAACCACCTCGACGCGGGCCGCAGGGGGAGGGGCGGGTCGGAGGAAGCCGGGCACCTACGTGACCTTGAGCGTGCCTTCCATGTCCGGGTGCACGAGGCAGAGGTACTTGTAGGTGCCGGGCTTGGAGATGGCCAGCGAGTACACGACCTGGCCCCCCGTGAAGGGTGCCCCGCTGCTGTGATATCCCTCGCCGTTCCAGGTGCCGGCATCGACCGGCAGCCTGGGTGGATCGCCGGCGTCGGGGCCCGGTAACGGGATCTCCGGGCTGGCGGCCGGCGCGTACGACTTCTTGTTGACGACCAGCGCGCCGGTGCTGTCGAACTGGAGCCACGGGCGGGCGTCCTCGGGGGCGTTGAAGGAGATGGTGTGGAAGCCCTCGACGGCCCAGGTGACCTTCTCGCCCGCCTTCACGGTGATCTCCTTGGGCACCACATTGAGGCTGGCGCTGCTGGGCACCTCCTCGGTGGCGGTGGCGCCGATGAGGGCGTCCGTGCCGGTGATCGACTGCACCTGGTCGACCTTCGCCTTGACCTTGGTGACCAGGTCCTCGAGCTCCTGCTTCCCTGCGGCGATGACCGCCTCGGGTGTGGCGACGGGGGTGGCCTTGTCCACCACCGTGACCGACTCGGTCATGGCCGGCCCGTGCACGAGGCACATGAAGGCGTATTGGCCGGGCGCCATGTCCTCGGACAGCTTGAAGGTGACGGTCTTGCCGTCGGCCAGGAAGCCCGAGTTCAGGAACCGCTCGGTGCCGTCGATCTCGGCGGGCGGCTCCTGGTCGGGCTTGGGGCAGGCCACGCCGAGCGGCGGGTCGTTCTCGGGCAGGTAGCAGGGCTGTGACGCGGCCTGCAGGAAGAAGGTGTCGGGGCCGGCGTTGGGGTCCTCGGTGAAGACGAAGGGGACCTTGTCGACGACGGCCTGAAGCTCCGGCGCCGGCTGGCCGCCGGCCGCCTCGATCTGGCTGTTGGCCACGAGCGCCTCGGCGATGAGCGACCCGGTAGCGAGGCTGTGGGGCTCCCCCGTGAAGGTCGACTTGAACTCCACGGTGTCGCCGGGGTGGGCCTGCGTCTTCTGGGGGAAGAAGTGGCTCCAGGAGGACGCGAAGCCGTCGGTCTCGGCGTCGATCCCGATGGTGATCGTCTGGGCGCCGGCCCTCTCGCCGCCGCCGGTGGTCGTCCCCGTCGTGGAGGGCTCGCCGCTCCCACCGCAGGCACCCGCCAGCAGGGCGACGACGGCGACCAGTACCGCCAGTCGTCTCCGCATCCAGGTCCCCCTTCGGTCCGAGTGCGCTCGCCGCGTCAGGCCCGTTCGGACCGGGCGCGAACGTACCACCCGCGGTTCAGCTGTCCATCAGCGACAGCTATGGTCCGTCGTCGTCCGACAGGTAGGTCGGGCACTCGGACATGCCGGGCGGCCCCTCCAGGAGTCGCAGGGGGACCTACCCGGCGACGACGCTCGGGCGCCGGGCGCCGGGGGATGGCGTTGCCGGCGCCCGAGACGCGCTCGCCGGCTGGGGTGCCCGGGCGAACCGGCAGGCACCGCCGGCGGATCAACCGGCTCTCCCAAGGAGCCGGACACCGTGTCGAAAGCGTGGAGCAACCCGCTTCACCTGCTCGGGTCACACCGGTGATCCAGGGTTACCCAGCCCACAGGGGGCGCAAACAGTTCTCCTGCATGTCGTCGCGAGTGTCTGGTCGTCTTGTTCCCGAGCCCCGATGGGAACGAGAACGACCAGCGGGGGGTTGTACATGGTTCCCCCCCTGACTACGGATTCCGGGACGCCGATGCAGAAGAAGCGAACAGACACCGAACCGCAGGAAGACCTGGTCCGTCTCTACCTCAACGAGATCGGCCGGTACCCCCTGCTCATGAAGGAAGACGAGGAACGCCTTGGCGAGGCCGTGGCCCAGGGCCTGGCGGCGGCCGCCGAGTTGGCCGCCCCCGGCCCGGCCCTGGCGGCCGCCCGGCGCCGCCGGCTGGGCAGCCTGGTGCAGGCGGGCGAGCGGGCTACCACCGAGTTCTGCCAGGCCAACCTCCGCCTCGTGGTGTCGATCGCCAAGCGCTACCAGGCGTCCGGAGTCCCCCTCCTCGACCTGGTGCAGGAGGGCAACCTTGGCCTGCTCCACGCCGTCGAGAAGTTCGACCACAAGAAGGGGTTCAAGTTCTCCACGTACGCCACGTGGTGGATCCGCCAGGCCATCACCCGCGGCATCGCCAATACGGGCCGCACCATCCGTCTGCCCGTCCACGCCGGCGACCTGGTCAACCGGGTGCACCGGGGATCGGCCCGCCTCGAAGTGCGCCTCGGGCGCAGGCCCACGGCGGAGGAGCTGGCGGCCGAGGTCGATCTGACCCCGGCCCGGGTGGCCGAGGTGCTGGCCATGTCCACCGAGGCGGTGTCGATCTCGGCGCCGCTGTCGGAGGACGGCGACGGCGAGTTGGGCGACGTGATGGAGGACGTGACCGCCGTGTCGCCCCTCGAGCAGGTGATCGCCGACGCCGTGCCCTACGAGATGGCCCGCCTGCTGGCGGTACTCGACGAGCGGGAGCGGGAGATCCTGCGGCTTCGCTACGGGCTGGACCAGGGCGAGCCCCGCACGCTGGAGGAGGTGGGCGAGCGCATGCACCTCACCCGGGAGCGGATCCGCCAGATCGAGTCACGGGCGCTGTGCAAGCTGCGCCATCCGTCCCTCGACACCGGCGCGCGCGACCTCCTCTCGGGCTGAGGGGACCGCCCGAACCGAGGCCTACGCTGGCGCCATGGCGCTGGAGATAGACGTCGATTCCACCCGCTGCAACGGCTCGGCCGCCTGCGTGCGGCTCGCTCCGGGCGTGTTCCATATGGACCGGGGCATGGCAATGGTGATCGACCCTGAAGCCGCCCCCGAGGCGGCCGTTCTGGTCGCCGCCAAGGAGTGCCCCACGGCCGCCATCACCGTCGCCCGGGACGGTGATCCGCTCACCTGACAAGGAGGAACCGTGTTCGAGACCAAGCGGGTGTTCAGCAGCTTTGCCGTGAAGAGACCCACCGATCCGTCAGGCAACATCGTGGCCGTCCTCGAGGAGGCCTGACGGGGCGGCTCCGAGTCGCTGGCCGCCGGGCGACGTCAGGCCTTGACGAGGCGCTCGACGATGGCCGCCACCGCCAGCATGGCGGGCGAGTCCGACTCGGTGTCGAAGGGCGCCACGCCGAGGTGGTCGGCCCGCTCGACCGCAGGGTCCTCCACCACGGGCACGACCTCGACCCCGAGGATCTCGGCCAGCCGGGCGACGTCGTCGGGGCCGTTGGAGCGGTTGGCGATGCCGAGGATGTTCTGCACCCCCATCGACTCGGCCAGCCGACAGGCTCGACGGGCCACCTCAACGGACTTGGCGCTCGGCTCCGCCACCACCAGCACGGTGTCGTCGGGGCCGGGCTTGGCCCACATGAGGTCGTTGAGGCCGGCCTCCAGGTCGGCGACGACGGTGCGGTGGTCCGACGGCAGGGAGCCGAAGAACTGGCGGGTGGTGTTGTGCGACCCGCAGCACAGGCAGGAGTCGCTCGGCCGCTCGATCTTGCCGGTGGCGATCAGCACGATGCCGTTGGGGGCCTCCAGGCCGTAGCGGGCCAGCAGGTCGTCGGGCTCAGGCGTGGGGTCGTTGTGGGTGTGGCCGCTCGCCAGCAGGGCGTTGAGGATCGGCTCCATCGTTTCCACGGAGTCCCGCGGGAGGCCGATGGAGATGCCCAGGTTCGGGTTGGGATCGGCGTCGACGGCCACGACCGTGTGGCCCGCCTCGGCCAGCCCGCGGATGAGCGCGCCGGCGATGGTGGTCTTGCCCGACCCGCCTTTGCCGGTGATGGCGATCTTCACAGGGACACCTCCTGAGGTAGGAACAGCTCGGCGAGTTGCTCGACGGCCTTCACGGCCGGTGCGTCGGGGCAGTAGTCGATAGGCGCCACGCCAAGACGCTCGGCGGCGGCGACCTCGGGGTCGTACGGGATGCGCAGGACCGGCTCGAGCCCCTCGTGGTCGGGCTCGTCCCGGAATCGGTTGGCCACCACGACCGTGGGCACGTCGTTCACCATGGGCAGCAGCCGCCTGGCCGTGAGACCGGACCGCCACGCCGGGCCGACGACCACGATGACCCGGTCGGCGAAGGAGTGGTAGCGCTCGAACGGGGTGGTGGGGCCGGCCTCCATGTCGCCCAGCACGTCCCAGTCGGGCTCGCCGAAGCCGTTGAGGATCTGGCGCACGGCCACCACGGTCTGCTTGGCCGCCTGCTTCTCGGGCTCGTCGATCTTGCCCAGGCTGAGGAACCGGACGCCGTCGGGGGCGATGGCCGCGTACTGATCGACGGCCTGTTCCGGGGTGACGCCGGTGGCCAGGCGCCAGCCGTAGGCCGCCCCGGCGTGCTCCTCGACCGACATCGGGACACCACTCGACTCCTCGCCCAGTCCCAGGCCGAGGCTGATGGCCAGGCCGGGGCAGGTGTCGAGGTCGGCGGCCAGGATCCGGCGGCCCTGGCGGGCCAGGATCCGGCACAGGGTGGCCGAGATCATCGTCTTGCCGGCGCCGCCCTTGCCGACCACGGCGATGCGCAGGCCGAGCCGCCTCCGGGCGGCGTCACGGGTGGCCTCGTCGACCGAGTCGATCTCCTTGCGGGCGTCGGTGACGGCCGCTTCCATGCCCTCGCGGTGGCTGCGCAGGTCGCCCTCGAAGCGCTCGAGGCGGCGGGCCGTGCCCCACGGCCGGGCCTCGCGCAGGTAGCGCTCGGCCTGGCGCTCGACGCCCATCCAGCCCAGGCACCGCTCGGGCTGGCCGGTCGTCGCTTCAGCCCGCGCCTGCACCGCGTCGAGCACCGCTGTCTGGCTGTGGAGATGGTCGAGGAAGTTGGTCTCTCTGGGGCTGAGGTCCCCATCGGTGCCTGGCGCTGCCATATCCCCCTCGTATGTCGGACGTCGCGACCAGTCAGGATACCTGGCCGGCGTCTCGACCCGCCCGGCCGGTGGCGGTCCGGCCGCCGGCGCTGCCGCAGTGCCGTAGCTTGGCGCCGTGAAGGTCACCATGATGCTCTGTGACGCGGCCCAGGTGGCCGACGGCAAGCTCTTCATCCTCGGGGGCGGGTGGAGCATCACCGGCCCGGACCCGGCCCCGTCTGCCATCGCCTTGAAGCTCGAGGTCGACTGGAACGAGGCAGGGGTTTCCCACCACTGGGAGCTGTTCCTCGTCGATGCCGACGGCCGGGAGGTGCGCTTCGACACGGCGGAAGGCTCGCAGGCCGTCGAAATCCGGGGCGACTTCACCGTCCAACGGCCCCAGGGCGTCCCCGAGGGCACCCCGGTCGACCTGCCCCTCGCCATCAACCTCGGTCCGCTGCCCCTGCCCCCGGGCGGTCGCTACACCTGGCGCTTCACGGTGGACGGCGAGGCCAACGAGGCATGGTCGCTCGGCTTCACCAACCGCCCCGCCGTCACGGCCTGAGCTCAGCCGCCGCCGTTGCCGCCGGTTGACGGGCGGGAGCGGCCCTGGCGCACCAACAGGGGCGGGCGGCGGAAGGCGGCTCCCCGGTCGGGACGACCACGGGGCGTCGGGGGCCATGGTGAGGGCGGCCAGGGCGATGAGTGGCGCGTCGTAGGTGACGCGCCACCCGGCGAAGTCCAGCCAGGCCTGGTCCCGGTCTGCCCTGAGGGGCACGCCGGCGGCGGCCAGCCGGTCGCACACGGCGTCGTACTCGGCGCGGGTGACGGAGATGGCGTCGCCCTGGTGCTGGTGCGCACCGCCGACGCCAGCGACCACACGGACAGGCCGGCGCCGGCCACGAACACAGGGGGCCGCTCGATGCTCATCGGCAGGAGGCTGCCGGCGGAGCGACGGCGGCACCAGGGCCGGCCAGGGCGGCGGCGGCGGCCATGTGGGCGGCCAGGGCGGCCCGGGACGCGTGTGCGTTCAGGCCGCTGGTGGAAGGCATGACATAGGCCGGCCGACCACCGAACGGCTCCGGCTGGGGGCCGGCCACCGCCCGGGCGTCGACCGCCGCCCGCCATCCGGCGAGGCCCACGAAGCACACGACGCCGGGCCGGAGCCAGCGCACCAGGCGCTCCACCCGTGCCGCTCCCTCGCGGTACTCCTCGGTGGTGAGTTCTGCCGCGCCCACCGTTGCCCGCTTCACCAGGTCGGTGATCCCCACGCCGCACGCTGTCAGCGCGTGCAGCGGGTCCCGGTCATGCTGCACGAGGCCGGCGTCGAGGGCGGCCGGCCAGAACCGGTTCCCGGGCCGGGCATACCCAACACCCCGGTCGGCCGAGTAGATGCTCGGATTGAGCCCGCATATCAGGACCCGCATGTCCGGGCCGACGATGTCGGGCAGGGTCCGCAGCCTGGTGACTCCGGCCACGATCGTGCTCCCCGACACCGCCACGCCGACGACGGCGAAGCCGGCGCCGGTCAGCACGGGAGCGAGATCGTCGGGAGTCCACGGCCGGCCGCCGCCGTCATGGCGCACCACGAGTTCGACGTGGTCGGCCGGCATCAGCGAGCGATGGAGTGAGGCCAGGGCAATGGGCAGCTGCGCCTGCGGCACGCGCAGGTCGGAGGCATCGGTTCCGGGCTGCTCAACCACTGCCGACCGACGGTAGCGCCGCCCACCCGTCGCGAGGGCGCCGTAGCCTCATGGTCATGCGCACCCTCCGGCGGCCGGTGCCGACGCTTGTCGGCCTTCTCGCAGTTCTTGTCGTCGCCGTCGGCGGGTGCGCCGGCGACGACGGCACAGGCGGGGCGTCGGGGGTCCAGGCGCTCCTGACCGCCGCCCCGGCGAAGACGATCGACGCCGGCTCGGCCCGCATCGCTGTCGACGCCAGTATCGAGGGCCAGCGCCGTGGCACCTTCGCAGGCCAGGGCGAGTTCGCCTTCAAGACGGAGCGGGGACGTCTCGAGCTCGACCTCGGCCCCCTCGGGCTGGCCGGGGCGTCGAAGACCGAGGTGCTGCTCGACGCCGACCTCGTCTACCTGAAGCTCGGGGCGGCCCTGCCGGGCCTCGGCCAGAAGCCCTGGGTGCGCATCGACCTCGGCGCCCTCAAGACCGGCCAGGGGGACGGCATCGAGGCGCTGCGCCAACTGCGGGCCAACGACCCCCGAGCGGTGATCAACGAGCTGCGGGGCGCCACCGGCGACGCGACCAAGATCGGCACCGAGGCCGTGCGGGGCACCGACACCACCCACTACAAGACCACCGTGGATCTCGACAAGGCGGCCGCTGCTTCCCCCCCCTCCGTCCGTGACGACCTGGCTGAGGTGGCACGCCAGCTCGGCACCTCGAAGCTGGCCGTGGAGGCGTGGCTTGACGCCGACGGCCGGATCCGCCGGCTGCAGTACACGATCGACTTGGCGGATCTCGACGAGGACGCGCCGGCCAAGCGCACGGGGGATGGCACGGTGGTCGCCCGGCTGGAGCTCTACGAGTTCGGCGTCGAGGTCGCCGCCGTACCGCCGCCCGCTGACCAGACGACCGATCTGGCCGAGCTCCTGGGCACTGGCAACTGAGCCTCGATTCACCGACGAACCAGCCAGCACGGGCTTCGCTGCCCGCCAGCACCGAAAAGGTTACCTGGACGCGGTGCCGAAGAAACCCTTGTGGCGCAACGGTTTCTTCGAAACGATGGTGAGAAAGCCTTGTGGAGCAAGGGATTCCGAATCGGAAATGCTTGACCTTCGTGCTCCGTTCCTCTTTGATTTGTGGCTGTACTTCCCCACTCCCAGGAGGATGGCGTGAACAAGGCTGAACTGATCGAGAAGGTGAGGGAGGTCGCAGGCCTCTCGAGAAGCCAAGCCGA
>JBKJNA010000092.1:0-45584 GCA_046596195.1 Acidimicrobiales bacterium | reverse complement strand
TGATGCACTGAAACGACGGACACCACTGCATGGGATCCTCCTTGGGCTGGGGAAGCCCAGAGAGGTTCCCTGGGCGCTTCGCCCAGGTGGTGGATCACCCGTATAAGTGCCGAACTCGGGTGGTCACACTGCGGCGCGGGATTCGCTGCGGACCAGCGACGAGACGCACATATGCGGCGCCTCTCGCCCGGTCGGTAAGGCCGAGCCGTCGGTCTCCGATAGTCGCCGGGAGCGATAGCGGACGGTTCTGGGACGCCCCGCGCGTGTGGACTTCTAGCTGCCCGTGCGCTCGCGGTGCTTGCACCCTGGCCAGCAGCAGGGCCGTCGCTGCCCTTCTTCCAGCTCCTCTCTGGTCCGGCGAATGCGGCGTTCTCGGGTCTTCTCCTGCTTGGCATCCTCGACCCAGCAGATGAACTCGTTGCGGGCCAGAGGCGTGATGTCGTTCCAGGCATCGAGTGCCGTGGGGTTGGCGATCAGCGCCTCGCGCAGGTCTTCTGGGAGCTTGTGCACCACGCCATTGGGCACTCGCGAGCGGATCACAACAACACGGTAGTGATCCGGCGCGAGCGCCGGGGGGCCGGTGCGGCGGTCACCCCCGTAGCGTCGACGTGCCCATCCGGCCAGGAGTCAAGGACGCGTTGGCTCCTGCCGACCTGTTCCGTGCCGTCGCGTCGTCAAAGCTCGCTCCCGGCACGGGCACACACGGTGCGGCCGTCCTTCCTGTCGGGCAGGGCGCCGAGTGTCTCGGCTCGTACGAGGGTGAGCGAGGCCGCGACCACCCGCCCCGGCGAGCTCGACGACCTACTGACAAACGACGCCGTCAGCGATCCAAGTATCTAGCGGCTGGTGTCCCGGGAGGGTTGTGAACGCCCCGCTCGGCATCCGGATTCGGAACGCACACCTCACCCTCCAAGCCGTCCGGGTCACGAAAGAAGACGCTGAGGACTGGGCCGAAGTCCGTCACGAAGCCATCGCTGGAGCCTGACTGGATGAGGCGGTCACGGATGACGTCGAAGGCCTGGACCGAGGCTGCCTGCAGCCCGAGGTGGTCGATCCTGCCCCGGCTGAACATCGGCGTCTGGCGCTGCGTCTCGGTGTTCCCCTTCACCTCGAACACGTTGAGCTCTGCGCTTGGGCCGATGTCGATGAAGGTGAGCACGGCACCCTCACCCGCCTGCATCTGCCCACTGACCGTGGCGTCGAACACCACCTCGTAGAAGCGAACCAACCGGGCCGCATCGTTCGTGAGGATGGCCACATGGTTCACGCCGTCGAGAAGCATGCGCGCAGCGTACGACGGTGCATCCTGGTGGGATTGCCGATCTCGCCGGACTTCAGCTCGCTGCGCTGAGCGTCACGGACTTGCCAAGAGTGCTCGCCGGCACTCCGTGGCGTCTCGCTCCGCTTCAACCCTCTCCACACTGGGCAGACAGAAATCTCCTTGCATTCAGCGTGAACGAGCTTCAAGACCTTGAGGTCCGCCGACCTGCCGATCGAAACGTCGACTAAAACGGTGCTCACGAGATGCGACCAGGAGCGATCCTGACCTCCAAGGACTCCCTTTCTGTCGGGATCGCGCCTGGCGCTCCTTCTGGGCCGCTGACGCCATCTCGGCCGGCAGCTGTCAATCTGCGGTCAGGAACCGGCCGGCACTTGGCGCCCGTGCGGGCATTCAGTGTGGGAAGTTGTGCGGGGGGACGTCCTTGGCCGGATCGTCTTCTTGGCCTTCGTGCCTCCGCAGTTCTTGACGTTACGTCATTCTTCGACGTGCAAAGGTGGGCAGGTGGCCTCCGAGGTCCTGTTCTTCGTGATCGCCTTCGCGTTCTCCTGGGCCATATGGCTCCCTGTGGCCGCCGTCGAAGGCGAGCTCTCGCTGCTGCACCAATTCGCCGTTGACGTCGCCGCCGCGGGACCCAGCCTGGCGGGTGTGGTTTGCACCGGACGAGATGACGGCCGAAGCGGCGTCCGCCGGCTGCTCGGCTCGGTTCTGCAGTGGCGCATGGCGGCGAGGTGGTACCTCTTGTCCCTCGGCGGCCCGCTCGTCGTGGCCCTCGCCGCTGTCGCGCTCCACCCGATCGTGATCAGCGCCGACGCGAGGTTCCGCCTGGAGGTGAGCACCGTCGCGCTCATTCCCCCGGCGCTCATCGCCAGCATTCTCATCGGGTCTCTGCAGGAGGAGTTGGGCTGGCGCGGCTTCGCTTTGCCTCGCCTCCTGCGGCGGTGGGGCAGCGTGCGGGCGGCGCTCGTCCTTGGTGTCGCCTGGACTTGTTGGCACCTCCCGCTCTACGCGATCGCGACGGGCGGCCAGGACCGAATGCCCCTTCCGGTCTTTCTCGTCTCGGTGGTCGGGCTCTCGGTGCTCTACACCTGGTTCTGGGTCCTGACCGGCGGTCGACTGTTGGTCGCGCTCTTGTTGCACAGCGCCACGAACGCGGCCGGCATTAAGCTTCTGAAGGAGGCCCGATCCGACTTTGGACCAGTGATCGTCGCCACAGCGTTCACCATCGCCCTCGCTGGCGCCGCCGCTTTTCATCTCTCTCGCATCGATGCCCGGATCCCCGAGAAAGGGCGCACGAACGAGGCGTGAGGCGGCGGCTCGCCGCGGGTCCCTCGGCCCTGGCCCGCCGTAGGAATACCTGTCATCTCGACCTTCCGCCGGCCGATCAAGCACCGCCAGGGGCAGATGCAAGCTGACCCGGACATGCTGGAGGGGTGGACCCCGAGGTCGTCCGATGGATCAAAGCGGCCTGGGCGTCGATAGCCGAGGTTCCACAACTCGATCGCACTCAGGTCATCGTCAGAGAACGCTCGGCCCTTTGCCCTCCGGGGCGCGTAGGTGTACTCGTCATCGATGACACCGTTACTGTTTCAGTTCCTCGCGAGGCGTTGAAGCCCGTTCTCGAGACCGCACTCGCCGGTGCCGAGCCCCTCGAAGCGGCTGACGTCGGGGTCCTGCTGCGCCGGCTCCCGCCGGTCTCCGCGATGCTCGGTCCCGCCTCCCTCTTCTATCCCCTCGCGCCAGTTGCGGCTGGGCCCGACCTACCCGTCGTGCACGAAAGCGTGTCATGGCGCTCGCCGTTGTGGCCGGCACGCGTGACGGAGGCGGAATGAAAACAGATGGGGAGCGGTCCTGACCGCCGACGACGCCGGCGACGGAAAGGCTGTTCGGCGTGTGGGCCTGGGCGTACTCCACCGCAACGACCGGTTCCCGCATCTGTATTGGCAGAACTTCTTGTCCATCGACCCGACCTTGGAGCTCAGCGCCGAGCTACTGATCGCCGAGGCCGATCGCCTGTTCGCCGGCCTGGCGATCCGGCACGTGGTAGTGCCAGACGCCGAGGTGGCCGAGCACCTCCGGCCGGGATTCCTTCTGGCCGGCTACAAGGAGGCGGCGATGTCGACCATGGAGTTGCGGCGGCCACCCGACCGAGAACCGCTGGCCTGGTTGAGCTGCGTGCGGCGGAGCTGGGCCCCACCGTCGAGGCATACATGCGAGGAGGACCCCGGGACGAGACGCCCAGCGCGAGATGAGCCGGCTGAAAGAGGAGCTTGGCGACAACGGTGTGCGATTCCTCGCCGCACGGGTGGAGGGGAAGGTCGCCGGATGGTGCGAGATGCGGTGCTCCGAAGCGGGCGGGCAGGTGGAGGACGTGGTCGTGCTCGAGCTGGCTCCCGCGCCTAATCTGCCGTTCTGCACTCTGACGGGTTTCGCGATTCCGCACAGAATGTGAGCGCAGATTGCCGTCGTCCGCCACGTCGAAGACAGCTGCACTGCCGACGGGGAGTGACACCACGAGGCAGGCGCCCGATAACCACGGCGTCGACGAGCTCCCGGGGGGAAACCGAAGGAGCGGCCGACCCGCTCGGTAACCGGCGATATATAGGGGGGGGTTGACCGCTCGGTAACGCTCCGGCGGTTCAGCGCGGACACCCTGCAGCGACCGCTCGGATCGCCCCGTATCGGGCTGCGCCCCGGGCGCTCGGAGTCATCGCTCAGTAGGGGGCCACAGACTCGGAGCAAGGCCGGGCGAGGGTGCCTATCCCTACTTTCATCCCTACAACCCAGCGAGAGTCGGTGAAGAAGAGGCGACTCCGCGACGGGAAAAGCCCAGGTCACGGCACTGAGCGGTACTCCGTGGATCGTCGGGGATGATCTACACGATCTTCGAGGGCACGTCGGAGATCCAGCGCCTCATCATCGCGAGAGCCATATCGGGCAGGCATATTTCGTGATGTAGGGGCTGACACTCACGTCGCCGCCGTCGCCGGCCTCCGCTTCTTTCTCGTCTGACCACATCCTGTGTGGTCCAATGAGAAGAGAAGGGGCCGGCCGCCAAATACTGGCCGTCGGCCGCGCTGATGCCCCGCACGGGCGCATGGGCGGTGGCCGCTGCAGCCAGCGCCGACGGGTCGGCCAAGGCGACGAGGAAGGCGGGGGTGAGGGCGGGAACGGGCCACGGGCGGGCCGGCCACGCCGGGCCCCACGGCGGGTTGAAGGGGCCGACCACGAAGGGGTACCGCCACGGCACCTCGACCGGCGGCTCGACCAGGACCAGCACATTGGGCACGACAGACGCCGCTGCCAGTAGGGGCAGGCCTCCGCCACGGCTGTCGGCGCCGGCCGGGCCCGAACAACGCCACCGGCCGCCCGGCTGCCACCTCGCCGTCCTGCTGCGGCACCAGGAAGCGGCGGGGCGGATTGCTCGCTGCGGCAGGGGGTGCGCTGCGGGAGCCGTCGTCCACGCAGACTGCCCGCACCACACCCCACGGGATGGCGATGTCGGTCGCCAGCACGTCGGCGTGGCGGACGACGAGGTGGTCCGCCGTGATCTCCAGGGAGCCGTCGGTCGGGAGGCTGGATGCGCGCACGTAGTCCGCGAAGAAGCGCCGGTATGCGCACGCCACTGCGGTGGCCACGACGGCGCTGGCACCGAAGGCCCACCGGGTGCCGCCGCCCGACATCACAGCGAGGGCGATACAGACGGGGGGTGCCGCCCACGACGCCACCCGCAGCACCTGCACGGCGGCCCGCCGGGGTGCCGCTCCCGGCGCCGCGCCGACGAGGGCGACCGTCACGTCGCCACCCATCCCTGGTTCGAGCCGCTGGTGCGGAGGCTCAGGCCTCGGAGCGGGCCGTCTGCACCGGCATGCGCTGGCAGGCCCCCTCGGAACGGAACCGGTCGACCTTCTCGAGCAGGGCGCTGGGGTCGACCTGGCCGTGGCCGTGGTCGAAGCACTGCACGAGGACCTGCTCGTCACGGGGCAGCGGCCCGGCTGCCATGGACCACAGGGCATCCCCGGCCGAGGCGGCCGAGGTAGGCGCCCACACGGTGAGCCAGGGGCCGTTGGCCGACTCGGTGACGAGGGCGAGGCCCTCTCCACAGGCACCGCACGCCACGTCGACCACCCGCGCGGTGGTGGGGAAGAGCGACAGCACGACGGACTTGGCCATGCCGCCGAGAACGGTGTGGGCCCAGGAATACGTCACGGACACGGAACTGGTCACCTCGTGGAGCGGGAGCGTGGATGTCGGTGGTGCGCGGTGCCTGCAGCACGTGTTGCGGGTGGGCCGACGCGGCCCCCAGGCCTCCAGCGCACGAATTGTACGCCCCATTGTCGTGGCTCCGGGGTGCGCCCGGCAGCGGAAGCGCTCCGAGGGCGCAGCGGGAGGGCGGGACGCAGGGTTGCGGCCGACCCGACCCGCCCCGTCGGGGGCCGAAGCGCCGCCTCGGGCCGATCTAGAGACGAAGGACACCTAGTGACAGGCGGCGGTGGATACGGTAGGAACAGAGGACGATGTGAGCCGGTATGCCCGGTTCGTGCTGTCCTGGATGCCTGCCTGTGCGGGGTCCGACGCCGACACGGAGGTCGGACGACATGGCTTTGCGGATGAGGACGCCAACGGCGCAGCCGTCGAGCCGCCGTCGGCGGGTGACCGCCTCACCGGGCGCCGTCCCGCCGTCGGACCCGTCGCAGGCAGCGGCCACCGACAGCCGAGTCGGATCATCCGGCGAGGCGCCGCCGCGGGCCGCAGCCCGTCGCCAGGCGGCGATCGTCCAGGTCGCGCCGGCCTCACCACCGGCCCGTCGCCAGGCTGCGACCGCCCAGGCCGCTCCGGCGTTGCTCCCCGGCCGGCGTCAGGCTGCGGTTGCGCGGGCGCAGCCGGTGGCTCCGCCCGCCCGGCGACCTGCTTCCGCCCCGCCGCTGGAGCCGGAACAGGCTCCCGAGCCGCCGCCGCGCCGGCGGCGGGCCGTGTTCGGGCTGGCCGCCGAGGCGGCGGCACAAGCGGAAGCCCGCCGGCCGGGCGGGGGCGCTGCGGGGCGGTCCGCCCTCCCCGCCCACTGCGCAGAAACGGTCGTGGTGCGCGGCACGTGCCCGTGCGGGCTTCCGGCCAGCGCCGTGTGCGCCGCCGGCTGCAGCCGATCGGTGTGCGGCGAGCACCTCCTGAACCGGGCCAGCCGGCTGGGGTGGTCGGGGCCCTACCGGTCGGAGCGGGAGCACACCGCCTACCTCCAGGCCTTCTGGGCCGATCCGGCGCCGCTGTGCTCGTGGTGCCGTGAGGGGTCGGCCGCCGCTGCGCTGGCGGCACTGACGCCGGTGGCGCCCTTGCCCGCAGGGGCGCTGGCATCGCTGGCCTTCCTCCTGCGCCACCCCCACGACTACCCCCGTGACGCCTGGCAGCAGACGGTGCAGCACCACGGCGGTCAGGCTGCCGTGCTCCGACTGCTCGCCCCCCGTGTGTGCGAGCGGAAGTCGTCGCAGGAATTCGAGGGTCGCAGGAAGGGCGACTTCCTCGTCGGCGTCTACGTCGGCGGTTGCACCGGCGTCCAGACGAACTACGAGGTGCTCGACCGGTCCGGCGGCGTGTGGACCATCCGCCCTCTCGGTGGGGTCCTCGTCCGCAAGCGCCGGGCGTGGGCCTGGGAGGCCACCGACGGCGAGCGGGTCGCCCACCTCCTCCCCCGCATCGTGGAACTGGCTGCCGTCCAGCCCTGACCTCCGCCAGCGGCGTGGTCAGCCGGCGGAGGTGGCTGCCTTTCGGATCTCGTCGGCGTGGGCGGACGCGTCGTCGGCGGTCGATCGGGCGGCGGCGGCGCTGGTGGTGGCGGCGGCGGACGCCGCCGCTGCGTCTTCGGCACGAGCGGCTGCGTCCGCCGCCTCAGCCCGGGCTGCCGTCGCCCGATCGCGGGCGGACCCGGCGGCGCGCTCGGCCTCGTCGGCCGCTTTCCTGAGGCGGACGGCGTGGCGCTCGGCCTCCTCGGCTTCCGCCGTGCGCCGTTCGGCCGCCGCCGCCTCGGCCGCGGCTGCTGCTTGGTCCGCCGAGGGAGCGGCGTGGTCATTGCCCGAGGTCGGCCCCTCGATGGGCTGCGGCGATCGCTTCGTGCCAGCCGCACCCGGTGCCGCACGCGAGGGCGCGCGGCGGCGGGTGGCAGTGCCGGCGGCGGCCGAGAAGGCGTCGAGACCGAACCCGGCGGCGTCCCGGTCGTCGTCCAGGACGCCATCGCGCAAGGCGGCGGCAACGGTCTCGTCGACCATGGCCGCCCGCAGGGTGCCGGCCATGCGCTGGCGGGGCCCGTCCCCCGCTCCCAGGCCCGCCTCGGTGAGGAAACCAGCGGCAGCGGTGGTGGCGGCGTCCACCGCCCGGCGCTCGTCCACCTGGGCGGTGCGCAGGGCTGAGGCGTCGCCGGCCAGGGCTTCTTCGGTGGCCGCCCGCAGTGCGGCGCCTGCGCCGTACACCGCGTCGACGACCTCGGGCCGCTCGCGGGCCAGCATGTTCAGGGCCCACGCCGACACCGGCGGCCGGCGCAGCTTGGCCACCAGTGCTGCCCCCGCCCTGTCGCCGGACGTCCGCAGGCGCCTGGCCAGCGCGTTGCGGGCGGCGGTGAACCCGTCGGGGACGAGGGCGTACAGGTCCCGGCCGGCGTCGCCGCCGGGGACGTCGGCGGTGGTCAACCGAGGTCCTGGACCGGCATGGCGGCGACACTAGATCGCGCCTCGTGTGCCGGGCACTGGTCCTAGCGTGACGTCATGTGCGGTAGCGACGCTGTCCCCGGGCTCCGCCTCCTCAGCCGGCGCAGCCTCCTGGGCGGGATGGCGGCCGGCGCCGGTGGTCTCCTCCTCGCACGGGCGGGCATCGGGCCCGCTTCGGCCGACACGGCCACGGTCGACCTGGGCGGCGTCGCCGTCATCCCCCGGGGCGAATGGGGCGGCGACCTGGCCCCGGCCGGGCCCATCCCCGCCGAGCCCGATGTGCGCTATCTCCTCGTGCACCACTCGGTCGATCCGGGCAACGACTACGCCGAGACCGACGTGGTCGGGGTCCTCCGGGGCTTCGTGCACTTCCACACATCGCCAGACAGGGGCTGGCCCGACCTGGCCTACAACTTCCTCGTCGACCGCTTCGGGCGGGTGTGGGAGGGGCGCACCGGCAGCCTGGCCGGTCCCGTGGCGGGCGACGCCACCGGCGGCAACCAGGGCTTCGACCAGCTGTGCTGCTTCATCGGCAACCACCAGACAGCCCAGCCCACGGCGGCCGCATTCGACACCATGGCCCGCCTGCTCCGGGCGTTGGCGGCCCGTTACGACGTGTCCCTGTCCGACGGCGCCACGGCGACGTTCACCTCGCGGGGCTCGAACCGCCATCCGGCCGGCGCCGTTGTGACCACCCCCACCGTCGTCGGCCACCGCGACATGAGCCGGACCCAGTGCCCGGGCGATCTGGTGGCTGCCCGCGTGGGCGAGCTCCGCCACCTGGCCGCCGGCACAACCGCCCCTCCGCTCGGCACCACCGCCCCGCCCACCACGCCCGTTCCGGCGGTCACCGCCCCGCCCGTTCCGGCGACCAGCGCCCCGCCGGCCACGCCACCGCCGCCCACCAGCCCCGCCACGACCACAGGGCCACCGGCCGGTCAGGCGGTTGCGCCGGTCCGGCCGGCATCCCCGCCTACCGGCGCCAGCGCCAGCTGGGCCCGACCGGTCGCCCTAGGCACCGGCACAGCGGCGGCCCTGGCCGCGGCTGCCGGCGTCGCCCGCGCCTCCAGGCGGCACCAGGGCCCAGACTCGGTACCCTGACGCCGTCCGCACGCTGCCGGCGCTGTCCATCCGGCAGGAGCGTTCGGAAGCCGAACGCCAACGCCGGATGAACCGGTTGCGGGGCGAAGGTCGATCGGAAAGACTCCGAAGCGGTCGAACCGGGCGGGTGCCCGCAGGGCCGACAAGGGGGTCTCATGCGTTACGACAAGCTCAGCCCAACACTGCCTGTGACGAGGATCGGTGCAGGATCCTGAGCGACGAGGGGCTATTCGAGGGCCGCCGCCGGCGGCTGTTCCGGGCCGGCAGCGAGTTGGGGGACGTGGTGGTAGAGCGCGGCGAGGTGTTCGATGTCTTTGGCTCGGCGTAGTAGTTCCTTGGAGCGGATCAGGTCGGCAAAGCGCTCCGACCGGGATCTCGATGTCGCCTCGGCGTACTGTTGTGGACTTGGCGATGAGGGCGGTGTAGCCGGCCTCGAAGCCTCTGGGTTCCAGGACGATGTCGACGGGGCCCAGGCGCGTGACGAGGCCCACGGCGGCGGAGTCGCCGAGGAAGTGGCGGGCTTCCAGGCCGCCGTCGATCTTCATGCCGTCGGGGATGCCTTCTACTCTCCACCGGGGCCGTAGCAGGTTGAGCGCTTCGGCCAGGCGGGTCAGGTTGTCAGCGAGGCGGGCGGGCACGACATCGACGTCGATCGTCTCCAGGGGCAGGCCGTTGAGCCTGGCCACGTGGCTCCCAAACACGATGTAGCCCACCTTGAAGAGGTTGAGGATCCGGCATCGCTCCTCCAGCTGGCTGTCGGGGTCAGCCGGTTCGGCCATGGCCGTAGTGCTCCTCGATCTGGGCTGCTACTGCCGCAACTCGGGCCCAGTAGCGGCGGCCGCTGTCGGTTATCGGTTCCCGGTGGCCGTCTGCGGGAGGAACCGGCGGATCTGGGGGTAGGAGGCCACGAGCCGCTCGTGGAACGGGTCGCCCGGGGGCCGCATAAGCGTCGTCACCGTGCCAGGAGATCGAGGTCGGCCATCCCCACGCCCAGGGTATCGCTGTTCAGCGGTCGCACCGTGGTCGACAGCATGAAGATCGGGTCGCCCGGTTCGGCCACAGGTGCCATCACGTTGGCCTCCTACACCACCAAGGTGGAGTGGGAGAACATCTTCGGCGACCCCTTCACGGCCGGCCTGGAGCTCGACGACGTCTCCGACTTCAGCAGCGAGGGCCCGCGGCGCGACGGCGTGGAGAAGCCCGACCTGGCCGCGCCGGGGGCCATGATCGCCGCCGCCCTGTCGGTGCACTCGGGCGCCCAGCCCAACTTTTGGTGGGCGCTCTGCACACCATCAAGTCCGGCACCAGCATGGCCACGCCTTTCATCGTGGGCCTGGTGGCGCTGCTCCTCCAGCGTCAGCCCGACCTCAAGCCGGCCGCCGCCAAGGCGCTCCTGCGCAAGCACAGCCTCATCCCGGGCCACAAGCCGGGCGTGTTCGACCCCAAGTGGGGCTACGGCCTCATCAACGCCAAGGGCCTCTGAGCAGGCGTACGAACGCACCGATGGACTGGTCCAAGGTCGATGCCGCCCTCGCCGGCGCCCTGGCCGGAGCGAGGGACCCCGGCGAGCGCCTGTTGGCCGTGTTCGTCCACGTTGGACGTGGAGCTGGCCGACGCGTCGCTCCTCGCCGACCTCGACGTGGCGCCGGAGGGAGGCGGCGTGCGCACGGGCACCGTCTCCCCGGACGGCGTCGACCACCTCACCGACCAGCCCTGGGTGACCAGGGTGCAGCTGTCAGGCCCGCTTCGGCTTCTTGGTGACGCCTGACCGCTCGCCGCCCAGCACCCGGAACACGGTCGCCGTGGTCGACCCGTAGGCCAAGTGGGCGGTGAGGTCCTTGGCGAGCGTCTTCACCCCGTACTCCCAGATCGGCTGGTAGAGCTTGGCCAGCGGCAGCACCACGTAACTTGCGGCCCACACGCTCGGCCCGAGGGCGGAGGCGGCGATCGTCCTGGCGCGCGGGCTGGCGACGGAGGATGCGAACACGCCGTACTGCACACCCCATCCGACGCCGGTGGCCCAATGGGTGACGTTGTTGGTGACGCCCGCCCACCGGGGTGACAGCTCCCGCTGGAACAGCCCCTCATAGAGCCGCTTGCCCACGAGGGCGTGGGCCGGCGCCGCGTCCCAGTCGCTGAGGCCGGACGAGAACTCCCACGCCGGGAACGGCTGGGTACCGCCGCCGCGCTTGTAGCGCAGGTACAGCACGGCGTCCATGGCCAGCGTTCCCGCCGCCCCTGCGGCGGCGCCTCGTACGAACGCTCCCAGCGGGGTCACCCGTGCGCCCATGGCCGAACACTAGAGCGGGCCGGCGGGGTCAGCCCGGCGGGGCGACCACCGGGACTGATGCCCCACAGGTCCGATTCGTGCCATCCAACACCTATGCGCATGTTGCGGAGCTGGGAAGGAGCACGGCCGGCCACGGGGAACCTGTGAGCATGAAGGGACCCGTCTCCCAGCCCAGCAGTGCCAGCCGCCGGCCTCCCGAGCCGCACAGGCCGCTCCCCGCGCTGCGGCCAGGCGTCACCCTTCTCGCGGCCCGCGCCCGTCGCAGGCGCTTCCGCCGCAGCGACATGCGCTAGGAGGGCGGCGTCAGGCGGCGGGGGGCCGGTGGACGATGACCGACCGGGCGAGATCGCCTGTGCCCAGGCCCTCGAGCGCCTCGTTGACCTCGCTGAGGTCGATGGTGCGTGACACCAGGCCTTCCAGGTCGAGCCGCCCCGCCCGGTAGAGCCGGAGCAGGCGGGGGACGTCCTGGCGGATGTTCGACGAGCCGTACCAGCACCCCGAGATCGTCTTGCCGGCCAGGACGACGCCGAAGAAGGCGGGGACGGCCACGGTGACGTCCATGGCGGGCACGCCCACCAGCACGGCATGGCCTCCCCGGCGGGTCATGGTGATGGCCTGGTCGATGGTGCGCTGCGCCCCGACCACCTCGAAGGCCACATCTGCGCCCCGCTGCTCGGTGAGCTTCATCACGCCGGCCACGGCGTCGGTGGACGAGGCGTCGACGACGTGGGTGGCACCGAAGGACGCGGCGAGGTCGAGCTTGGCCGGGTTGGTGTCGACGGCGATGATCCGGGCGGCGCCGGCGATCCGCGCACCCTGGATGACGTTGAGGCCGACACCGCCGCACCCCACCACGGCAACCGTGTCACCCTCCGCCACCCGGGCCGTGTTGAGCACCGCGCCCACGCCGGTGAGTACCGAGCAGCCGAGCAGGGCGGCCAGCTTCAGGTCGAGGTCGAAAGGCAGCTTCACCACGCCTGTCTCCGGCACGACGGCCAACTCGGAGAAGGTGCCGCTGGCCGCCATCTGGTGGAGCGGGGCGCCACCCGAGCGCAGCCGGGTGGTGCCGTCGAGCAGGCCGCCCGAGGCGAGGGTGATGGTGGCGGTCTCGCACAGGTGGCCCTGGCGGCGCTCGCACAGGTAGCAGGTGCCGCACTGGGGGACCCAGGACACGAGCACGGGGTCGCCCGGCTGCACGGTGGTGACGCCGTTGCCCACCTTCTCGACCACGCCGGCGCCCTCGTGGCCGAGCACGGCCGGCGTGGGCATGAGCATCACGCCGTCGCGGGCCGACAGGTCCGAATGGCACACGCCCGATGCGACGATGCGCACCTGCACCTCGCCGGTTCGGGGGTCCTCGACCTCCACGTCGTCGCGGATCTCGAGGGGCTGGCCCAGTGCGGCGAGGACGGCGGCCCGGACCATGGGCCGGAACCTACCGCCGCCGGGGCCCGGGGTCCTCCCGCTCGGCCTTCTTGACGCCGTACCCGATGACCAGGCCGGGCGCGAGGGTGAAGATGGAGCCGACGAGACCGATCATCACGACCACGATCAGCACATCACTGAACTCACCGGCGGCGCCGAGAGCGAAGGCCACGATCGAGACCAGGACGAGGCCGTAGCCCACCCGCTTGCCCAGCGCCCCCCACCGGGCCCACCGGGCCCGGCTGGCCCGGACGGGGTCGACCGCCTCGCCGTCCATCGCCCTGTCCTCGCCGCTCACCACGTCGCCCATCCTGCCCGGTCGAATACGGCGGCGAGACGTTCGGGGAGATCGTGGAGGTCGAAGTCGGCGCGGGCCACGGCCTGGTTGTGGTCGAGCAGGGCGGGGTCGGGATCGTCGAGCCAGGCGGCCAGGGGAGCGGCGTCGTCCGCCGGGAACCACCGGAACCCGAAGGCCTCGAGCTCGGTGGCCACCGGGTAGCGGGAGAGGGCGAGGGGCCGGCGGTACAGGGCCGACTCGATCACCGGGTTGCCGAATCCCTCCCAGGAGGACGGGAAGGCGACGGCGTCGCACGCTGCGTACGCGTCGGCCATGGTGGCGCCTCCGAGGCCGTGGATGACGGGGACCGTGGCGGCGCCCAGGAGACGGCCGAGCTCGGGCCCGTAGCCGTCCTCGGCCGGGCCCAGCAGCCAGTAGACGGCGTCGAGGGTGGCGGCGAGTGCCAGTGCGTCACCGATGCCCTTGCGGGCCAGGGCGCGGGTGGGCTGCACCAGGAGTCGCTGGTCGGGCCTCACCCCGAGGCGGGCGCGGGTCTCGTCGCGCCGGCCGGGGGGCGGGTCGGGGTCGAACGTGTTCCGCACGGTGGCGGCGGCTATCCCATGCGTGGCCAGCTCGTGGCGGCTCAGGTCGTTGATCGTGACATGTACCCATGCCGGGTCGGTGGGCGGCGGCGGGTGGCCGGCGAAGCGGGCCCGCTGCCACGGCAGGTCGTGATGGTGGAGCACGGCCCGCCGCCCGGCCAGCACGCCTGCGACCGCCTCGGCCGCCGCCGGGTTGAGCGGCAGGGAGCACAGGTTCTCCACGACCACCAGGCCGGCGCCCTCGAGCGTTCCTTCGAGCTCGGCAGGCTCCGGTGGACAGGGCTCGCCGATGGCCAGCCCCGGGAGCACCACGTCGGCCTCGCCCTCGCCGGCCACCGTGCGCACGTCGAACCCGAGCTGGCCGAGGGCCCAGCCCCACTTGGCCGCTTCCACCGACACCCCGTCCGGTCCCCCAAGGCGGAACGAGACCACTGCCGCGACGGGCGCACCCGTCGTTCTGCGAAGCCCAGCGTCCGGGTCGCCGCTGTCAGCCTCCGCACGATGTCCGCCGCCGGGCGTCACCCGGTGGTGCGGGCGAACTGCGGGGTGCGGCGCCTACGGGCCGAGTGGGCCCGACGGGGGGCGGGGGCCAGCAGGCGGGCGACCACGTTGGCCGCCCCGACTGCGATGACCACGTCGCCGAAGGACACCACCTCGCCCAGGGCCCGGACGGGGATGATGTCGCCGAGCGCCGCCAGGCGGTCCGACGGCCGCTCCAGGTGGTGCTTGGCGGCCAGGCGGACCTGGCCCGCCTGCCCCTCGACCGCCAGGCCTGCCGCCACCAGGGCCTCGGAGCGCACCGGCATGCCGGCGTTGAGGGCGATGGCAGCCAGGTTCATGGCGACGCCGGTGGCCACCATCCACATTCCCACCATGGTGATGTTGGCGAGGGCGAAGGCGATCAGCAGGACAAAGGACGCCACCAGCAGCGGGTAGGCGGCGCCGTCGGCCCGGCCCACCAGCAGCTGCAGGGCGAGACCGGCGCCCAGGAGGGGCCACCTGCGCAGCGGCTGGACAGCCGGCGCCCGGCGGCGCTCGCCCGGCGCCCCGATCCAACGCCGCAGGTGCGCCAGCCGGTCGCCCTGGCGCCGGCCGTCGTGCACCGACCAGCCCGGCGGCGTGGGGCCGGGGCGCCGGTCGCCGGCCAGCAGCCCGATGACGGCGCCGGCCGCCACCGCCAGAAGCGTGAACCGCATGGATCGCCAAGGTAGCGTCCGTGGTCGTGGCCGAGGTGGTTCTCTACGAGGTCGCCGGCGCCGTGGGGCGGGTCACCATCAACCGTCCCGAGCGCCGCAACGCCCTCACGTGGGACACCGTCGCCCGGCTGCGGGCGGCGCTGGCCGGGGCCCGGGACGACCCGGCGGTGCGGGTGGTGGTGCTCACCGGCGCCGGGGAGAAGGCTTTTTGTGCCGGCGCCGATCTTGCCGCGGCAGCCACCGGGGCGGCCGGCGGCCCAGAGGACTTCGGCGCCCTGCTCCTCGACCTGTGGGCGCTCGGCAAGCCCACCGTCGCCCGGGTACGGGGTTACGCCCTGGCCGGCGGGTTCGGCCTGGCCGTCGCCTGCGACATCGTGGTGGCGGCCGACGACGCCGTGTTCGCCACACCCGAGATCGACGTGGGCCTGTGGCCGTTCGTGGCTTCGGTGGCCCTGGTCCGGGCCATGCCCCCGAGGGTGGCCCTGGAGTTGATGATGACCGGCCGCCGGCTGGGCGCCGACGAGGGGGGACGCCTCGGGTTCGTGCACCGGGTCGTGCCCGTGGACCAGCTCGACGCCGCCGTCGACGAGCTGCCCGCCACCCTCGCGACCAAGCCCCCCGTCGCCATGCGGCGGGGCCGCGACGCGTTCTACGCCACCTGGGGCGTCGACGCGGCCGAGGCCGTCGAGCGCCTCCATCCCCTCCTCACCGAGACCTTGGCAGGCGGGGAGGCGACCGAGGGCAGGGCCGCCTTCGCCGAGCGGCGCCTGCCCCGCTGGCCGGCGACTGAGCCCCCCGTTCCTCGGGAGTGAGGGGGCGGACCGGACGGCGGGCCCGCCGACGAGGTACAACGGTGGCATGACCCCCCGCGCGCTCATCACCGGCATCACCGGCCAGGACGGCTCGTACCTGGCCGAGCTGCTGCTCGACAACGGCTATGAGGTCGTCGGCATGGTGCGGCGGTCGAGCACGCTGAACTTCGAGCGCATCGCCCACATCCAGGACCGGGTCACCCTCGTGTCAGGCGACCTGCTCGACGAGGTCTCGATGATCCGGCTGCTCAGCGTCCACCGCCCGACCGAGCTGTACAACCTGGCCGCCCAGTCGTTCGTGCAGACGTCGTGGGACCAGCCCGTGCTCACCGGCGAGACCACCGCCATCGGTGTCACCCGGGTGCTCGACGCCATCCGCACCGTCGACCCCGCCATCCGCTTCTACCAGGCCAGCTCCAGCGAGATGTTCGGCAAGGTGGTGGAGGTGCCGCAGCGGGAGACCACACCCTTCTATCCCCGCAGCCCTTACGGCGTGGCCAAGGTGTACGGGCACTGGATCACCGTCAACTACCGCGAGTCCTACGGCCTCCATGCGTCGAGCGGGATGCTGTTCAACCACGAGTCGCCCCGCCGGGGCCTCGAGTTCGTCACCCGCAAGATCACCAACGGCGTGGCTCGCATCAAGTTGGGCCTCGACGAGAAGCTGGCCCTGGGCAACCTCGACGCCGAGCGGGACTGGGGCTTCGCCGGCGACTACGTGCGGGCCATGTGGCTCATGCTCCAGCAGGACGTGCCGGACGACTACGTGGTCGCCACCGGTGAGGCACATACCGTGCGGGAGTTCTGCTCCCTCGCCTTCGGCGCCGTCGACCTCGACTACGAGGACCACGTGGTGATGGATCCCCGCTTCATGCGGCCGGCCGAGGTCGACTCCCTCATAGGCGACGCCACCAAGGCCCGGGAGAAGCTGGGCTGGACGCCCGAAGTCAGCTTCGCCGACATGGTGGCCGCCATGGTCGAGGCCGACCTCGACCTGGTGGCCCGCCAGCAGCGGGTCTGACCGCCCTGCGCCGGCTCAGAACCCTGTGCCGGCTCAGAACGCAGTACGGCGCTTCTGGCTGCGCTGCATGAGCCACACGATGAGGGCGGCGCCCAGCACGGCCAGGAGCAGGCCGCTGCGCCCGAACAGGGCATTGCCGACGATCCCGCCGAGGAACGAGCCGCCGATCCCGACGAGGATGGTCATGCCGATCGACATGGGATTGGGGCCGGGGATGGCCAGGCGACCGAGGGCGCCGACGACGAGGCCGGCGAGGACGATACTGAGGATGACGAGGAGCATGTCCCTAGTGTTCCGCAACCCTGCCAGTCCTACACCGCGGGCCTGATGACGATTCGGACGTTGCACGCCGGCCCCGTGTCGGTCGTCACCATCGACCGCCCCGAGCGCCGCAACGCCCTGGACGACGACGCCTGCGAGGCGCTGGTCGCCGCCCTTGGGGCGGCGGGCGCCGCGGGCGCAGGCGCCGTCGTCCTCCACGGGGCCGGTGGGCACTTCTGCGCGGGGGCCGACCTGTCGGCTGTCCCGAGCGCCGCCTTCCTGGACAGTCTGCGGCGGCTGCTCGACGCCGTCTCCGCCCTTCCCGTGCCGGTGATAGCGGCGGTCGAGGGGGTGGCCCTGGGCGCCGGGCTCCAGCTGGCGGTGGCGTGCGACCTGCGGGTGGCCGCACCCGACTCCCGTTTCGGGGTCCCGGCGGCCAGACTGGGCCTGGTGATGGACCATGCCAGCGTGCAGCGCGTCGCCCTGCTGGCCGGCCACGGCCCCGCCCGGGCCATGCTGCTCGCGGCCGAGGAGATCGACGGCGCCGCCGCTGTCCGCCTGGGGCTGGCCCAGCGGGCGGGATCGCTCGACGACGCCATGGCGTGGGCCGGCGAGATCGCGGCCCTGGCCCCGCTCACCGTCGCCGCCCACAAGTTGGCGCTCAACCGCCTCGTGGCCCCGCCACAGGACCCCGACGTGGAGGACGCCCGGCGCCGGGCGTGGGCCAGCGCCGACCTGACCGAGGGCGTGGCCGCTTTCGCCGAGCGCCGCCCGCCCCGCTTCGAGGGGCGCTGACGGTGGACGGCCTGGTGCTGGCCGCCTCCAACCCCGGGCTTCTGGTGGCCTTCGCGGCGGGCGTGATCTCGTTCCTCTCGCCGTGCGTGCTGCCGCTGGTGCCCGGCTACCTGTCGATGATGTCGGGCGTGGGGACGGCCGAGCTGGCGGTGGCCACCAAGGCCGACACCCGCCGCCTGCTGCGCTCGACCCTGCTGTTCGTGGCCGGCTTCACCCTGGTGTTCGTGGCCCTCGGCGCCGGCGCCAGCGCCATCGGACAGGTGCTGAGCGAGCACCAGCTGGGGCTCAACCGGATCGCCGGCGCGGTGGTGATCGTGATGGGCTTGGCCATGGCCGGCGTGGTGACACCGCGCATCTTCCAGCAGGAGCGCCGCGTCGACGTGCGCCCGTCGAAGCTGGGCAACTTCGCGGCGCCCGTCATGGGCATGGCCTTCGCCTTCGGGTGGACACCGTGCATCGGGCCGGTGCTGGCCTCGGTGCTCGCACTGGCCGGTGCCGAGGCCACCCTTGGCAGCGGCATCACCCTCCTGCTCGCCTACTCACTCGGCCTCGGCGTGCCCTTCGTGGCCACCGGCGTGGCCTTCGGCCGCATGGCCGGTGCGCTCGGCTGGGTAAAGCGCCACGCCCGGGTGATCAACCTGGTGTCCGGCCTGCTGCTGGCCGCCTTCGGTGTGCTGTTGTTCACCAACCGGCTGTCGCGCATGTCCAGTTTCCTCGTGGAGCTCATGAGCAACGTCCCAGGCCTCAGAGGTCTTACGGCCATCTGAGATCCGGTCCGGTGCGCTACTCGAACCCCGTCGAGTACCGGTCGTCGAAGGGATCCTTCGCGGTGATGCCGTCGAACTTTCGGAAGTCGCGATCGTTGCTCCACATGGTGGTGACGCCGTGCTCGAGCATGAGCCCCACCAGATGGGCATCGGGCACGAGTGAGCCTCGTGGGGCAGAGGTGGCCGAGACCCCCTTGAAGGTGGTCCAGAATCGCTCGCCCTCCCCGGCGACGACGATCTGCGGCCGACCGATGAGATCGTCGATGTCTCGGACCGCCGCGTCGGGCGTCAGCGGTGACGACAAGATGCCCGGGTGGGTGATGATCCGGACGTAGCCGAGGAGCACCGGCCAGAACACATACGTGATCGAGCGGTCCGTCGCCACATGGTGGAGGAACGCCAGCGCCCGGTCGTGGCGGTGTGAGGTCGTGTCGGCCGCGTACACGAGCACGTTGACGTCGAGTGTCCGGCTCATCGCCCGTCGAGGACCCGCCAGACGGCTTCTTTGTCCTCGAGGTCGACCTTCAGGCCCAGTGGCGCTGACGTCCACCGCAGGGGCGGCAGCGCCTCGTCGGCCCGCTGATCGGCAAGGGCGCGGGCAAGCAGTTCCGACGCGAGCTCGCCGAGCGTCTTGCCTTCATGCCGTTGTCGCTTCTTCAGCTCCCGCAGGACCGAGGCGTCGATGTCGAGCGTCGTCCGAGGCACACATCTGATGCTAACACAGAACGCATCAGATGTGTAACTCGAGACCCGTGCGGACCTCGTCGAATGCTGAACTCTGGTTCGGTCAGCCGGGGGAATGCACTTGCTCGAACCATGCCGAATGGTTGGTCTAGGTCAGTTTGGTCGAGCTCATTGCGAGACGCGAGTGGACCCACCCCCAGCGGGTGTCGGGGGTGGGGTCCACTCCGACGCTTGGGTGCTGATCAGTTTTCGTCCGGCTCATCGGCCTCGTCTGCTTCGTCAGTATCGTTGACCTCTTCCTCGTCAACATCGGCCTCGTCTGCTTCGTCGGTGTCGTTGACGTCTGCCGCGTCAACGCCGGCCACGTCGCTGTCGTCGGTGTCGTTGACGTCTGCCTCGTCAACGCTGGCCCCGTCGTTGTCGTCGTCACACTCAGACTCGTCGTCGGCATCTTGATCCGAAGCGTCTGTCGAGTCGTCGGAATCAGTCTCATCGGAGGAGTCGGTGGCGCCGTTGTCGACCTCGTCGTCGGCGCAGGCCGCTTCGGTGCTCTCGTTGTCGGCGGCGCTCGTGTCGTCGCTGGGGCTCTCATCGGCGGGGTCGGTATCGGCGACGACGACCGTGGTCTCGGCGTCGTCGGGTAGGCCGGGAACGTCGACGCCAGCGGCGTAGGCGCCCCCGACACTGGCCGCGGCGATCGCGGTGCCGAGCACAAGCTTGCCTGCGATGGTTCCGAGGAATGCAGCGATTGGTTGCATGGTTCGTTGTCTCCTGTTCGTGAGCGTGGTTCGCCAGTTCGGCGGCCCGGATGCCTGCGGTGCAGGCCCATAGGCGTTGCTTGCTGCCGTCACCGGCAGGTCGCCCTTGTCGTTGGTGAGACCCACGTGCACGAAGGCCGACAACTGCGATCCCACCGAGGGTGGGGCCTGGTTGCGGTAACGGTCACGAATGGCGCCGATGGTGTCGGCGAGGTCGTCGTGGCCCGTGTCCCGCAGATCGTCGAGTGGATCGTGGTTGCGCATCTCGGCAGGGAATCGCTCAGAGCTCGTCATGGGGATACGGCGTCGGGCCAAGATTCCTGCGGAGCTGCGCGAGAGCGCGGTGTTGAAGGGCCTTCACGGCGGTCACGGGCTTGTCAAGGGCCGAGGCAGTCTGTTCGAGGCTGAGATCGCCAATGATTCGAAGAAGCAGCACGTTGCGTTGGTCGGAGGTGAGCTGTTCCAGCACCGCCCGCAACTCGCTATCCTCGAGCCGCGCCATCGCTTCGTCCTCCGCGTTCCCCCGCCGGTCTGAGCCCCCTGGGTCGTCGAGCGCGATTGTGTCGGCTGTCCGCCCAAGTTTGCGAAGCGCGTCGACCCTTTTGTGGCGCGCGATCTGAAAGATCCAGGCCCGGAACCCGGGCTCGTCTCCCTCGAAGCGATCAAGCTGGGAGAACACCGCGACGAACACTTCGTTGACCACCTCCTCGGCCTCCGGAGTGCCACGAGCCCGGAGGAAGCCGAGAACCACACCTCCGTATTGCTCGAACAGCCCAGTGAACGCCCAGGCCGCCCCGTTCCGGGCGGCCACAAGGAGCGCATCAAACTCGGGACGAGCCTCCCGGCGGCGCGCCGAGCGTCTCGACCGGCTAGCACCGCGGCGGTTCGGCGTCACTCCGATCCTTCGGAGGTGAGGCGAGCCCGAGCCTGTTGACTGCGTGGACCGAAGGCTGTGAGAAGCGTGCCGGAGTATGCGGAAGCGCCATCGGTCAGAAGTTCGACGGCAGGAGGCGACTGAAGTTCTCGAAGAACACGAACAGCACGACACCGAACACGGGGGTGCCGATGAGATAGGCGGGCCACCGCCTCCAGCGCCGCCCGGCCAACCAGGTGAGCAGCCACACCGCCGCCGCCGCCAGGCCCCACGTCACCGCCGGCCCGTTGGCCGCGTTGCGGCCGGACAGGCCCTCCTCCTCGGCCGCCTCGACGTCGGCCAGCGACTGCGGCGCCTCGGTCGTCGGCGTGGTGGTCGTCGGCGTGGTGGTCGCGGGGGACCCCGGCGTGGTGACCGGCGCCACCGTGGTGGGGGGCGCCGGCGGCAGTTCGACCGCCTCGCCCTTCAGCACGGCGATCACCACCAGGCGCTGTGCTGCGCTGAAGCGGGGATTGCAGGTGGTGAGGGTGAGGCGGTTGTCCTTGGTCTGGGTGAGGACGGCCGTCTCGTTCGGGCGCACAACCCGCTTCTCCAGTACCTCGTAGCGGAACTTTCCCTGCCGGGTGGTGACGAGGATCGGATCGCCCGGGTCGAGCTCGTTGAGACGGAAAAACGGTGCCCCGTAGGTGGTGCGGTGGCCGGCGATGGCTGCGTTGCCGGCCTGACCTGGCATGGGCGTGGTGGGGTAGTGGCCCGGCCCCCGCTTGAGGACGCCCAGGCTCACGCCCTGAACCACCGTCTTCTCCACCCCGATCTTGGGGATCTTGAGGATGGCGATGGCGTCGCCGGCGGGGGCGGGCGGGGGCCCGAGGTCGAGGGGGGCGCTGGTGGGCACGGTGGTCCCGCCGGGGGCGCCGGGCGTGGGCGCGGTGGTCGTCGTTGTCGTCGTGGTCGACGTGGCGCCCTGGACCAGCGACCGTTCGAACTCCTTCGTCAGTTCCCGCTGGGAGCGCGCCTCGGCCAGGCCGGTGCCCCAGAGCTGGTAGGCGACGAACAGGAGGATGAGGACGCCGGCGGCGATCATCGTCCGCCCCAGGCCCGCAACCCCTTGTCTGATGTCCACCTGGTCACGGTACGGGACAGACGGGGGACCGGGCGTCTGGTCTCCCCCTCCGCTTCGCTCCGACTCGCTCGCCGCTCCGCGTCTGGTCTCCCCCTCCGCTTCGCTCCGACTCGCTCGCCGCCCCTCGCCGCCGCCCGCTTGGAAGAAACCCGTCAACGCCCCGTAGCATTGGGCTGCCGCCATGGCCCCCGTTGTCCGCTTCCGTTCCGCCGTCGCCCTGCTCGGCCGTTTCCCTGCGCTGGCTGGCGTGGACCTCGAAGTCGGTGCGGGCGAGGTCGTGCTGCTCCAGGGCGCCAATGGCGCGGGCAAGACGACGCTTTTGCGGGCCTGCGCCGGCCTGGTGCAGGTGGTGTCGGGCCAGGCCGAGGTGCTGGGCCACGACCTGGTCCGCGACCGCCGCACGGTGCGCCGCAGCATCGGCCTCCTCGGCCACACCGGCACCCTCTACGACGATCTGTCGGTGGAGGACAACGTGCGCTTCGCCGTGCGGGCGGGCGGCGGCGACGTGGCCGCCGTCAAGGCGGCCATGGCCCGTCTCGGCGTCGACGGTCGCCTGCGCACGATCTCCGTCGCCCGCCTGTCGGCCGGCCAGCGCCGGCGCGTCGCCATCGCCGCCCTGGTGGCCCGGGCGCCGGCCCTGTGGCTGCTCGACGAGCCCCATGCCGGCCTCGACGCCGAGGGCCGCGACCTGCTCGATGGCCTGGTGCGCTTGGCCGTGACCGCCGGCGCCACCGTGCTCCTGGCCTCCCACGAGGCCGAGCGGGCCAGCGCCCTGGCCGGGCGCACCGTCGTGATCGGCGGCGGCCGGGTCCTGCAGCGGGACGCTGTCCATGTGGCGTGACGCCATGCTGGTGGCCGGCAAGGACCTGCGCATCGAGGCCCGGTCGCGTGTCGCCACCAACCAGGTGGCTCCCTTCGCCATCGTGATCCTCGTGCTGTTCGGTTTCGCCCTCGACCCCGACCGGGGCGTGCTGGGCCGGGCGTCGGCCGGGCTGTTCTGGGTGGCCGTGCTGCTGTCGTCACTCCTTGCCGTCCAGCGCAGCTTCGCCGTCGAGGCGGGCGACGGGGCGGCCGACGGCCTGCGCCTGTCCGGCCTCGACCCTGCCGGCGTGTTCCTGGGCAAGGCCGCCGCCGTGGCCGCCCAACTGGCGCTGCTCCAGGTGGTGCTGGCCATCGGGATCGTGGTGCTCTACGACGCCGACCTGGGCGGTCCTGTCCTGCTGGTGGCGACCTGTGCGGCCGCCACGGTGGGCCTGGCCGCGGCAGGCACCGTGTACGGGGTGCTGGCCGCCGGCCTCAAGGTGCGTGAGACACTGCTCCCGCTGCTCCTGCTCCCTGTCGTCGCCCCGGTGCTGCTGAGCGCCACCAGGGCGTGGGAGGCGGGCATGGGCATCTCGGTGGACGACGGCTGGCGCTGGACCCAGCTGCTGGCCGTGTTCGCTGTCGTGTACGTGACATTGGGTGTCCTCGCCTTCGGCGCCCTCCTGGAGGAATCATGAGTGAGCCCGAAGGGCGAGCGGGGCCCGAGCGGCCCCTTGAGCGCACGACGGTGCGCGAGCGCCCTACCCCCGCCACCGCACGCAGCACGGGCGGCCCGGGCACCACCCTGCTCGGCGCCGCCGCGTGGCTCAGCCTGGCGACCACCGTGGTGCTCGGTTGGCGCCTGCCGCCCACCCGCGAGCAGGGCCCCTACGCACGCCTCATCGCCATCCACCCGCCGTTGGCGTGGGCCGCATACCTGGCCTTCGGAGTCTGTGCCGTCGCCTCCGCCCTGTGGCTGTGGAAGCGGACCCGTGCGCCCAGGTGGGACCGCCTGGCCGCCTCCTCGGCCGAGGTCGGCGTGGTGTTCTGCGCCCTCACCCTCGTCACCGGGTCAATCTGGGGCCGCCCCACCTGGGGCGTGTGGTGGACCTGGGACGCCCGCCTCACCAGCACCGCTCTCCTCCTCGCCCTGTTCCTCGGGTACCTGGCGTTGCGCCGGGTCGCGTACGACCCCGAGGCCCGGGCCCGCCGCTCGGCCGTGGCCGCCCTCATCGCGGTGGCCGACGTGCCCATCGTCCACTTCTCGGTGGACTGGTGGCGCACCCTCCACCAGGGCCGTTCGCTGGCCCAGATCTCGCCCCAGTCCGACCTCGACGGCTCGTATGTGTCGGTGATGCTGCTCGGGTTCTGCGCCATGACCGTGGTGTACGCCTGGCTGGTGGTGCACCGGTGCCGGGTGGAGGCGATGGAGGAGGCCCTGGAGTCAGAGGGGCTCGACGTCGCCCTCGAGGCGCGCCGGGCCGAAGCGGACGTCGTGCGGGCGGGCGTGTGACCGGCCCGGGAGGACGGTCCCAAGAGCAACTCGTTGGCGCGACATCCCGAAGGGATGGTGCGCCAGTGACCGGCCCGGGAGGACGGTCCCAAGAGCAACTCGTTGGTGCGACATTCTGGGGGGATGGTGCACCAGTGACGGGTCTCTTCGGACGATCGGCGGCCCGGTGAACGACGGGTACGTGTTGGCCGGCTACGCCGTCACGGTCGGCTCCCTGGGGCTCTACGCCATCCGGGTGCTGCGGCGCGGGCGGGTCCTGGCCCGCTCGCTGCCAGGTGACGTCCCCCTGGCAGGCGCCGCCGGGACGCCCGGAGCGCAGCTGCCGACGTCACCGGGCCCGGCTGCGGCCGGCGACGGGTGACGACCACCGCGCAGGCACGGCCCCGCACACCGATGGGCCGGCGTCGCAAGCTGGTGGCGGGCGTGGTGATCGCCGCCGCCCTCGGCTTCCTCCTGTTCCGGGCCGTGGGTGACGCCACCGTGTACTTCAAGACAGCTGACGAGGCGGTGGCCGAGCGGGACTCGTTAGGCGACCGCCGCTTCCGCATCGAGGGCCTGGTGGTGCCGGGCAGCGTGCGTGACGGCGACAGCGAGGTCGACTTCGCCATCCGGGGCCAGCAAGGCGCAATCGTGAAGGTGGTGCACACGGGCGACGTGCCCGAGCTTTTCCAGCCGGACATCCCGGTGGTGATGGAGGGCCGGTTCGTGGGCGAGAACTTCGAGAGCGACCGCATCCTCGTCAAGCACACCAACGAGTACAAGGCGGAGAACCCGGACCGGGTCGAGGAGTACCCGGGGGGCTGATGAACGCCCTCGTCGGCCAGAGCGCCGTCCTCTTCGGGTTCCTCGCCGCCGTGTCGGGGGCGGGCACCACCGTCGCCGGCCTGGTGCGCAGGCGCCCCGACCTGCTGCGCCGCGGCCTGGCCCATGTGTGGGTGGTGCTGGGCGCCGCCGTGGTCGCCGTGGTGGTGATGGAGCGGGCCCTCATCGGGAACGACTTCTCACTGGTGTACGTGGCCGACAACCACAGCCGGGCCACGCCGCTGCTGTACACGGTGGCATCCCTGTGGGGCGCCCTCGAAGGCTCGATCCTGCTGTGGTCCCTGATCCTGGCCGGCTACCTGGCCCTTATGGCCCGCCGCTTCCGCAACAGGGCCGACGACCCCCTCGTGGGCTGGGCCACCGTCACCGGCCTGGCCGTGGCCGTGTTCTTCTTCGGCCTCATGCTCGGCCCGGCCAACCCCTTCCGGGAGGTGGTCGGCAAGATCGCAGCCGACGGCGCCGGCCCCAACCCGCTCCTCCAGAACCACCCGCTGATGGCCTTCCACCCGCCGGTGCTGTACCTCGGGTACGTCGGGTTCACCATCCCCTTCGCCTTCGCCATCGCCGCCCTGGCCACCGGGCGCCTCGGCGAGGGCTGGCTCATCGAGACCCGCCGCTGGACCCTGTTCGCCTGGGCGTTCCTCACCGCCGGGATCATCCTCGGCGCCTGGTGGTCCTACGAGGTGCTCGGGTGGGGCGGGTACTGGGCGTGGGACCCGGTCGAGAACGCCTCGTTCCTGCCGTGGCTCACCGGCACCGCCTACCTGCACTCGGTGATGGTGCAGGAGCGGCGGGGGATGCTTCGCGTCTGGAACCTGTCGCTGCTGATCGCCACCTTCAGCCTCACCATCCTCGGCACCTTTCTCACCCGCTCGGGCGTGCTCGACTCCGTGCACGCCTTCACCGAGTCGCCCATCGGGCCCGCCATCCTCGGGTTCTTCGCCGTGGTCGTGTCGGCCGGCGTGGGCCTCATCGCCTGGCGGGGCGATAGGCTGCGCTCGCCCGGCGCCATCGACTCGCCCTTGTCGCGCGAGGGCGCCTTCCTGGCCAACAACCTGCTGTTCGGCGCGTTCGCCTTCGTGGTGCTGCTGGGCACCGTGTTCCCGCTGCTGGCCGAGGCCCTCAACGGCGAGCGCATCACCGTCGGCCGTCCCTACTTCGACCGTATGGTCACGCCCGTTGCGCTCACGCTCCTGTTCCTCATGGCGGTGGCGCCGGCGCTGCCGTGGCGTAAGGCGTCGGGGGAGCTGCTGCGCAAGCGCCTCCAGTGGCCGGCGTGGACGGCGGCACTCGTGCTCGTGGCCTGCGTGGCTTCCGGGCTACGGGGTCTGACGGCCCTGCTCGCCTTCGCGCTCGGCGCCTTCGCGGCCGCTGCCGCCGTCCGTCAGCTGGTGCTGTCGGCCCGCCGCAACGGCATGCGGGGGCTGCTCGGGCGGGCCAACGGCGGCATGGTGGTGCACATCGGCGTGGTGGTCGTGGCCGTCGCCTTCGCCGCCAGCTCCGCGTACGGCCACCGGGCCGAGTTCCGCCTGTCGCCGGGAGAATCGGCCACCCTCGCCGGCCACAAGGTGACCTACCTGGGCACCCGCACCGTGCAGTACCCCAGCAAGAAGCGGGTGATCGCCGACGTGAAGGTCGACGGCGGCAAGGTCTACCAGCCATCCCTCAGCCTGTTCCCCAACGCCTCCCAGGCCATCGGAACGCCGTCGGTCAAGACCACGCCGGCCGGCGACGTCTACCTCACCCTCATCGCCGCCCCCCGCACCCCGGAGGCGCCGGCCGTCCTGGCCGTCATCGTGCAGCCACTGGTGATGTGGCTGTGGCTGGGCGGCGCCCTCATGGTGATCGGCACCTTCATGGCCGTGGTGCCGGGCCGCCGGCGCCGGCCCACCGAACCCGCCTCGGCGCCGGCCGGTGAGGGCCGCCTCACCACCCCCACTCCAGCCCGCCCCCACGCCGAGCCGGTGCGGATGCCCGAGCCCGCGCGCAATCCTGTGGGTGCGGCCCGGCCGGCGGAGGCGTCGGGCACGTGACCGCTGCGGACCGGCGCACGGTCAGCGGCGACGTAGCCCCGCGGCACGGACCGGCTGACCGGTGCGGGGGCGCTCCTCGCCGGCGACCGTCGTCGACAGGCTGGGCGGCATGATCACCACCACCTCGCCGGTCGGGTCCGCCGGCTCGTCCGGGCCCACACGCCATACAACCCGCTGGGTCGCCCTCAGCGTGGGAGCCTTGGTGGCGTTGTTGATCGTGATGCTGGCCACCCGTCCGCCGGCCGCCGACGTGGTGGCGCCCAGCCCCATCGTGGGGCTGCCGGCGCCCGAGATCGAGGGCCCGGGGCTCGACGGCGCCACCGTCCGCCTGTCCGACCTCCGGGGCCGGTGGGTGCTGGTGAACTTCTTCGCCACCTGGTGCGTGCCGTGCCTGGTCGAGCATCCCGAGCTGGTGAAGTTCTCCGATCGGCACCCGGCCGACGAGGTGCAGGTGCTGGCCGTCATCTACGACGACCCGCCCGCCGACGTGGCCAAATTCTTCGACAGGCAGGGTGGTTCCTGGCCCGTCGTCGACGACACCGGCGCCAAGGTCGACTTCGGCGTGCGTGGCATCCCCGAGTCCTTCCTCGTCGATCCCGAGGGCGTGGTGCGCACGCGCCTGATCGGCGGCGTCACCGCGTCCGGCCTCGACAGCCTGCTGCGCCAGGCGATGGGTCGATGACCGGCCCGGGAGGACGGTCCATCAACAACTCGCTGGTGCGGCATCACAAAGGGATGGTGCACCAGTGACCGAGCCGACGGCCGGGCCCGAGCCGGTTCCGGCGACGGATTCACGCCCCAGGGGAATCGATTCCCCGACCGGAACAGAGGGTGGCGGGGGATCGTTGCGTCGCTGGCTGCCATATCTCCTGCTGGTGCCTGTCGTGACGATTGCCCTGTTCGTCGGTGCCGGCGGGGACGACGCCGGCCGGCCCACGCCCGCCCGGCGGTCGGCGGGCATCGCCGGCGAGGTCCGGTGCCCCACATGCGACGGACTGTCGGCGGCGGAGTCGGAGTCGTCGGCGTCGGTGGCCATCCGGGCGGAGATCCGCCGGCGGATCGACGACGGCGAGACGGACGACGAGGTGCGCTCGTTCCTCGTCGGCCGCTACGGGCGCGACATCCTGCTCACGCCTGAGGGATCCGGCGTCGCCGGCCTCGTATGGGCGCTGCCGGTGGCGGGTTTCGTGCTGGGCGCCGGCGTTCTCGTGCTCACCATGCGCCGCCGCCGAGATCAGCCGCTGCGCACGGCCTCGGCCGAGGACCGCCGCCTCGTGGAACAGGCGTTGGGCCGGTGAACGAGTCGCTTGAAGAGGACCGCGCGTACCTGCTGCGGTCGCTCGACGACCTCGAGCGTGAGCACGACGCCGGTGACCTCGACGACGCCGACTACCTGGTCCTGAAGGAGGACTACACGGCGCGCGCCGCCGAGGTGCTGCGTGCGCTGGGCGAGTGGCAGGCGGCGCCGGGGACGGACGGGCCGGGGACCGGGCACGAGGGCGCCGGCGACGGGCGGGCCGCCAACGGCGCCGGCCGGGCCGGTGAGGGTGTCGCCGGGCACGCCGACGGCGCCGGCGGGCCCACCCCCGGCGAGGACCCGGCCGGGCATGCCGACGGCGCCGGCGATGCCGAGGCGGGCGGCGGGCCGGCGGCGGCCGGGCGGAGCAGGGACGCACGTGCGGCCGGGGTGCTGGTGGCGGGCGTCCCGGCGCGGGGGACAGCGGCCCGGTCGAGGTGGCGACCCGTGGTCGTGGGCGCCGTCCTCGTCGCCTTCGCAGGCGCGACCGGCGCCTTGGTGGCCCGCTCGGCAGGGGAGCGCACACCGGGTGCGCCGGCCTCGGGGTCGATCGCCGCCACCGGGCCTTCCGGCGGGATCGCCGACCAGCTGGCCGAGGCGCAGGAGCTCATCGGCAACAACGAGACGCTCGCCGCCATCAAGGTCTACGACCAGATCATCGAGAAAGACCCCGAGCAGCCGGAGGCGCTCGCCTATCGCGGTTGGCTGCTGCGCCTGGCCGGTCGTGCGGCGGGTAACGCCGAGCTCATCGACAAGGGCATGGAGTACATCGAGCGGGCGGTGGCGGCCGACCCCACCTACCCCGATGCCCACTTCTTCCGTGGCTTCGTGCTCTACCAGGACCGGCGAGACCCCGCCGCCGCCGTGCCCGAGCTGCGCGCGTTCTTGGCCAGCGACCCGGGCGACGACGGCATGGTCGCCGTGGTCGAGGATCTGCTCGGCCGGGCACTGGCCGAATCGCAGGGCAGGGCCACCGCGCCGCTGCCGGCGGTGAACCCCGTCCCTGCGACGACCGCCCCGTAGGCCGCGCCGGCCCGGCTGACGAGGGGGTGGGCGGCCTGGGAGCGAGCGATCCCGCGGACACGGGCGCCCGCTGTCCGGACGGAGGGAACCGCGAGGGTGCGGAAAGCGCCGGATCAGGCGTCAGGGGGAACCATCTGCCCACTGCGGGTGTCGAACAAGGTGTGTGGGCGACGCTCGGAGCTGAGGACGACGCAAGGCCGGCGACCGCCGCCAGGGCTACCAGCGGCCGCGACGGCGTGTCGGGCTTCGACGCGTTCTTCACCTCCGCCTGGCCCGGCGCCGTGCGCCTGGCCGCCCTCGTGACGCAGGACCGGGCTGCCGCCGAGGAACTGGCCCAGGACGCGTTCACCCGGATGTTCCGGACCTGGTCCCGGGTCGAGAACCCCGAGGCCTACCTGCGCACCACGCTGATGAACACGTGCCACAACTGGCGCCGGCGGGCCGGCGTCCGGGAGGCCAAGCTGCCGCTGCTGGCCGGCGCCACCAGCGTCGAACTCGGCGCCGACGAGCTGGCCGACGCGCTGGCGGCGCTGCCGTTCCGGCAACGGGCTGTGATCGTGCTGCGGTACTACGGCGGCCTGTCCGAGGCGGAGATAGGCGAGGCGCTCGGGTGCCGCAACGGCACCGTGAAGTCTCTGGCTGCGCGCGCCCTGGCGCGCCTCGAAAGGGTGATCGAACGATGAGCACCGGACACAGCGACCTCGAGGAGCGTCTGACGTCGCTCCTACGCGAGCAGGCCTGCCTGGTCCCGGTCCCGGATGCGACCTGGATACAGGCCGGCGCGGCGTCCGCCACCAGCACCCCTGGGCGCCGTCGCCCGCCCCTGCTCGCCCTGGGCGCGGCCGCCACGGTGGCCGCCTGCCTTGTGGCGGCCGCTGGGCTGACAATGGGGGACGACCCGGGCGAGCGGGTGCGAACGGTGCCCGCCGCCCAGGAAGCCGGCTCCACGGCGGAGACCGGTCCGCCGGGTGAGGTCACGGCGACCACCGCCGTCCCGGCGTCCGCGTCCGGGGGCGCGCTCGAGGTGGCAACCCGCCAGGTGGCGCTCACCGCCGATGCCCTGACTATCGACGCCGGCGGCCGCCGGTTCGTCACCGTCCAGCCCCTCGAGGTCCACGGCGACCCGGGCGACGCCGGGTACACGACGCTCGAGCTCACCTGGCACGAACTCGGAGTGGAGATGCGGCTGAACGTCTACTTCCTGTCCGACGGGCGGGAGTGGTGGTCTAACGAGATCCGCACCTACGACGGGAGCGCCCAGGGCGGGTGGATCACCTACAATGGAGACTTCTTCCGCCGCCCGCTGGGCGCGCCGTTCACCGGCGACTTCACCATCGCCACCCCCGACCCCGCTGTCGGCCGCCTGCACCTTGCCAACGCCCGGCTCGATGCGTTCCGGCCGGCGCCCGAGTGCGCCACCGCCACCGGCAGGTTCGTGCTCGACCCGGGGACGTCGCCCATCACGATCGAGGGAGCCGTGAGCGGCTACGGCGTCAACGTGCGGCTGCTCGACACGGCCACCTGCCAAGCCGTGGCCGATCAGGACCGGTACGCCTACGACTGGGACACCGCCGACGCCGGCATCGTGAGGGTCGGCGGGCTGCCGGTGCCGGCCACCCCGATCCCCAGGCACGTCGACCTCACGCCGGTGGGCAAGGGCCGCACCACCGTCCACGTCACCGCCAGCGACCCCGCAACTGGCGCCACCGTGGCAGAGGCGGATCTCGAGGTCGTGGTCGGTGCTATGAAGCCGGTCCCAGCGCCGACGGGCCGACCACCTTCGCCCTGACCCGCCCGGCTGCGGGGCTGGACCCGGCGCCCGACGGAGCGCCGCTCAGCCGCGGGGAAGACCCGGCGCCGTGCTCACGGCGGCGGGCCGGCGCCGGCGGTGGCCTTGCCCCGCTTGCGAGGCCCACGTTTCCCGGCAGGGGCGCCGGCCGCGGCCGGGCCCTTCACGGGCGACGGCAGGGGCGCCGGCTGGACGGGCGCCTTGCCCTTCGCCCCTCGGCCGGCCCGAGGCGGTTTGGCCCGGCGGCCTGGCCGGGGCACGCGTTGCGTACGGTTGCGCTTCTCCGCCGCGTGCCGGCCGATGCCGAGCACGGGCGACGGCCGGCGGTTGGGCGCCAGGACCGGCACCAGAACCACGACCATGACGATGAGCAGGAAGGCCAGCCCGAGCAGGGGGGTGCGGGCGAGCGGGGCGTCGGCGGCGATGAGCCCGCCGCTCGAGAAGTGACTGGCCAGGACCACCGAGGCGGGCACGGACGCAACGTCGGCAACCGGCGGGGCCGACACCGGCTGCTTGGCCTGGTAGCCGGCCACGATGGCGGGCAGCTCGTTCATCGCCTCCTGGAGCCAGAGGTCGAGGAGAGGCTTGGGGTCGATGGGCGCCAACACCGTCCCCGGCTTCACGGGCGCCGACACCGCCTTGGTGACCGCCTTCCTGCCCTTGCCGACGGTGACGATCTTGACGGCCGGGTGGACCTCGAAGTGCAGGTGCGGGGAGCTGCCGGCGGCGTTGCCCGTGCTGCCGACGTAGCCCACGATGTCGCCGGTGACGACCCCCTGGCCCTCCTTCAGGCCGTCGGCCCGGCGGTCGAGGTGGGTCAGGTAGAAGTAGGTGCCGTCGGACTGGGTGACGTACACGGAGATCCCGCCCAGGCCGCCGTCGCTGAACCGCACGGTGCCGGTGGCGGGGGATCGAAGGGGAGTGCCGCGCTCGGCGAACATGTCGGTGCCCTCGTGCAGGCGCCAGCCGGGGCCGAAGCGGGGGAACCACCAGTCGTCGATGAATTTTGTGCGGCCGGCGATGGGGAAGCGGCCCATGCCCACCCGCATGGCCTCGTCCAGCGGCACGCCCATGTCGGTGAGCGCCTTCAGGGCGTCGAGGAGCTGGTCGCTCGAACGGGGTCCCGAGCGGCGCACCGAGTTCATCTTGGCGGCCAGGTCGGCGGGGAACGGCCCGGCGCCGGCCGGCACGAGGTCGCCTTCACCGCCGGCGTTGCCGGGGACGAGGGTGCCCCCGGACGGCGGAGCGGCGGTGGTCGGCGCCCGAGGTGTGGTGGTGGGTGCAGGTGTGGTGGGCGGGCTCAGAAGACCGCCGATGAGGCTGGCGGTGGTGGGCGGGGTGGCGGGCGCCGTCGTGGTGGTCGTCGGGCCCGGTGTGGTGGTCGTGAGCAGCGGCGGGAGGGTGATCTGCGCCTGCGCGCTACCGGCGCCACCGCCCACCGTGAAGGTGACCGCAGTGGCCGACACGATGATCACCGCCCCTAGGCGCGCCACCAGCCGATAAGGGTTCCGCCAGATGGAGCAGAAGTTAACCAGACGGTAACGGCCGATGCCAGTCACCCAACGTGAACGGGCCACCTCAGGGTGCGCGCAAGGACCCGTCGCACCGGCCTCCTACCCGAAACGATGGATACGGAACAAGCCCCCCGGGACGTTCGTGAACACGACCCGTCCCTCGTCCCGGAGTCCGTCCAACAGCACTTCCACGACCAGTCTGGGCTCACCGAGGGCCTCGGCCAGGTCGACGGCGGCTCCCAGTGGCTTCGCGCGCAGGGTGTCGACCAGGCGCTGGCACACGGCGTCGAGGTCACTCCGTGTGGCCGCCAGGTGAGCCCGGAACCCATCCTCGGTGAGGCGTAACAGGGTGATCAGCGAGCCGGCGACGGTGTGGACGTTCACCACCCGCCGACCCGCCAGGACCAGCACGGCGGCGAGGAAGCGGTCGTGGTCGACACCCTCCCCGGTGGCGGCTTCCTCCAGGGCGAGGGGATCGAGCAGGCGGTGGCCCCTGGCCAGGGCCTGCCCGCCGGCCAGGCGCTGGACGAGCAGAGCAGTTGCGTCGCCGATCCCGACGCCGCCAGTGTCAGCCATCGGGCCACCTTCGTGCAGGCGGACCGGTGCGTTGGTTGTCCACCGTCCCTCGTTCGCCGGCGCACGTATGCGCAGACGCGGAGACGGGCTGCGAAGAGGCAGCAGGTGGGTTCCGCCGCTTCGCAGCCCGATGGGTCGTCTCCCTGGCGGTGGCACGACACAAGGCCCTGCCGCCGGGCGCCGGGGTCTCAACCCCTCCTGGGATCGATCCAACCATCTGCCCGGGAGCCGTGCAATAAGTGCAGTTTGTCACTTAGTTGGCTCTTCCCGTAAGGAAGCGGTCAGGAGGCGAGGGCGCGCAGGCGGGCGACCACGAGCGGGAAGGCCCGGAGGAAGGTGTCGACGTCCGCCTCGGTCGTGCTCCATCCCACCGAGAGCCGTAAGGAGCGCTCCGCCTCGACGCCCATGGCCTCGAGCACCGGTGACGCCTCCAACGCCTCGGACGAGCACGCCGACCCGGAGTGGGCGGCCACACCGGCCTGGTCGAGGCCAAGCAGGACCCCCTCGGCCTCGACGCCCGCCACGCCCACGCAGGCGATGTGCGGCAGCCGGTGGACGGGGTCCCCGTAGGCCACCACGCCCGGCACGGCCAGGGCGCCGGCCAGGATGCGGTCGGTGCGGGCCCTGGCGACGGCGGCCTCGGCCGCAGGGTCGAGGGCAGAGCATGCCGCCCCGAAGCCGGCGATGGCGGGCACGTCCTCCATGCCGGCCCGCCGGGCCCGTTCCTGGTCGCCGCCCACCAGCAGGGGCGCCAGGCGCAGGCCCCGCCGCACCAGGAGGGCGCCTGCGCCCTTGGGGCCGCCCAGCTTGTGGGCGCTCACCGACAGGAGGTCGGCGCCCAAAGCGGCGAAGTCGACGGCGACCCGCCCTGCGGCTGCCGCTGCGTCCACATGGACCAGCACGCCCCGCTCCCGGCACCCGGCCACCACCTCGGCCACCGGCTGGAGGGTGCCCACCTCGTGGTTGCCCAGCTGGCAGTGCACCAGGGCGGCCCCGGGCACGACCAGGTCCAGCAGGGCAGCCACGTCGACCCGGCCGAGGCCGTCCACCGGCGCCACCACCATGCGCCCGGTGCGGGCCGACGCGTCACGTACGGCCGAGTGCTCGACGCCGGGCACGATCACGGCGCCCTCCGGTCGCAGTCCGGCGGCTCCCCACACCGCCGCGTTGATTGCCTCCGTGGCCCCGCTGGTGAACACCACCTCCCGGGATCGGGCGCCCAGCAGGCCGGCCACCCGGTCCCTGGCGTCCTCCACTGCCGCGCGGGCCATGCGACCCTCGGTGTGGACCCGCGCCGGGTCGGCGGCGGCCGGCCCTGAAAGCCAGGCCAGCATGGCCTCCACCGCCTCGGGGCGGGCGGGCGACGTGGAGGCGTGGTCGAGATACGAGCGGCCCACCCGTTCAGGCTTTCACGCCCGCCGGGTTCCGGAGCGATCTGAGCCCGGAAGCCGGGTACAGATCGCTCTGGAACCCGTCAGACGGCGGTGACGCAGGTGGCGTCGCCCTGGGCCCGCGAGGCGGTGGTGGCGGGCGCGGTGTCGCCGTACAGGCCGGCCAGCATGCCCTTCACGATGCCCCGGTCGACGGCGCAGATCACGGGGTGCTGGGTGGCGGTGTCGCCGAACGGGCACTGCTCGGCCACGATGGCGATCGACGACCCCCGGGCCTCGGCGTGGGCGGCGAAGCCGTGGGCGGTGAGGGCGTCGGCCACCGCGTGCAGCGAGGCCTGGAACGACCGGTGCCCTTCGCCGGGCGACATCTGCCTGGCCAGGTTGCGCCCGTACTCCTCGCCCACCTGTTCGGCCATGGCTGCTGCATCCCGCTCGGGGAGCAGGGCGAGGGCGCGACCGAGGAGGGTGACGAGCAGGTCGTCGCGCCGGGACGGGAACTCGAGGACCTTCTCGCTGGCCCGGTAGCGCTTGGACGGGCGGCCGGCACCAGCGCTCTCACCCCGCTCGACGTGGACGTTGAGGTACCCGCCGGCGGCCAGCTTGTCGAGGTGGTGACGGGCCACGTTGGCGTGCAACTCGAACTTGTCGGCCACCTCGGCGGCGGTGACGCCGATGCCGTTGTCCCGGGCATAGAGGAAGATGTCGCGGCGGGTCGGATCGCCGAAGGCGGACGTGACGGCGGCGACGGCGGCCGAGAACTCCGAGTCGTCCATCGGCGGCCGGCCCTGCGCCCCGCTTCCCACCGGAGGACGCCCGGTCCCACCGGTGGAGGGCCCGCTCCCATCCGTGAACGGCTCGTTCCCACCGATCAGAGGCCTCTTGGGAGTGGAAGCGTTGGGAGCGGAAGCGTCCACGAAGCTAGTCTACCTGGGCACGTCGCGGACCCCCTCTGCGGTCGCTGCAGACGTCCGCCCAGCGCTCTGAGGCCGGCTTCGCCATCAGAGGAGGCCCAGCCAACATGCCCGTCACCGAGGCCCAGGTCATCGAGGCGCTCCGGCCCGTCCAGGACCCCGAGCTGCACCGCAGCATCGTCGACCTCGGGATGGTCAAGGGGATCAACATCGACGCCGGCACCGTCGGCGTCCTCATCGCCCTCACCGTGCCCGGCTGCCCCCTCAAGGCGGAGATCACCGAGCGGGTCACCGCGGCTGTCGGCCCGCTGGAAGGCGTCGACTCGGTGACCGTCGACATGACGGTGATGACCGACGAGGAGCGGGCCGCCGTGCGCGAACAGATGGGCGGCGGCCACACCCACGCCGGCGCCCCGGGCACCGCCGCCAACCCCGCCGGCGGCCAGCGCCTCGGCCACGAGGAGGGGCGCGTCAACCAGTTCATGCGGCCCGGCTCCCGCACCCGGGTGCTCGGCATCTCCTCCGGCAAGGGCGGCGTGGGCAAGTCGTCGGTCACCGTGAACACCGCCATCGCCCTGGCCGGGATGGGCTACGAGACGGCCGTGCTCGACGCCGACGTGTACGGGTTCTCGGTGCCAAAGATGCTGAACATCGTCGACGACCCGGTGGTCATCGACGACATGATCGTGCCCCCCGTGGCCCACGGGGTGAAGGTGATCTCCATCGGGTTCTTCGTGGAGGAGAACCAACCCGTCATGTGGCGCGGGCCGATGCTGCACAAAGCGCTCGAGCAGTTCCTGGTCGACGTGCTGTGGGGCGACGTCGACTTCCTGCTGGTCGACATGCCGCCGGGTACCGGCGACGTGGCCCTGTCGATGGCGCAGTACCTGTCCCGCGCAGAGATGTTCGTGGTCACCACGCCCCAGGCGGCGGCCCAACGGGTGGCCCAGCGCTCGGCGTACATGGCGAGGAAGGTCCACCTGCCGCTGCGGGGCGTCATCGAGAACATGTCGTGGTTCACCGGCGACGACGGCAAGCGCTACGAGATCTTCGGGTCCGGCGGGGGAGCGGCCCTGGCCGCTGACCTCGGCGTGCCCCTCCTGGGCCAGGTGCCGCTCGTGCCGGCGCTCCGTGAGGGGGGCGACGAGGGCACGCCCATCACCGTCTCCGATCCCGACAGCGAAGCGGCCCGGGCCTTCACCGATCTGGCCGCCGCCATCGTCGCCATGGGCCCCGCCCGGGTCTACAACCCGGAGCTCAAGATCAGCTGATACAGGGGATGCCGTGGTCGTCCGCTGCCGGGAAGCGGGCCGACACCTGCAACCGGCCCCGGCTCCGTACGCTCGTTGTGATGCACGACCAGGCCACGAGTGGCGGGACACCCGTCGGCCGACGGGTCGTGCTCGGGATGCTGGGACTCGGCGCGGCCGGGGTTGTGTGGGGCTCCAAGGTGGCGGACGTCTTCAACCGGGTGCTGGCGCCAGTGCAGGCCATGGACGGCACCGGCCTGACGTCCCTCCTACCCGCCGCCGGCCGCTTCCGCATCTACTCGGTGGTCGGCTTCCTACCCAGGCGCACCCCGGCCGAGTACCGGCTCAAGGTCACCGGCCTGGTGGAGCGCCCGCTCGACCTTACCCTCGCCGACATCAAGGCGCTGACCCCGGTCCGCCTCGTGCGCGACTTCCAGTGCGTCACCGGGTGGCGGGTACCCGACGTGCCCTGGAAGGGCGCCGCGCTGTCGGACGTGCTCGACGCCGCCGGCGTGAAGCCGGAGGGACGAGCCCTCTCGTTCAAGAGCTTCGACGGCTCCTACACCGAGAGCCTCACGCTCGACCAGGCCCGTCGGCCCGACGTGCTGGTGGCCTACGAGCTGGAGGACAAGCCGGTGTCGGACGCCCACGGCGGGCCGGTGCGGCTCTACGTGGCGCCGATGTACGGCTACAAGTCGTGCAAGTGGCTGGAGGAAATCGAGGTCACCGCCACGGTGGAGGAGGGCTACTGGGAGGAACGGGGCTACGACACCGACGCCTGGATCGGGCGCTCCAATGGCCGCCGCGACGACCCCGTCGGGTGAGCGCGCCGGCGGACGCCGGACCAGCAGGAAGAATCCTCCGCTCCTGCGGTTCGCGCTCGTCGAGCGGGTGCTGCACTGGGCCAACGCCACGCTGTTCCTGGTGCTCATCGCCACCGCCGCCGTGCTCTACCTGGCGCCGCTGTCCGCCCTCGTCGGGCGCCGGCCGCTCGTCCGCGACGCCCACGTCATCGCCGGCTTCCTCCTGCCGGTGCCGTGGCTCGCGGCCCGCTGCGGGCCGTGGTCGGCGCCGCTGCGGGCCGACGTCCGCCGCATGGCCCGCTTCGACGCCCTCGACCGCCGCTGGATCCGCTCGCTCGGGCGCGACCCGTTCGCCAAGCTGGGCAAGTTCCACCCGTTGCAGAAGCTCAACGCCGCCTTCACCGCCGGCTCCATCCCGGTGATGCTCGGGACCGGTGCGGTCATGCACTGGTTCGGATGGTTCCCGCTCGAGTGGCGCACCGGGGCCACGTTCGTACACGACTGGGTAAGCCTTGCCCTCTTCGTGGTCGTGGCCATCCACGTCGCCAAGGCCGTGTCCGACCGGGAGGCGATGCGGGGGATGTGGAGCGGTGAGGTGGGCGCACGCTGGGCCCGCCGCCAGCATCCGCGGTGGCATGACGAGGTCACTGGTCACGCAGAGCGCGAAACAGTGGTCAGCGTCCTCAAGTCGGAGCGGACCGGCTCCGACACCTAGAGCAGTACAGCAATCCCACGAAACGGCAAGCCCGGGGAAACCCGGTGCACGCAAAGCCAAGGGCCTGACGGAGCACCCGCTCCAAGGCGGCCGGGTTACCGAACGGGGGCAGGTTGCCTCCCCAGTGGGCGGACCGCGGGTGACGCCGCGAGGAGACAACCAGCATGCGACTGTTCCGGAGGCTTCTTCCGGCCGTCCTCGTTGCCGTCACCCTGGTGGCTTCCGTGCACCTGGAGCCGGCTGCGGCTGCGGATACGGGCGTCCAGGAGTTCGAGTTCTTGGCCAAGTTGAACGATCTGCGCATGGCGCGCAGCCTTCCGCCGCTCGCCACCAAGGGCGCTTTGTTCGACGTGGCCCGCACGTGGGCCCGGCGTATGGAAGGCGTGCGCAACATCTCGCACAACCCGTCCCTCGCCGCCCAGGGCCCCCCCGGTTGGAAGCGACTCGGCGAGAACGTGGGCATGGGTTACGACGTCCAGGGCCTCCACGACGCCTTCGTGGCCAGCCCGCTCCATTTCAAGAACATGATCGACCCGGCCTTCGACTCCGTCGGCGTGGGTGTGGTGCACGCCCCGGACGGCGAGATCTTTGTCACCGTCAACTTCATGACCTCGGGCGTCACTGCGGCGGCAAAGTCCACGCCCCGTCGGGTGTGCACCCGCAACAGCCGGGGCCGGACGGTCTGCCGAACCGTCCGCTGACGTCGGCCTCCTGCTCCGGCGTCACCCGAGGGCGATGAGGGCGATGGCGCCACCCGCCCCGACCAGGCCGATCACCTGGCCTGGGCTCAGGCGTTCCCGGAGCAGCAGCCGGGCCAGCAGGAGGGTGACGGCGGGGTAGAGCGAGGTCAGGAGGGCCACGATCGACAGCAGGCCGCGGCGCGTGGCCAGGAGGAACGACACGTTCCCGACCACGTCGAGCACGCCGATCACCGCCACATTCCGGCTGGTGCCGGCCGGGAACAGAGGGCGCCTGGTGAGCAGCACCACGGCGCCGAGCACGGTGACCGACGCCAACCGGGACCCGAGGAGCGGCCACAGCCCGGCGTTGTGGCCGGCACGGTCGAGGAGCACGAAGTAGGCGCCGAAGCCGGCGCCCGCCAACATGCCCGTGTACAAGCCGGCCCGCTTCCTGGCGGCGCCGGCCGGCGACCCGCCGGCGTCAGGGCCCGGGAAGGCGCACAACAGCGCCACGGCGACGAGGGCCAGCCCCACGCCGGCCAAAGCGGCGGACGGTGGCCGATCGCCGGAGACGAGGCCGAACAGCACCGGGATCATGGCCGACCCCACCGCTGTCACCGGCGCCACCACGCTCATCACCCCGACGGCCAGGCCGTGGAAGAGGAGGGCCACGCCCACCGCAGCTCCCACCCCCGCCCCCATGCCCCAGGCCAGGTCGGCCGGGTGGAACCGTCCCGGCGTCAGCGGCGCCAGCACCACGAAGGCGACCAGGCCGAACAGTTGGGAGGCGAAGGCCACCGACACGGGCGACGCCCGGCGGCCGGTTACGCCGCCCACGTAGTCCGCCGCCCCCCAGCCGGCGGCTGCGGTGAGGGCCAGCACCATGGCCGGATTCACGGGCGCCTGGTGCTTCAGACGCCGCGTGGCAGCTTGGCGGGGTCCCACCCCAGTAGGTCGACCGCCATGCGCAGGGCATAGCGGTCGGTCATCCCGCTGACGTGGTGCACGGCGGCCACCACCGGGTCGGCCTCCAGGACGATGCCGCGGGCGGCGGCGGTGCTCCCGCCACCCGCGCCGCTGCCTTCGTCGACGGCCGACGGGTGATCGGCATACCAGTGGGTGAGGCTGCGCAGGAGCTCGACCACCCGCTCGGCCTGGAGGACCGACGCAGGGCGCAGGTAGATGCGCTCGAAGTTGAAGGCCCGGAACGCGGCCAGCGCTTCCGCCTCCGCCGCCCGCATCCCGACCCGACCGGTGGTCGCGACGGTGTCGAGTACGGCGGTGATCATGGCGTCGATCTGGGCCGACCGGCGCCGGCCCACGACACCGGCCACCGCCTCCGGCAGCTCGTCGGCCCGCACGATGCCGGCCCGCACCGCGTCCTCGAAGTCGTGGCACACGTAAGCGATGCGGTCGGCCCACGCCACCACCTCGCCCTCAGGCGTGAGGGGGGCCGGCCGGTTCCAGGAGTGGTTACGCACCGCATCGAGTGTCTCGGCGCACAGGTTGAGCGGCGCCAGCACGACGTCGGCCCCGTAGACGGCGTGGTGGTACCCACCGTCGAGGAAGGGGGAGAAGGCGTCCTCCGAGGCATGGCCAGCCGGCCCGTGGCCGCAGTCGTGGGCAGTGGCGGCGGCGGCGGTGAGGGCGACGTTGAGGCCGGCAGGCCGGGCGATGCCCACCGCTACCTGGGCGACTTCGACGGCGTGGGTGAGCCGGGTGCGGAGGTGGTCGTCGTCCGGGGCGATGAACACCTGGCACTTGCCGGCGAGGCGCCGGAACGGGCGGGAGTGGTGGACACGGTCGAGATCGCGCTCAAAGCAGGTGCGGAACGGGTCGGGCTCCTCCTGGCGCGCCCGGTTCCCGGCGCCGAGGGCCCGTGTAGCGCCCGGGGCCAGGGTGCGGTGCTCGACCTCCTCGCGACTCTGCCGGGTGCCCAACTGGTGAGGTGCCGGCCCGACGGCGATGGCCTGGTGGGCGATGGCGAAGGGTGTTCCGGGCATCGTCCAAGGCTAACGACAGGGTGCGACAGCGTGAGGGACGGGGATTCCCGCAAGGCGGGCGGGTTAGGGAGTCCCACCGGCGCAGCGTTCGATGCCAGGCTCGGCGTCATGGTGACCACCCGTGCGCTACTCGCCGACCGACCCATCCGGCAGGCCGGGTCATTTTGCCCATAGACCCGCTTCGGCCCGATAGCTACCGTCGTACGTAGAGGCGGCAAAGGCACCGGGGGGTGTTCCGACAAGCCGTCCTGCCGGGGAGGAGGGGTCCTGCATCAGGGGCCTCTTCTTCGCGTCCGGGCTCCCTCACGGTGTGACGTGGCGACCTGTCAGGCAGTATTCGCCCATGTCTTCCCTCACGGTCCGCGACAACGGCTTGACGATCCCCATCTCCTTCGACGACATCGTCAGATACCACGGCAGGAGCTCGATCGCGGGCGCCGCCCATGCCTTCAAGGCGATGGAGCGCGCTTTCCCGCTGCTGTCACCCGAGCAGCCTCCGGACCGCTACCTCGTCGTCGTCACGAGCGGGTTCCCGGGTGACGGCGCTCGCGATGCCTTCGAGATGGTTACCCGGGCGGTCACGGGAGACCGGTACAGCGTGGCGCCCGAACTGGCCGGCGCCGGGGTTCCGGAGGCGCCCGGAGGCGGCTTCTTCTTTCGCCTCAGCTACGCGACAACAGTGGTGGACCTGGCCCTGCGCGATGGCCTTGTGCCCAAGGAGTTCGTCGAGGTCGCCTGCAAGGAAGCTCCGAGCGAGGATGACGCGGAGCATGCCCAGAGGCTTAAGGAGGAGATGGCCGCCCGGCTCCTGGGTCTGCCGCCGGATGAGGTCTACGACGCGGACGTGACCTCGGGCCGGTCATCGACCGCCAACGGATGATCGACGCCACGTCGTCGGGTGAGCGACAGACTCGTCGGTGCCCACGGCCCGTGCGGCGATCACGCTTTCAGCACCTCGAGTCAGCGCCCACGCATGAGCGGTCGCGTGCAGGCTGGGAGGACAGCAACGCGCACCGCTGGCCTTGGAACGAGACGGCGCGCTGGAGCCGACCCGGCGTTTCGCTCCGAATGCCGATGACAAAACCGATGGACGGACGGGAGCGCGCGTCGTAAGATTTGTACCATCCAGGGCTTGGAGGCCTCCGTGCACAAGTTCGTCGTCTCGTTCATGACTTGTCTGTTTTTGTTGGGAAGCCTGAGCCTCCAAGCCGGCGCCGACCCCGAGGACCAAGGGGGCCTGACCCACGATGGTCAGCCGCCGACCCGACCCGCCTTCGTCGGGCCGGAAGCCGTCAACATGGCCAAGGTGGCGGGGATCCCCAAGGAGGGCACGACCAACTCCGACATGGCCTTCTGGAAGGACCTGGCCATCGCCGGGAACTACAACGGGTTCCGCATCTTCGACATATCCCGCCCCGCCAGCCCCCGGCTGCTCTCGGACTTTCCCTGCTACGGCCCGCAGAACGATGTCAGCGTCTACCAGATCCGGGGCCGGCTGTACCTCTGGCAGTCGGTCGACAGGCCCCTGACCTCGGCGGAGTGCTCGGCCGCCCCGAACCCGACCGCGCTCGTGACAGACACTGGAGACGGCGGTGCCAGGCGGGCACGCTACGGCTTCGAGGGCATCCGGATGTTCGACATCACCGACCCCACCAAGCCGAGGTACCTGGCGTCCGTGCCGATCGCCTGCGGGTCGCACACCAACACGCTCGTGCCGGACAAGTCGAGCCAGAAGCTGTTCCTCTACGTCTCGTCCTATCCGCTCGGGACCGGGATCACCCCGACGATCGACCGGGTGGCCGCCAACGACCGCCAGTGCCTGCTGCCCCACAAGAAGATCTCCATCATCGACGTGCCGTTCGCCGCGCCCACGGACATGACCGTCCGCGAGGTCCCGCTGTCGGACGACTCCGCCGAGGCTCCCGGGCGAGGGTTCAAAGCCTGTCATGACATCCAGGCCGTCCTGAGCGAGGACCTCGCCATCGGGTCCTGCGGTGGAGATGTCCAGGTCTGGGACATCGGCGACCGCGGCAACCCGACGACGGTCGACGAGTCGAAGCACACCCACTTCCACAACCCGCAGTGGGACTTCATGCACAACGCCATGGCGACCTACGACGGCAAGGTGTTCGCCTTCGTCGACGAGACGGGCGGCGGCGGCGGCGCCGAGTGCGATGGCAGCGCTTCCGACGACGGCTTCATGTACCTCTACCCTGCCGTGCGCCCCGGGGATCCACCGAGTTCCGAGATCGGCCGCTACACGATTCCAAGGCCGCAGGGCACCCAGATCTGCGTCACCCACAACGGGCAGATCATCCCTGTCACCGACGGCCGCTACCTAGCCTCCCTCGCCTACTACCAAGGCGGGACGAGCATCGTCGACTTCACCAACCCGGCAGCGCCGAAGGAGGTTGGTTACATCGACACGCCGAACGCCGATGCCTGGTCGTCGTACTGGTACAACGGCTACGTGTTCCACAACGGCGGGCTTCACCGCCGCACGGCCACCGGGGTGAGCCCGTGCGACGACATCGATCCCAACCCGGCCAACCGCTGCTCGAACCCCGGCTTTGAGGTCTACGCCGTCACGGACGTTGACGGTAAGCAGCTGAAGACGCGTCAATGGCACCACCTGAACCCGCAGACCCAGGAGAACTTCCAGGGCAACGGCTGACCGGCCTCATCGACGAGTGGGCGGTGGCCCCGTCACCCACGCCGCGTGGCCGAGCTGCCGACACCTGTGGCGTAGCTCTTCGCAAACAGTGGCCAGTTGGTCGTCGGCCTGGATCACCGTCAGCTCCGCGATACCGCGCTCCAGGCGGCGACGGCGGAGGTCGCCCCAGCCGGCTCGGAGCGCTCCGTACCGCAGTTCCATGACCGTCTGGAAGGCGAGCAGGACCGGACGGGGGCCGATGAGGTCGCGGTAGCGGTCGGCAAGGGGGTTCGGCCGCTCATCGAACAACCAGCTGATGACCATGGTGTCCACGAGGACGCCCTTGCGACGGGCGTCGCTCATGCCTCAGCCAACGCCTCCAGAAATGCGGCCCACTCATCGTCCGGCACGTCCTCGATGACGACGTGCTCGCGAGCGGGAAGCGATCGGGCCCGACTCAGCGCTTCGTCGGGCGGGTAGAAGCGAACGGTGGGCTCGCTGGGCTGCTCGACCGTGGCCACGCCCGCCCAGTATACCCGGCGCCCCATCGACTTTCCCGGGCCCCGAGCGGCTGTTGGCGCTGGTGCGGAAGTCCTCAGCGCTGGGTTGCATGAACGACGGGGACGACGCGTGGGAGATCATGGTCGTGGGTGGTGACGACCTGCGGATCTACTTTCAACCAGTGGTCAGGCACCAGATCGGTTTGACCCCTGGTGACCAATTACAGCCGCGTCAGGGCGTGATCGTCGAGACGGGAAGCGTCGGGCTGTTCGCCAGCTTCAGATCGGTCGTCACCAGGTCAGCGCCGAGGTGCTTTGCCACCACGACGTAGGGCCCATCGGCGATCGTCATGTTGTGGCGTAGCAGCCAGGCTTCCGAGATGAGGGGTCGGACCGACACGCGACGGACCGGAGCGGCGAGGAGCCGGTCGAGAGCGACCTGGATCTTGGCCGCGGTGCGAAGCCCGTTGAGTTCGTCGCGACGCAGGACGCCCGTGGCTTCGGCGAAGTAGTGCTCGGGGACCCAGGTGGTGCATCCGGCGGGGATCTTCGCTTGGAGCTGTCGCCCGATCGGGGTCTGGAGAGCGATCTCGACGCCGGCGCAGGAATCGAGGACGATGGCCGTCAACGCTCGCCGTGTTCGCGGATCTCTCGGAGGATCTCCGCTGCGCCCACATCGACGTCCGTCGGCTCGTCGAGGGCAAGGCTGGCGAGCCACTCGTCGAAGGTCATCGTCGGCTCATCGTCGTCGATGAGGACCAGGACCGGGTCCTCCGGCATCTCGTCGGCTCGTCGTGCCATGAGGCCCAGATTACGGCACCGCGGCCAGCGAAGACAGCCCGCGCCCAGCCCCGACGGCGAGCCCCGACGCGCATCGCTTTCCCGACGAAGAAGGACCGCACAAGGGGCGCGGTCGACACCGCTCGGCGGATTCCTGCGGACTATCGGGGGTAAGCGCCCTCGATCTCGCCTCCGAGTTGCTGGCCGAGTGCGGGAGCCTGGGTGCGTTGGCCGTAGCCCGTCCCGAGGAGTTGGCCATGCGCAAGGGGGTCGGGCCGGTGAAGGCTGCCGCACTGGTCGGCGCCTTCCAGCTTGGCCGCCGGGCGACCCACCCCGCCAACGACGCCGTCGTGCTCCGGAGTGTGAGGGTTCCGGAGGTTTTCGTACACCCGTTCCGATCGATTTCGTACACCGATTCCGGGGTTTTCGTACAGCAGCAGGAGGTCGCGTAGCGCCGCCGTGAGGTGAGGGCACGGCGCCTTTGACTTGAACCGTCGACCAAGACCGTTCAAGGAGGCGCCGATGCCCCGGCCCCATATCAGCATGCGCAAGATCCGAGATGTGCTCCGCCTG
>JBKJNA010000072.1:0-5947 GCA_046596195.1 Acidimicrobiales bacterium | reverse complement strand
GCGCACCGCGTTGGTGATCGACTCCTGGGCGTGGCGAAAGACGGCGGCATCGACGGAAGGTCGCAGCCCGTCGAGGTCTCCGGAGAGCTCGACCTCGACCCGCGGCCGTTCGCCCGGGCTAGTGGCGAGGTCCTCGACCTGGGCGACGCCGCGCTGCGGTGTCATGTCCGGTTCCTCTCCCTGCCTGAGGGCGCCGACCATCGTGCGCATCTCAGCGAGGGTCCGAGAGGCCTCCTGCTCGATGACGGCGAGGGCCTCCACCGCGGCGCCCGGATCCGTGGAGGCCACGACGCGGCCGGCCTGGGCCCGGATGGCGATGGCCGAGACGTGGTGGGCGACGGTGTCATGGAGCTCGCGTGCCAGCTGCTCTCGCTCGAGTGCGGGCCCAATGGCGCCTCCTATCGCTGCGTGATTCGGACCCTCACGGCACAACCGCCTGATACAGAACCGGCGTTCGGGCGTGCGCCTCGACCTGCGCTCGGTGGATACGGCGGGGGGAGGCTGCGCCGCACATAACGACGGCGTCGCTCGCCCGACCGGTCACCCGCAGATGCCGACGGGGACCGCCCGATATCCGGCGGGTGCGGGCGTGGATATCACCGTGAGGCGCCGGCCAGGAACGTGGCCACGATGTAGGTGGCATGGCGGTCGAGCGATCCTCGCGCTCGGTCGTAGCGCATCGTGGTTCGGGGATCGGCGTGGCTGGCCGCCTCCCGCACGTCCCTGAGTAGCACGCCGGCGTCAAGTGCGGCGGTGGTGAAGCTGTGACGCAGGCTGTGCGGGCTGATGCGCTTGGTGATCCCCGCCCGTCGGGCCAGGCGCTTGACCATCCGGTCGGCGGCATAGCGGTCCATCAGCTCACCCTTGGCCCCGAGGAAGATCGGACCCGTCGTCCGCTCGCCGATGTACAGGTCCAAGGCCCGCGAGGTGCGCGGAGCCAGCGGGATGACGGCGTGCTTGCCGCCCTTGCGGAGGATCTTGAGCGTGCGGTGGCCCCGTTCGAACTCGATGCCGTCGATGGCAGCGCCGAGGGCCTCGGAGATGCGCAGGCCGTTGAGAGCCAGCAACGACGCCAGGGCATGGTCGCGCGCGGAGCCGATCCCAGCCTGGACCAAGAAGGCGCCCAGCTCGTTGTGGTCGAGGCCGAGCGTGCGGGACTCGTAGTCCACCTTGGGCCGGCGGACGTTGGCCGCCGGGCTGCGCTCGATCAGGCTCTCCTGCTCGCAGTAGCGGTAGAAGCTGGCCAGGGTGGACAGCCGCCTCCCCACTGTGGAGCGCATCCTGCCGTTCTCCTCCATCCAGCGGCCGAACAGCTCGAGGTGGGCGCGGCGGACGCTGAACAGCTCCAGGCGGCCTCCTCGCACCAGGAGGCGAAGATCCGCAGGTCGGTGGCGTAGCTGCGGCGGGTGGCGCCGCAGTAGCCGGCCAGGAAGCCGGCGACGGCGGCACGCGTCTGTGTGGCGTCGTCGACGAGGACGGCGCTGGTGGTCATGGTCATCGGTACTTCCTTTATGCCAGACCCTGGATGGGCCGGCACATCCAGGGAACACTTCGCCCCCACCCTTCGACCATCGCGGCAGCTCGTGGGCATCGTTGGAGTGCGGGTGTCAGACTCCTCAGGGTCGAGGCAGAAGGTGAAGCGGCCGTACCGGCAGCTTCGGCGTGTTTGCCAGCTTCTGATCGTCGGTGAGCAGGTCGGCGCCCAGGTGCCCGGCCAACGCGACGTAGATCGCGTCGGGGAAGGTGATGTTCGCCCGGCGGCGCCAAGCGTCGGCCATCAGCCCCCGGACCTGCACGACGCGCAGCGGCCAGGCCATCAGTGCGACCATGGCCGCACTGATCTCCTCCGGCGTGAGGATCGTGTTGAGGTCCCAGCGGCGGAGGACAGCGCCACATTCGACATAGAAGAACTCGGGGACCCACGGGACGGCATCGGCCGGTAGAAGCTTGCGCAGTTCCCGCCCGCGGATGGTGTCGGCCACCAGTTCGACGCCAGCAGAGGCGTCGATGACGACCGGGGTCACGCCTCGCCGGAGCTTCTTGCCTCTGTCAGGGTCTCGGCCGCTGTCACGCCCGGATCGACCGGGTCGCCCGCCTGGCGCCGGTCGAGCCATGCAGCAAAGGACGCCGCCGTCACCTCGTCGTCAGGGTTCAGGACGACCACAGCCGGGTCGGACGGCAGATCATCAGCGGCGCGGACCACGACCTCATCCTACCGAGCTGCCGCTCGATCTCTCCGCCCATTCCCCCTGCCTGTCGATCGGCTCCGGGCGAGGAGCGGGCGGATCATGGAGGCGGGGTCCGCCGGCGGCTTGCGTTGAGGCGCTGAGCCCGCTCCGGGCTGTCGCCGTCGGTGGCCACGAGATGGCGAACTCGCCCGTCGGTTGAGCCCCGTGGAGACTGCCGGCGCCGCGTATCGACGTCATCCTCGACTGCGCTCCTGCCTGCCGCGAGCCCCGGCGGTACCCTTTCGCACTACCTGATCGAGACGCACCAGCGGAGGCACCATGGTCGATCGCATTGTCGTCCTCAAGGAAAATGACGCCTTCACCTTCGTCGCCGATGGCTGCGCCGCCCTCGCCGATGCAGTGAACCAACTTCGAGTCTCGAGCGAAGGCGACCACGAGTTGGAGGCCGCCTATGCCGAGATGGTGGTCGCGTACAGCCGTCTTGTCCTACACGCTCTGCCGGCCGACCACAGCCAGAGCGCCCGTGTCCAGATCATCGGTCACCTCGTCCAGCGTCTGCGTCAGGCTCAGGCGGGCGAAGTCACCCTCTCGGTCCTCGACATTGTCGACCGCCTTCACGCCGAGCTGGAGAACGAACGAGCGCTCGTCTGACCGAGCCAGGGTTCGCCGACAGCCCTTCACGCCAGTGGGCTCGCCGCTGTTATCGAGCGCCCCTGCTCGTGCCGTTCCTGGGCGGGCACCTGACGCCGACGTCGCCGCCTCCCGAGTGGCGTAGCCGATGTTCGGTGCGCGCATTATCGAGCGTCTCGGACGGCTTGACACCCGGTCTTACTCCCATCTCGAGGAGGGACCACCAGATCGACTGCCGCTCCCTACGCGCCGCTCTCTGCGCTTCAGGCGCTGTCCGCCGTCGTGATACGGCGACGATCAACGAGGTCGAAGGGCGATTCGTCGAGGGCGACGGCAAGACCGCCGCATCGGTGCGGACGATCTCGCTGCCTCGCCTCGTGACCGACGAGCTGGCTGCCCATCTGGCCCGCACCGGCCGAACGGCGCCAGGCGACCTGGTGCTCCAGGCCGCCGCCGGCGGGCCCGTCCGCGCCACGAACTTCCGCCTCCGGGTGTACGGCCCCGCGGTGCGCACCGCAGACCTCCAAGGGCTGACCTTCCACCGGCTGCGTCACTCCGCCGGCCACCTGATGCGACAGGCCGGCGTGCCGCTGGAAGTCATCCAGCGCCGGCTCGGCCACGCCAGCATCCGCACCACGGCCGACGTCTACGGGTCCCTTCCGGAGTCGGTGGACCGTGCTGTCGCCGACCAGCTCGACGAACTTTTTCGTCCCGCTTGTGATGCAGATGTGGTGCAGGGCGGCGACTCGGTGGGGGAGTCCTGACCCCCACCCCCTCTGAGCTGCGGTTTTGTAGTGGAGGTGATGGGACTTGAACCCACGACTTCTACGTTGCGAACGTAGCGCTCTACCGGACTGAGCTACACCCCCGCCGGTGCTCAGGCTACCGCCGTGCCCCGGTAGCCGTGCGTCCCTTTGTGCCGCCGAAACCGAGCGGCATCAAGACGCCGGCGCCTCTGACGGCGGCCAGCGCTGCTCCAGCGCGACACGCAGCCGGGACTGGATGACGGTGGTGGTCACGTCGCTGCGGCTGCGCTCGAGTACGGCCCGCAGGGCGTCGGTGGCCCGCCTCAGACCGCCGGTGATGGCATCGGGGTAGTCGACGGTGACCAGCAGGTCGTAGACGTCCTCCATGGCGCCGAGGAGCTGCTCGCCCCGGTCCAGGTCGCCCTCCCGGATGCGGTCGAGCAGGTGGCGGCGCAGCTCCGACGCGGCCTCCGCCAGACCACACAGCCAGGCCGGCACGCCGATGCCGACCTCCTTCGCGCCCGGCAGGGGTGTGCCCGCCACCAGGGCGGCGGTGAGCATCGCCTCCGCGTACTCTTTCTCGGCGTCGTGCAGGAAGCCGGCATGGGCGACCCTCGGGTGCGGGCCCAGTGCCGTCTGCGCCTCCCGCAGTGCGTCCCGGGCCTCAGCGGTCAGCGTGCCGGCAAGGTCGTCGTCCCGGCGGTGAACGGCCCGGATGGCATTGCCGCAGGCGCGGATGGTGCGGCGGCAGGCAGCCAGGCCGCGTTCACGGGCCTGGTGGGCAGCCTCGAGCTCCGCTCGCAGCGGCTCGCACAGGCTGACCAACTCGTCGCTACGGCGGTCACCCGCCTCCCCGGCCACCCGGGACGGTCGAGTACTAGTTGGCCGAGCGGCGCAGCAGCAGGACGTTGTCCGGCTGCGCCGTCGCCGGCAGGAACCGCAGCTTCATGTCCCGCTCGGCAGACGCGTTGCGGGCCTGGACGAGGAGAGCGACGTAGCCGGCGAAGATCAGATCGCACAGCAGGTGCAGCCCGAGCAGTGCGCGGAAGGGCGGCAGGAGGCCGAGGACGAGCGTGATGCCCATGGCGCCCAGCAGGATGAAGAGGACATCACGACGGCGCTTGAGGGTGCGGGCCCGGCGGGCGCCGTCACGCGAGTACGACCGGGCCATCTGGTACGTAGGCGCCGGCGTGGGCGCCGCGTAGCTCGGGATGCGGAGCGGGTTGGCGGCGGCGACCACGGTGGGGCCTGTTCGGCGCAGAACGCTCAGCTGGTGGCGGAAGTTGCCGATCGAATCGGCGGGCCTCGACTCGGACCTGGCCCGCAGCATCGGCGGGACCAGCACCGCACCCCAGATCACTGCAAGGACAAGCAGGACCACAATCGTCAAGAGCTCCTCGACCCGCTTTCGTGAACTCGGTGACCGTAACCCTCCACGCCCCGGCGGCGGTGGATGGTCATGGTCGAGACGTGTGCTGATCCTTGCACCTGTTCGCGGCGCGCGTCCAGCCCACGAACGGCCGTTCCCCGCAAAGGGGACAGCTCAGAGGGTGTGACTGGGGGCGCCGTCCGACGGCTGCCGGCGCCATGTGCCCGCCTTGCCGCCTGTCTTCTCCCACAGCGCCAACTCGCCGATCACCATGGCGCGGTCCGACGACTTGCACATGTCGTAGATCGTCAGAGCGGCCACGGAGGCGGCCAGCAGGGCCTCCATCTCCACGCCCGTGCGGTCCACCGTCTCCACCTGGGCCTCGACCTCCACGTGGTCGTCGCCGATCGTGAAGTTCACGTAGACCGACCCGATGGTGAGCTGGTGGCACAGCGGGATGAGGTCGGGCGTGCGCTTGGCCGCCTGGATGCCTGCGACCCGGGCCACGCCGAGCACATCACCCTTGGTGACGGCGTTGGTAGCCACCATCGAGGTGGTCTCGGGCTTCATGTACACCCGGCAGCGGGCGATGGCCCGCCGGTGGGTGGGCTCCTTGGGCGTGACGTCGACCATGCGGGCCCGGCCCAGGGGATCGATGTGGGTGAGCCCACGCTCGGACATGACGGGAGTGTAGGGGCTGGAGGTTCTATCCGCCGATCTGGCTCATCGACCGGCTGGGGCGGGTGAACTGCACCTGGCCGATGGTGTGGCCGGCCCACTTGGTGCCCACTTCGGCCTCGATGGCGGCGGCCACGCCGCCATCCGACCCGCCGCTGCGCAGGACGGAGCGCAGGTCGGCCTCACGCACGGCGAAGAGGCAACTGCGGAACTGCCCGTCGGCCGTGAGGCGCACCCGGTCGCAGGGCGAGCAGAAGCTCCGGGTGACGCTCGCCACCACGCCGATCTCGCCCCCGCCATCGCGGTAACGGAACCGCTGCGCCGGAGCGGAGCCG
>JBKJNA010000138.1:0-6900 GCA_046596195.1 Acidimicrobiales bacterium | reverse complement strand
CAGGCGCCCTGGCACCCGGCCCCGCCCCAGACGAGCACTTCGGCACCGGTCCATACCGCCGCCGGCAGGAACCGGCCGCTCAGCGGTGCGGCGGCCACCGCCCGCCACCGCCCACCCGCAAGACCCTCGGATGAGCCTGAATCCGAGCCGCATCCCGCCGCGAGCAGGGCGACAAGCGCGAGCCCGAGGACCCGGCGTGGGAGGATTCGGGCGCCCACAGGGCGCATGGGAGCCGTCATTGGAGTTTCGCATCCTCGGGATGCTGGAGCTGGTCCGATCCGACGGCGACGGCCCGAGCGCGGTCGAGCTCTTCCGCAAGGGCCTGGCGGTCGCCGGCCGCCACGGAGACCGGATCGCCGCCGCCGAATGCCTTGAGGGAATGGCCGCGACGCTCGCCTATTCCCCCGGTGAGCTCCAGCAAGCGGCGTCGCTGCTCGGGACGGCGCACGCCCTGCGAGAGGCGGCCGGGGCGCCGGTGCCGCCCGCCGAGCTCCAGCGCTACGAACGGGACGTAGGCGGAGTCCGTGAGGGCCTCGGTGAGGGCGCTTTTGCCGAGGCCTGGGAAGAGGGTCGGCGGGCGCGGTCAGTAGCTCACCCGGCTCACGGAAGTCGGTGATGATGACCTGCGCATCGACGTTCCAGAGTTGTAGAGCATGTGGATGTGGCGGGGCTTGTCCGAACCGGGATCAAAGAACCCCTGTCCTTTGGTGAACTCGCCGCGGGGGACGCAATCCGTCTCGAGGACCGTCACCGTCCCTGCGACCACCGCCACGACGTGCGCTCCGGGGTGGTAGTGCCAGGGTGTGTGCCCGCCCGGGACCACGCCGTTCGAGATCGGGGGGGTCGAGCACGGCGAGGGCATCAAGGCCTCGTTCCAGGAAGGCGATGGCATCCTCCCAGGCCGATTGGGCGAACGCCTGCCGCGGCGATGGCGTAGTCGGCGGCCTTGGTTGCCCCACCGGCGGCAGCCGCCTCGGAGTAGTGGTGAACGAGGGCGGGGAACCGCCGGATGTCGTCACGGGGCATGGACTCGAGCGCGTCGGCGATCGTGCGATGCCGGCGGGCCCGGCGCGTGGTCGACAGCTCGGCGTGCAGTGCATCGCGCACGAGGGCATGGGCGAACTCGTACCGCCCTGCGCCCCGCGCCCTCGGGGATTCCGAGCTCGCCGGCATCCGCGTAGTAGCTCCATGTCCCCTCCCGTTGGTAGGTGGCGCCCGTCTCGTCGAGGTGCCTGAGCAGCTCGCCTACGAAGAAGGGATTGCCGGCGGTGTGGGCGTGGAGCGCCCGAGCCAGCCCTTCCTCACCATGGACGGCGCCGGCCCGAGAGGCCCGCACGAACGCGGTCACGCCCTCCTGGTCGAGACCCAGCAGCGCGAGGCGGTCGACGGCCGGCTCCCTCCGCAGGTCGGCGAGCGCCCGAGCGAGGGGGTCCTCGGGACCGATGTCGGTGTGGCGGTAGGTGCCGACCACCAGGATGGGTGAGGAGGCGATGGCGCGAAGCAGGTAGCGCAGCAGCGCGAGGGTGGGAGGAGCGGCCCAGTGGAGATCGTCGACGACGACGATCACCGGAACGGCCTCGGCCGCCTGCATGAGGAGCGAACCGATGGCGGAGAAGAGGCGATGGCGGTCGGCCTCAGGGTCGGTCACCTCTGACCGTGGTGCATCGGGCAGGCGGCGGGTGAGCTGGGGCACCAGGCGCGACAGTTCACCGCCGTGGACCGCGACATGGCGGGCCAGGTCGGTAATCGGTGCCTCGGCGACGAAGTGCGCAAGCGCTTCGGCGAACGGCTGGTACGGCACGCCGAGCCCCTCGTCGCAGCGCCCATACATCACCCGGGCTCCTCTCGCGTGAGCGTGGCGGGCGAACGTGCTGACCAGCGCGGTCTTGCCGATACCGGGCTCCCCGGCCACCAGGACCGTCTGGCGACCTTGCACGGTTGCCCGCTCAAAGGCGGCTTCCAGCCGGGCCATCTCCGCCCCCCGACCGACGACGAACGCCCTTGACTCTTGCGCCACGGCCGGCGGCAGCGCCAGCACAGAGGTCGACGGCGCGTCAGTTTTCGCCGGCACCGGCTCGTCGCCGAGCAGTTTCACGAAGGCCGTCTCGGTCGGCGGCGAGGGCCGCACACCCAGCTCGTCGGCCAGCACGCGGCGGCACCGTTCGTAGGCCCGCAAAGCCTCGCCCCGGCTCCCGGCGCCGACGTGGGCATCCATCAGCGCCAGGTACGCCGACTCGCGGAAGGGTTCGATCGAGATGGCCTGATCAGCGGCGTGGGCGGCGTCGGCCCACATGCCCTGAGCGGCTGCGGCGCGAGCCAGAACCTCCAAGGCCCGCAGATGCAGCTCCCGAAGCTCGGCCTGCTGTCGCTCGACCCAGCGTCCGGAACCGCCGGGTAGAAACTGGCGCCCGGCCACTGCGACAGCCGACGAGGCGCGATCCATGGCCGCGCCGGCTTCGCCCGCCGCCAAGGCGGCCACCGCGGCTTCGAGGTCGGTCGCCGCCTCCTCGACGTCGACCACGGCGTCCGCCGGCAGATGGACCTGGTAGGCGCCGTGCGCGGTGGTCAAGGCGGTGGTGGGGTCGAGCCCGGTCCGCCCGATCGTGGCTCGCACCTTCACGGCCAGTCCTCGGAGCAGCTGCTCCCAGGAGGCCGGCAGGTCCTCACCCCAGAGGGCGTCGGCCAGCTCGTCCCGGGGGACCGGCCGGCGCCGCTCGCACACGAGGTAGGCCAAGGCAAGCCGCCCCAGCCGGCCCAGCCCAACTTCACCCGCCGTCGTGGAACCGGCCTCTATGCCCACCCGGCCGGCCACCGTCACCCGCACGACCACGCCTTCACGCTACCCGGGGCGGGGCGGGGCCGACGAGCGTTCTACGCCACCTCTACGGATGCTCTACGGACCTCTTCGTAGCTTCCCGGGCAACACCCGACGCAGCACGGAGGAGCACTGATGAGCCGACCCACGTCACCCCCGGCGCCACCCGATCATGGGACAGGCGTCCGCAGTCTGCGAATGAGAGCGGCGACAGCGCTCGTGGTCGCCCTCACCGTGCTGCTCGGCACACCCGGGGTCGATGCCGAATCCGCGCCCGCTATCGACCTGCCGAACGCGGCCCAGGTGGACGCCGACGACCACCTGGTCCCGCACGTCTCTACGGTGCCGGCGAACGCCGGCGCCTCTGTGGAGCTCCGGCTGCGGGAGCGCGTGCGCCCTGGAGCGTCGGGGCGGGCCCACCACGCCCCCGACCCGGTCGTCCTCTTCCTCCCCGGTTCGGCGACACCGTCTGTTCCCGCCTACGACCTCGACATCGAGGACTACAGCTGGATGGCTCACCTCGCCCGCGCCGGGTTCGACGTGTTCGCACTGGATCCGACCGGGTACGGGCACTCGCCGAGGCCCACCATGGACGACCCCTGCAACGTCAACCCGCCACAGCAGCCCCTGCTCGTCCCCAACCCGCTCCCGGCCACCTGCCCGCTGCACTATCCGTTCCGCCTGAGCACCATGACGTCGGAGCAGGACGAGATCGATGCGGCCGTTTCGTATATCCGGACGCTGCGCGGTGTCGACCGGGTGAGCATGGTCGGGTGGTCGCTCGGCGGCCACCGCGCCGGGCTCTACGCCGCCGAACACCCTGACAGGGTCGACCGTCTCGTGCTGCTCGCGCCCAACTACGTGCGGACCAGTCCATCGGTTCCACCGACGCTTCCCCAGCCAGGCTTTCCCATGGCCCTCCGGACACGAACGGACCAGGTCGACTGGCCAGGAGTGAGCTGCCCCGGGCAGGTGGACCCCACAATCAAGGACCCGATCTGGTCGAGCGTGCAGGAGTACGACCCCCTCGGCGCCTCCTGGGGGCCGCCGGACGGCGTCATGCGCATCCCGGTCACCAGCCAGTGGGGTTGGAACCAGAGCACCGCCGGCCAGGTGACGTCCCCGACGCTCATCATCCGGGGCACCCTCGACACGACGATCTCAGCGGTCAACCTGGCCCACCTCCGCGACGACCTCGGCACGGTAGAGAAGGCGCTCGTGTCGGTGCCCTGCGCATCCCACTTCATGATCTGGGAACGCCAGCACGACTTCCTGCACCGGCTCTCGATGGCCTGGCTGACCGGAAGCCCGCTCCCCGAGGCCTGAGTGTTGGACGCCGCGGTGACTGAACACGCGCGGGCGGTGTAGCGACACGTAGGGCGGGGACGGGACGAGGGCGGCCTTCGGGTTGCCCTTCTTCGCGTCGGCGGTCAGGGTGCCCGGACCCTGTACGCGCAAGGACCCTCCCGCTTATCTCTTGGCGAGTGACGGGAGGGCCCTTCCTGGTGCCCGGAGGCACACATGAAGATCGTAGGAACCGACGCGGCCGAAGTCGAACGCGTCCTCCTGTCCGGCGGACTGGCCTGCCCCAGCTGTGTCGGCCGGCTGGCACCGTGGGGCCGCGCCCGCGAACGCGTCGTGCGCCTCGGGGATCACGAAGAGCGCCGTCGGCCCCGACGATCACGGTGCGCCCGTTGCGCCATGACCCATGTGCTTTTGGCCGAGGACTGCCTGCTCCGGCGCCGCGACGCGGCGGCGGTGATCGGCGCCGCCCTGGCCGCCAAGGCCGCCGGCCACGGCCACCGCCGAATCGCCGCCGATCTCGGAAGGCTGGCGCCCACCGTGCGGAACTGGCTGCGCCGCTTCGCCGCCGGGGCCGAGGCCATCCGCTCGTTCTTCACCGTGTTGGCCCATGACCTGGACACGATGCTCGGCGCTATCGCAGCGACGCCGTGCGCCTTGGCCGACGCCGTCGAGGCCGTCGCCTGCGCCGCCCGGGCCGCCGTCGGCCGGCTCGGTCCCCGGCCGCCGTGGTCCTTCGCCTCGGCGGCCACCGGCGGGCGCCTGCTCTCCAACACGAACTGCCCCTGGGCGGACGCGGCCTGAGCGGCGAACCTCGGCGCTCATCCCCCGAAGCCAAGGAGCGCTCCCGTGCAGGACCGTCATCGAGACGTGGCGCTGTTCCGCTACTCCCTCATCCGAGAAGCCGCCGACCCGGCGCTGTCCAAGGCCGAGCGGGGGGCGCTGGTGCGCGCCCTGGCCCGCCGTGAGCACACCGGCCCCGGCGGGGCACGGGTGCAGTTCAGCCGCAACACCTTGGACCGCTGGGTGCGGGCTTGGCGGGCCGGCGGCTACGAGGCGCTGGTGCCGGTGCCCCGGGCAGTCGGGCCCAAGACCGCGGCGGCGGTGCTGGAGCTGGCGGTGAAGCTGAAGCGGGAGGTGCCCGGTCGCACCGCGGCCCAGGTGGCGGCGATCATCGTCACCTCCGAGGGCGCGGCACCCTCGGCGCGCACCCTCCAGCGCCACTTCGCCCGCCTCGGACTCAACACCCGCCCCGACGGCTCCCCGCCGGTGGCCTTCGGGCGCTTCGAGGCCGCGGCCCCCAACGACCGCTGGACGGGCGACGCCCTCCACGGCCCAGCCGTCGATGGCCACAAGGCCTATCTGTTCGCGTTTCTCGACGACCACTCCCGGGCCATCCCGGGCTATCGGTGGGGCCATTCGGAGGACACCGTGCGCCTGGAGGCGGCCCTGCGCCACGGCTTGGCCGCCCGGGGCGTGCCCTCCTCCATCTACGTCGACAACGGCAGCGCCTTCGTGGCCGCCCCGCTGCTACGGGCCTGCGCCGTGCTCGGCATCCGTCTCATCCACTCCCGGCCGGGCCGGCCCCAGGGCCGGGGCAAGATCGAGCGCTTCTTCCGCACCGTGCGCGACCAGTTCCTCATCGAGGTGGAGGCCCGGGGCGTCGCCGGCCTGGTCGAGCTCAACCGGCTCTTCGCCGCCTGGGTCGAGACCGTCTATCACCGCCGGGCCCACTCCGAGACCGGGGTGGCGCCCCTGGAGCGCTTTGAGGCCGGTGCGCCGTTCGTGCTGCCGACGCCGGCCCAGCTGCACGAGGCGTTCCTGTGGTCGGAGCGGCGCATGGTGACCAAGACGGCGACGGTGTCGCTCCACGGCAACACCTTCGAGGTCGATGCCGCGCTGGTGGGCCGACGGGTGGAGTTGGTCTTCGACCCCTTCGACCTGGCCTCCGTCGAGGTCCGCTTCGAGGGCCGGTCCATGGGCACCGGGGTGGCCCACGTGCTGCGCCGCCACACCCACCCCAGGGCGAGAGAGCTGGCGCCGGAGCCGCCGCCGGTCACCGGCATCGACTATCTCGGCCTCATCGAGGCCCGCCACGCGGCGGAGCTGGCCACCCGCATCGACTACTCCGGCCTGGCGCCGGCCACCGATCCCGGCTGCGCGGGTCAGCTCACGATCCCCGGGAGCGAGACAAGATGAGCATCCAGATCCTGCAAGCCCACTACGGGTTCTCGCGGATGCCCTTCGGCCGGGACCTGGCCCCGGGCATGCTGCACCCCAGCGCCGGCCACGGCGAGGCGGTGGCCCGCATCGCCTGGTGCATCGCCGAGCGGGCCCTGGGCGTGGTCACCGGCGAGGTCGGATCCGGCAAGACCGTCGCCGCTCGGGCCGCCACCGCCGCCCTCGATGCCAGCCGCCACACCACCATCTACCTGGGCAACCCGGCCATCGGGGCCCGGGGGCTCTACGCCGCGGTCGTCTCCGCCCTCGGCGGCGTGCCCCGGTTCCACAAGGCCTCCCTCATCCCCCAGGCTGCCGATGCCCTAGCCGCTGAGGAGGCCGAGCGGGGCAAGCGCGTCGTCCTCATCGTCGACGAGGCCCATCTCCTGGCCGCCGACCAGCTCGAGGAGCTCCGGCTCCTGACGAACGCCGAGATGGACTCCCACTCGCCCTTCGCCTGCCTGCTGGTGGGCCAGCCCACCCTGCGCCGGCGCATCAAGCTCGGCACCTTCGCCGCCCTGGACCAGCGCATCGCCCTGCGCTTCGCCATGCCGGCCATGACC
>JBKJNA010000222.1:0-6513 GCA_046596195.1 Acidimicrobiales bacterium | reverse complement strand
CCCGAGACGAACACGCTGCGAAAGGGCAGGGCGTCGCCGGCGCCCTCGTGGCCGATGCCCTCGGGGAGGGGGGCCACGTCGAACCCGTGCCCGGTGAACCAGGCGATGTCGTGGGCGACCTCGGGCTGGCGGTTGGGATGCCGGAACCGGCTGGGCACGTACCGCCCGTTGTTGATCGTGCCGGCGTTGGCTGTGAAGACCAGGTCGGGCAGGTCGGGTTGGGGGTCGAGCAGCTCGACGGCGGCGCCGGCCTCGCCCAGGGTGGTCACCAGCGCGCCCCACTGGTCGCGGGCCCGGTCGAGGTCGACCGCCACCTCCCGGTGCATCCACGGGTTGATCTCATACAGCACCCCGAAGTGCTCGGGCGGGCACATGAGGAAGCGCCGGCCCCAGCTGAGCTGGCTCAAAGCAGGTGCTGGGCCAGCTGGTGGACGAACAGGCCGACGTCGGTGACGATGCCCAGGGCCTGATGGCTGCCCCGGTCGGCCAGCTTGGTGACGACGGCCTGGTTGATGTCGACGCAGTAGGTCTCCACCCCCGACGGCAGGCAGTTGCCGGTGGCGATGGCGTGGAGGGTGGACGCCAGCATGAGGGCGACGCCGACACCCGGGAGCAGGGAGCGCATGGCGTCGGCCGCCTCGACCACGTTCGGGTACACGTCGGGCAGGGGACCGTCGTCGCGGATCGAGCCGGCCAGCAGGTACGGCACGCCCTTGGTGACGCACTCGAACATGACGCCGCCGTCGATGTAGCCGGCCTCGACGGCGGCGGCGATGGAGCCGTAGCGACGCAACTCGTTGATCACGCGCAGATGGTTGGCGTGGCCACCCTCGGCCGCCGTGCCGGCGCCGACCGAGACGCCGAGCGACGTGCCCATCACGTTGGACTCGATGTCGTGGGCGGCGAACCCGTTGCCGGCGAAGAGGACGTCGATCCACCCCTCCCGCACCATCCGGGCGATCGCCGGGGCGGCGCCGGTGTGGACCACGGCGGGGCCGCACACGGCCAGGATCTTGGCGCCCGACGCGCGGTGCAGCCGCATGCGGGCGGCCACGTCGGCGACCAGCAGGCCCTTGGGCTTCTCGGACGACACCTCCGAGCTCATGAACTCGAACGGGGTGGCGCCCCGGGGCCGAGACGGAGGGGTGACGCGGATGCCGTCGTTGCCCACCACCACCATGTCGCCCACCCGCACGCGGTGCATCGGCACGGTGCGGGCCCGGCCGTCGGGCGTTATGACGAGCCCGCAGTCCATCTCCGGGTTGTCGACCTCGACCCAGCGGCCGCCCAGCCGCACGGCGGTGGGGAGATTGGTGGTGGAGTAGAAGCCAGCCGGCAGCACGCCGGCACGGTCGGCGGCCAGCAGCTCGGCGTCGACCGACGTCACCCGGTTGGCGCCGTGCGCCTGGAGCTCGACCAGCAGGGAGGCGAGGGCGTCGTCGTCCGCCGCCGTGACCTCGAGGCGGGCCTTGCTGAGGTCGGTGTTGGTGCGCCCGATGTCGACGCTCACGACTTCGTAGTCGGCGCCGCTGGCCAGGATGACGTCCATCAGCTTGGCCAGGATCAGCGAGTCGATGATGTGGCCCTCGACCTCCACCACCTCGCTCGCGGTCACGACGTCCCCGACCCCGCCCTGTCGGCCTCCGGCTCGGATCCGGGCTCGACGGAAGGGGTGAGGCCCTCGCCGTCCACCTCCACGTCGCTGTCCGCCGCTGCTGTTGCGGTCCCGTCGCTGCCGGTCGCCGCCGCACCGGTGATCTGGCTCAGGGGGATCTTCTCGTCGCCGATGGTGGGCTCGTCCTTGAACGTGCCCCGGCGCTCGTCATAGACGTCGCGCCCGAGCACCTGGATGATGCCGGCCACAGGAATGGCGAGCAGCGCCCCGAGCAGGCCGGTGAGCTCCACCCCGATCAGCACCGCCACCAGGACGACCAGCGGGTTCAGGTCCACCGTCTTCGACATGATCGTCACCTGGAGCACGTGGTTCTCGAACTGCTGGTACACCACGAAGAACACGACGGTGGCGATGCCCTGGCCGGTGGAGTTGAGGAAGGCGACCAGCACGGCCGGGATGGCGCCGATGGTGGCGCCGACGAGGGGGATCAGGTCGGCGAAGGCGACCCACAGGGCCAGCACGGTGCGGAAGGGCACGTCGGCCGCCCACAGGAAGACGAACGACGCCGTCCCCGCGATCACGCTGATGAGCAGGTTGCCGGCCACGTAGCCGGTGACCGCCCGGGCGCAGTCCGACGCCACATGGCGCACCCGTTCCGCCGCCGGTGGCGACAGGGCGCCGAGGCCGGTGCGCATCATTCTGGGACCGGTCAGCAGCATCAGGATGGTGAGCACGAAGATGGTGAGGGCGGCGGCCACCGCGTTGCCCACCCCCCGCACGATGTCGAGGCTGTTGCTGCCCAAGTTGTTGAGGGCCTTCTGGAAGTCGTCGCGGTGCTCCTCGATGCGGCGGTCGAGGTCGTACCGCTTGACCAACCCGCCGAGGGGCCCCCGGCCGGCCTTGGCCTCCTCGACGTAGCGGGGGAAGTTCTCGGAGAACTCCTGGGACTGATCCACGATCGGTGTGATGAACGTGTAGAGCAGCCCGCCGAGAGCGCCGAGCAGAGCGAGGATCATGATCACGGTGGCGAGCGACCGGCGGACCCGGACCCTGTGCTCGAGGAAGTCCACCGGCGGCGTGAGCACGATGGCGAAGAAGCCGGCGATCACCAGCCACACCAGGATCTTCGACACCGACTTCACCAGGGCGATGGCGGCCAGGGTGAGGACGACGGAGCCGATGGTGGCCCAGATGGTGCGCCACGGGACCGGCCGCCGGGTGGGTGCAGTGCGCGAGGGCAACATCGCCGGTCAGCGTACCCAGGGGGTAACCTCTCCTCCGCCATGGGCCAACCGATCGTGGTCGTGCAGAAGCCGTCGTCCACCAAGGGTGTGCTGCGCTTCGAGATCAACCGCAGCCTCACCGGGATGGGCCACGAGGCCTATGCCAGCGCCGCTGCCGCCGCCGGTGACCGGCCGCCCGACGTCCTCGCCCGCCGGCTGTTCGAGCACGGCGGCGTCGACGCCGTGCACGTCTTCTCCAACATGATCACGGTGGAGCTCTCGGCGGGGGAGTCGGGCGCCGGGATGCGCGAGCTCGTCGAGGAGCTGTTCATCCACTACCGCGAGGGCGTGCAGCCCAGCATCCCCTGAGACGGTGAGCTACGACGCGTGGTCGGCGGTGCTGGAACGGCTCGACGACGCCGCCAAGCTCACCGATCTCGACCCCGACATCCACCGCATGCTGCGCACGCCGCGGCGTGTCCTCGAGGTGGCGGTGCCGGTGCGGATGGACGACGGCCGGGTGGAGGTGTTCACCGGCTGGCGGGTCCACCACGACACCACCAGGGGCCCCGGCAAGGGGGGCATCCGATTCCATCCCGACCTGGACGTGCACGAGGTGACGGCGCTGGCCGCCGACATGACGTTCAAGACGGCGGTGGCCAACCTTCCTTTCGGTGGGGCCAAGGGCGGGGTGCGCTGCGACCCCACCGTCATGTCACTCGGCGAACTGGAGCGACTCACCCGCCGCTACGCCCTCGAGGTGTCGCCCCTCCTCGGGCCGGATCGGGACGTGCCCGCTCCCGACGTGAACACCGACGGACGGGTGATGGCGTGGCTGATGGACACCCTCGCCATGATGCGCGGGGGCGAGTTGCTGGCCGGCACCGTCACCGGCAAGCCCCTGTCGGTCGGAGGTACGCGCGCCCATGCCGGCGCCACGTCGTCCGGCGTCGTCATGTGCGCCCGCTCCGCCTTCGCCGCCATCGGGCTGCCGCTTGCGGGCAGCCGGGCCGTCGTCCAGGGCTTCGGCAAGGTGGGCGGACCGCTCGCCTTCCTGCTGTCGTCGGCCGGCATGCGGGTCGTGGCGGTGAGTGACATCGGCGGTGCCGTGTGCAATCCGGGCGGGCTCGACCCGTCGGCATTGTCGGACCATGTGGCCCGCACCGGCACCGTGGCCGGGTTCGAGCGGGCTGACCCGCTCGATCCTGAGGACCTGTGGCGGGTGGAGAGCGAGCTGGTCGTGCCGGCCGCCCTGTCAGGCGCCATAGACGGCCGGGTGGCGGAGGAGCTGGCCACCAAGGTGGTGGTGGAGGCGGCCAACGGGCCCACCACGCCCGACGCTGATCCCGTGCTCGACCGGCGCGGGATCGTGGTGGTGCCGGACATCCTGGCCAACGCCGGCGGGGTGACCGCCTCCTACTTCGAGTGGGCCCAGGACCGCCAGGGCTTCGCCTGGGACGAGGACACCGTGGCCATCCGCCTGCGCTCGTTCATGGACACCGCCTTCACCTCGGTGTGGGCCAAGGCGGACACGCTCCAGGTCTCGCTCCGCCGCGCCGCCTTCGCCTTGGCGGTGGAGCGAGTCGCCGACGCCATCTCGGCCCGCGGTCTCTTCCCGTAGTGGAAGAAGCCCGCCCGTGACGCGCCAGGGGGCCGCAACCGCTCTCGCCGTCGCAGGCGGCCTCCCCCGGCTGGCGGCAAACGAGGCGGTCAGGGCGGAGTGGTGGCCGGCTCCGCCGACCACCCGGAGCACCATCAATTCGAGCCGGAACCTCCGGTTCCGGCTCGACTCAGTCGGGGCGGGCGATGACCTCCGCGGTTGTCGCCATCTCCTCCTGGAGGGTGGCGATCTCGCGCTCGATGCGGGCGGCGTCAGCCGGCCGATCCTGGACGGTGGCCCGCTCACGCTGCTCGACGAGCTCGACCAGCTGAAGCTCTAAGCCCACCACATGGTCCTCAAGGGATGGGTCGGTCATTCCCTGTCCGTACCCGGCGGCGCTCGGCTCTACGCCCCCTGCCGCGGCCGGTGCGCTCCTGCGGCTCATCGATCCTCCTGGACGCCTCGCCCTGGGTGAGGGTGCGGGATCTTGATGTGAGAGCGCGGCGTTCGGCCATGACCTCCGCCGCCGGCCGCACACGCCCTGGGCGGGCCCGTGTCGTACCGTTGACGCATGGTTTCCGTCCGACTCGACCTCCCCGGCGCCGACTTGGTCGCTGAGGGCCTGCGGGACCTGGCCGCCGGCCGCCGGACGTCGGCATCCCTGTTGGTGTCCATCGGCGCCCCCAGGCTGCGTGCCCTCGGTTTCGAGCTGGCCGAGCCCATCGCAGACGCCGAGCACGGGCTCTACGAACTGCTCAGCGTCGCCGATGCGGACGCAGCTCATGGCCGCTACAACGCACTCGTTCGACGGCTGGTGAGCTTCGAACGTGCAGCGGCGTGCGCCGGTTAGCGACGGCCGACCGCATCCGAGGTCTGCTGGCCCGGCTCGGTCGGGAGGCCCGCACGCCGGTCACCGTGTATCTCACCGGTGGGTCGACGGCGGTCCTGCTCGGCTGGCGCGAGAGCACGATCGACGTGGACCTGAAGCTGGTGCCGGACTCGTCCGAGATCCTCCGCTCCGTTCCCATGCTGAAGGAGGAACTGCAGATCAACGTCGAGCTGGCCTCGCCCGATCTGTTCATCCCGGTTCCGAAGGGCTGGGAGGAACGGAGCCGCTGGGAAGCGACGGAGGGCCGGCTCACGGTGCGGCATTTCGACCTGGTCGCCCAGGCTGTTGCGAAGCTCGAGCGCGGCCACGCCCGCGATCTCGAGGACCACCTCTGGGTGCTCGCCGGCCTTGGCCAGCTCGGCGGCCAGGGCGAGGGGGTCGTTGTCGATGCGCACGGTGTCGAGCGTGTCGCCCTCAGGCGTGCGCCGCACGATCACCGAGCGCCTGCGGTGCAGGTCGATGCCGACGTACTGTCGCGTCTGTTCCACGGGGACCTTCTTTCGTCGTTTGGTTGGTGTGGAAGCCCCGAGTGTTGTCGCACTCGGTTCCTGACGACGGGAGGAGGCCCCGCTCACGCGTGGACGCTCAAGTCGTCGGCCAGCACCACCTCGTCGCAGGCGGGGCAGTGCCCGCCTGGTCCCACCCGCCGGCAGAACACGTTGCATTCGGGGCAACGCTGCTCGACCAGGCGTTCCCCGCAGCTCGGGCACTCGTACACCACGCCCACCAGATCAACGGCCACGACGCTTCTCCTTGCTCGGCGCCGGCCCGTACGCCCCACCGGGCCCGTCACGCAGGAGCAGCGCTGCGCTCCTTCATCGCATCAAGACTTGTGGATGAGATTTTCGGGCGCAGCGTCCTTCCGGACTGCAAACGGTCGGTTGATCACCTCCTCCTGAGCGGCTTTTCGGGTGCGGCGTTGGCGAGCTGGCCGGCGTCGAAGAGGTCGTTGATGGCGACCGGTTCGTCGCAGCACGGACAGAGCCCGCCGGCACCGAGGCGACGGCACCAGGTGTTGCAGTCGTCGCATCGCTGGTCGGCGAGGTAGCGGACCTCGCAGCTTGGGCACTCGTACACGGTGTCGGCTCGGGCCACCACGGGCTCGACCGGTGCCGAGCGGATCCGGCGCCACGCCGTCTGGCGACAGCCGGTGGAGCAGAACCGCTGGCGGCCCTCGGGCTCGAAA
>JBKJNA010000135.1:0-26427 GCA_046596195.1 Acidimicrobiales bacterium | reverse complement strand
GACCCGGGTGTAGAAGAGCGTGGCGTTGTCGCCCGCCCACGCCACGCCGTAGTACGTGCCGGGCACCTCGTCGGCCAGGTCGTCGCCCGTCGTGAGGTCCCGGATGTGGAGCGTGTACCGCTCGCTGCCGTTGTCGTCGGTGCCGTAGACGAGGCGGTTCGTGTCGGGGCTCACGGCCGTGTTGGCCACCGCGAAGTAGTCGGAGCCGGCGGCGAGGGCGTTCTGGTCGAGGATGACCTCCTCAGGCCCGTCGGGCCCGCCCCTACGCCGGCACCAGATCGGGTACTGGAGTCCCTCGACGGTGCGCGACAGGTACCACCAGTCGCCCTTGCGGGCCGGCACTGACAGGTCGGTCTCCAGAATGCGGCCCACGATCTCGTCGTAGATCCGCTTCTGGAGTTCCTCGGTGGGCGCGAGCGTGGCAACCGTGTGGGCGTTCTCCGCCTCCAGGAGGGCGATGACCTCGGGATCCTCCTTGTCCCGGAGCCAGTACCACTCGTCCACCCGCTCGTCGCCGTGGGCGGTCATGGTGGTGGTGCGCTTGGGGGCGACGGGCGCGGCGGAGGTCGGTTCGGGCATCGCCCTAGGGTGTCACCTCGTGCCCGAACCGGCGAAGGCGCCCGCAGTGGTCGTCATCGGCACCGACGGTGAGGCGGTGGCCCGGGAGGTGCGGCGGCGGCGGGCCGCCGGCGAGCGGGCGGCCGGCTTCGTGGGGGACGACCCCGACCTGGCCGCGGTCATGGGCGAGGAGATGCTCGGCGGCGTGGACGAACTGATCCGACTGGACGGAGCGAGCCGGTCTGGTCCGCCGACCAGTACCGCCGCGGTCCCCCCCGGCTGACCAATCAGGCGAGGAGCAGGCTGCGTCTAGCCGGGGATGCTGGAGGTGAGGCAACCCTCCAGATCGTCGAGCAGCTCGAGCAGCTCGGCGCCTGAGAACAGATCACGCTGGATGGTGAGCGTGAGCCACGTCTCGACGAGGCGTTTGGCCTCGTCGGTGCCCACCACGCCGTAGAGGTCGAAGAGCGAGCTCTGCACCCGGGAGGCGCTGAAGTACGCCTGATCGGCGGCCGAAGCCCTCAGTTGCCCGATGATCTGCGCTGTCTCGTCCATGTCGTCCCGTTCCAACGTTCGGTCGGCGGCGTGTGTTCCCTGTTCCGTGCTTGTTCCTTCGGCACACATGGCCCTACGGATGAATCTCTCCCCCGAATGACAATTTCGCGCTGGGATGACCATGGCCCCGGGGATTGTTACTATGAGCGTAGGAGAAATTCCCCCCCGAGCACCACCCGAGAGCATCACCCCTGAGGAGCTGGTCCCATGGCTACCACCGAACTCGACCTAGGCAAGTACAAGCTCGGTTGGAACGACGGCGTCATCGACTACGCGTTCACGCCCAAGAAGGGCGTCAACGAGGACGTAGTGCGGGAGATCTCGTGGTGGAAGGGCGAGCCCGACTGGATGACCCAGTTCCGCCTCAAGTCGCTGCGCCACTTCGAGCGCATGCCCATGAAGCCCTGGTTCGCCGTCAACATGCCGCAGATCGACTTCGACGAGATCTACTACTACCTCAAGCCCTCGGGCGAGCAGGTGGACAACTGGGACGACCTTCCCGACAAGATGAAGGAGACCTACGAGAAGCTGGGCATCCCCGAGGCCGAGCGCAAGTACCTGGCCGGCGTCACCGCCCAGTACGAATCCGAGGTCGTCTACCACAAGAACCGGGAGGACCTGGAGGCCCAGGGGATCCTGTTCTCCGACATGGACTCGGCCATTCGGGACCACCCCGAGATCGTGCGCCGCTTCTTCGGCAAGATCATCCCGCCGGGGGACAACAAGTTCGCCGCCCTCAACTCGGCCGTGTGGTCGGGCGGCAGCTTCATCTACATCCCGCCGGGCGTGAACTGCGAGATGCCGCTGCAGGCCTACTTCCGGATCAACTCCGAGTACGCCGGCCAGTTCGAGCGCACGCTGATCATCGCCGACGAGGGCTCCCAGGTGCACTACATCGAGGGCTGCTCGGCCCCGGTGTACAGCGGCGACTCCCTGCACTCGGCCGTGGTCGAGCTGGTGGCGCTGCCCGGCTCCCGCATCACCTACACCACCATCCAGAACTGGTCGCCCAACGTCTACAACCTGGTCACCAAGCGGGCCCGGGCCGAGACCGAGGCGCGGGTCGAGTGGATCGACGGCAACATCGGCTCCAAGCTCACCATGAAGTACCCGTCCGTCTACCTCATGGGCCCCAAGGCCTCGGGCGAGGTCCTCTCGGTGGCCTACTCCGGCGCCGGCCAGCACCAGGACGCAGGGGCGCAGATGGTGCACGCCGCCCCGGAGACCACGTCCACCATCATCTCCAAGTCGATCTGCAAGGACGGCGGCCGCACGTCGTACCGGGGCAAGGTGCACGTCGACAAGGGCGCCACCGGCTCCAAGAGCTTCGTGCGCTGCGACGCCCTGATCCTCGACGAGCACAGCCGCTCCGATACCTATCCGTACATGGAGATCGAGGAGCGCGACGCCCGCATCGGCCACGAGGCCACCGTGTCCCGGGTGGGCCAGGAGCAGCTCTTCTACCTCATGAGCCGCGGCCTCTCCGAGGAGCAGGCCATGGGCATGATCGTGAACGGCTTCATCGAGCCGATCACCAAGACGCTGCCCATGGAGTACGCCGTGGAGTGGAGCCGGCTCATCGAGCTCCAGATGGAGGGCTCGGTCGGCTAGCGCCGAGGCTCAGGGCCTCGTCCTGGGCCAGCATGAGGACCCGCCGGGCCCGATGGTCGAAGCGCTCGAACACCTCTGCGACGTTCCCGAAGACGAGCCTCCGGAACAGCGGCGGCACGTACCATGGGCGGGTGCCGATGCGTGTGAACTGCAAGCACTACGAGACGCGCACCTACGGCAACGGCGAGACCGTCCATCTTTGCCGGCTCGACCTTGCTCCCGAGGCGCCCTGGCGGTGCCCCGACGATTGCCCCAGGTTCGAGACGCGCACCTTCGATGCCGGCTGGACGCAGGGGAGCCTGGCTCGCAAGCGCGTTCCGGAGGACCCGCCCCGTCTCGACGCCGACACCGCCGCCCTTCTCGACCAGGCCGAGGACATCGTCAACGCCGTCGGTCCCGAGATCCTCGACGACGTGGCCCGCGAGCGGGCCGGTCGCAGCGGGGAGCAGCCTCGCTGGAAGCGGTTCTTCCGGCGACGTTGACCGGAGTCACCGCCGGCCCGGCTGACAGCACGCCGGGCGCACCGTCCGCATGGTTGGCCCGGCTGGGCCCGCTGGCGGCGGAGCGGCCGTCGCCGTCCATCAGCCGTGCGCTCGCCGGCGCAGGAGGTGCACTGGCCGCGGCGGGAGTCGTCGCTCTCGCCGGCCAGAACTGGGCGTCATCGGGCTCGGGCGCCCTCGGCGTGTTCGTGTCGGCGGCGCTTCTGGTCGCCGCCGCAGCAGCGATGGTCAGGCTCCCAGCGCATATGGCGGTGGCCGGGGTCGGCGCCTCCGGGGTGGCCGCCCCCGCGGTTGCCTTCTTCGTCTCGGCCGGGGGCGGGGCCCCGTCTGCCCGGGAGGTGGCCATCCTGGCCGCCCTCCTGCTGGCCGGCCTCTACGCCGCCGGGCCGTGGCGGGGCCACACCTTCCACCTGGCGATCCTCGTGGTCGCCGGTTGGGTGTTCGCTGTGTCCTTCGGGAACTTCGGCCTCGAGGTGTTCGTCTTCGGTGGCTTCGGTACCGTCGGCGAGGCCGTGTCGACCGCAGGCGCAGCGTCGATGGTGGTGGCCGTGATCTATCTCGGTGTGGGTTCGTGGCTGCACGACAAGGGCCTCGAGGGGATGGCCACGCCCTTCCTCGGGGTCGCCGCCGTGGCCCTGCCGGTCGGGGCCTTCGCCGTCGCCCGCGACCTCGGCGACTTCGGCACGGGCGCAGTGCTGCTGGCCGTCGGGGCCGCGGTCGCCCTGGTGGGAGCCCGCTGCCGGCGGGGGGGGACTACCTGGCTCGGCCTGGGCGTGGCCGTCTACGGCCTGCTGACCCTCTGCGACGCTGTCTCCGACCGGACCAGCGTGACTGCCGTCGTCGTCGTGCTCGCAGGAGCGGGCCTGGTGTTCGCAGCGCCGTATGCCGGAGCCCTGGTGGGCGAGCTGGCGCCTGAGACACCGGCCGGCGGGCCGCCCGCTCCCTCGGTCGGCAACCCGGACGACGGCTCCCGCGGGATTCGCGCGTTGGCGCCCCTCCCCGTCCCCGACGCCCCGCCCGAGGCGCCGTCGCCATGGGTGCCCGAGGCCGGTAGGGCGGCGGATCCGGCCGCCGGCGCCTGGACGGGCGGCGGTACGTTCGCGGATCCGGCCGCCGGCGCCTGGACGGGCGGCCATGCTGCACTCGAGGACGCCGGGAATGCGGGTATCGCTCTGCCGCCCGAGGCCGCCGGGACTGCGGGCATCGTTCCGCCGCCCGAGGCCGCCGGGGAACCCGGTGCTGGTCCCGATGAGCCTGCGCCGGCGGAAGGGGACCTCCCGCCGGCCCCGGGACCTCCCCGCGTCCGCCGGCCGCGCACGACCCGCCCTCCAGGGTCACCCCGCTCGCCCCGCTCGCCCCCGGCCGGCGATGCGACTCCGGGTCGTTCCACGACGCCCCGCCCGCCCCCGGCCGGCGACGAGCCCGCGCCGTGACGCCGTTCTGGTCGGCGAACCGCCGCGAAGTTCTCAACGATGCACCGACAAGAAGCGCCGCCCGACCCGGCCGGCATGGGGTCATCGGCTGGTGATCGAACTCGAGTACCGCATCGTCGACGTCTTCACCGACCGGCCGCTGGCCGGCAACGCCCTGTGCGTGGTGCTCGACCCCTGCCCTGACGCCGTGCAGCAGGCGATCGCCCGCGAGGTGAACCTCAGCGAGACCACATTCCCCGTGGTGACGGGCGACGGCGCCTACGAGATGCGGATCTTCACGCCCTCCTCCGAGCTGCCGTTCGCCGGTCACCCGTCGCTCGGCACCGCCTGGGTGCTGGGGCCGGGCCGGTGGGCCCAGACCACGGCCGGTGCCACCGTCGCGATAGAGGCCGACGCGGACGGCGCCGTGATGACCCAGCCGGACCCCGTCCTGACGGCGACCGACCCGGCAGCCGGCGCCGATGCGATGGGGCTGCCCGGAGCAGTTGGGGCGGTCGTGGCGGAGGCGGCTGGGATACGTCATCTGGTTCTCGCCACCGAAGCGCCGATCGAGGCCATCACCCCTGACCTGGCCAAGGTTGCGACGGTCACCCGGCAGGCTGGCGCGACCACCTTGGCGGTGGTGCGCCGCCTCGACGACGACGCCCTGCATGTGCGCGTGTTCGTCCCCGCCGCCGGCATCGCCGAGGACCCCGGCACCGGGGCGGCGGCCGGCCCGATCGCCACCTTCGCCCGCCGGCAGTGGGGTACCGACGTCGACGTCACCATCTTCCAGGGCGCCGAGATCGGCCGCCCGTGCCGCATCGAGGTCCACGCCGAGGAGGGCGCCGTACGGGTGGGTGGGAGGGTGGTGGCCTGTGCCACCGGCCGCTTCACCCTTTCTGTCCCCCGGCAGTAGGATGGCCCCACGGGGGCCGGTCGGCCCCTGTTCCGCGAGAGGTACCCCCTGAGCACGTTCACTGCAGACGCTTCTGCCGCCCTCCCGGGGCCTGCGTGGCTGCGGGCACGGCGGGTCGAGGCGTACGAGCGCTTCGCCGCCGCCCCGTTGCCCACCGAGGCCGAGGAGATCTGGCGGTACAGCCGCATCAGCGCCCTCGATCTCGACGCCTTTGCCCCCGTCACGGGCGACGACGGCCACGTCCCCGAGGGCGTCCCCGACGAGCTGGTCCCGCTGCTGCGGGCGACCGGCGAGCACTCCGCCATGGTGCTGGTGCGCAACGGCCGCATCGCGATGGCCGATCTCGACCCGGCACTGGCCGCCAAGGGCGTCTACGTCGGCTCACTGGCCGACGCTCCGGACGGTGCCGACCTGCTCGGCTCGGTGGCCGGGCCCGTCGACGCCTTCGTCAGCCTGAGCACCGCCTTCGTCTCCGAAGGCCTGCTGGTGCGGGTGCCTCGCGGCGTGGTGGTGCCCCATCCCGTCGTCCTCCTGCACTGGGTCGACGTCCCCGGCGCGGCGCTCTTCCCCCGCCTGGTCGTGCAGGCCGGCGAGTCCTCCCAGGTCACCGTGCTCGACCACATCGGCTCGCCTGCCGGCGTGGCCGCCTTCGTGGCCCCCGTCGTCGAGCTCGACGTGGCCGACAACGCCAACGCCGGCTACCTGGCCATCCAGGAGCTCGGCCGGGACGCGTGGCAGATCGGCTACCACGCAAGCCGGGTGGGCGCCGACGCCACGCTCACGTCCAGCATCGTCGCCCTGGGCGGCAGCTACGCCCGGGTCCGCACCGACTCCGAACTCGCCGGCAGGGGCGGCACCAGCAACCTGCTGGCCGCCTACTTCGGCGACGGCCAGCAGATGCACGACTTCCGCACCCTTCAGGACCACGCCGCCCCCCGTACCACCAGCAAGCTGTTGTTCAAGGGGGCGGTGGAGGACGAATCGCACGCCGTGTACTCGGGCCTCATCCGGGTCCGCAAGGGCGCGGCCGGCACTGACGCCGCACAGACCAACCGCAACCTCGTCCTCGACGCCGGCGCCCGGGCCGACTCCGTGCCCAACCTGGAGATCGAGGAGAACGACGTCCGCTGCACCCACGCCTCGGCGGTGGGCCCGGTCGACGAGGACCAGCGCTACTACCTCGAAGCGAGGGGCGTGCCGCCGGAGGTGGCCGAGCGCCTGATCGTGCTCGGCTTCTTCGACGACGTCATCGCCCACCGCAACGCACCGGTGCCGGCCCTGCGCCCGCTACTGCGCGCAGCCGTCGCAGCCAAGTTGGGCAGGCAGGCGTGAGCGAGCCCACCAGGCGAGCGTGGCCCGAGATGGCGGACCGATGAGTACGACGGTGCGCCTGTGCGCAGCCGACGATTTGGCGCCGGGCGAGGCCCGCCGCTTCGACGTGGGCGACCATCGCATCGCCCTCGTGCGCATCGGCGAGGATTTCTATGCCATCGGTGACCGCTGCAGCCACGCCGACTTCTCGCTGGCCGAGGGCGAGGTGCTGGTGGAGGACTGCGAGATCGAGTGCTGGAAGCACGGCAGCACGTTCTCGCTCAAAACCGGCGAGCCCCAGTCCCTGCCCGCCACCAAGCCCGTCCCCGTCTACGACGTGGTGCGGGAAGGTCCCGACGTCCTGGTGAAGGTGTCATGAGCACTCTCGAAATCCGTGACCTGCGGGCCAGCATCGGCGGCAAGGAGATCCTGCGGGGCGTCGACCTCACCGTCGCCAGTGGCGAGGTCCATGCCGTCATGGGCCCGAACGGGTCGGGAAAGAGCACGCTGGCCCATGTCCTGATGGGTCGCGCCGAGTACGAGGTCACCGGCGGCAGCGTCACCATCGACGGGGTCGAGCTGCTCGGCCTGCCCACCTGGAAGCGGGCCCATGCCGGCCTGTTCCTCGCCATGCAGTACCCGATCGAGGTGCCCGGCGTAGCCCTCGACGAGGCGCTGCGGGAGTCGTTCGCGGCATCGGGACGCGACGCCGGCGAGGTCGCCGACCTCCTCGTGAAGGAGGCGGCCCGGGTGGGGCTCGATCCCGAGCTGCTGTCGCGGGCCATCAACGTCGAGTTCTCCGGTGGTGAGAAGAAGGCCAGCGAGACGGTGCAGCTGGCGGTCATCCGCCCCCGCTTCGCCGTCCTCGACGAGATCGACTCCGGCCTCGACCTCGACCTGCTGCGGGCCGTGTCCCGCCGGGTCGAGGCGCAGACCTCGGAGGACGCCCTCGGCGTCCTCGCCATCACGCACTACAACCGGCTGCTGCACGAGCTGCGCCCCGATACCGTGCACGTGCTGGTGAAGGGCCGCATCGTCACCTCCGGCGGGCCGGACCTGCCTGAGGAGCTGGAGCGGACGGGTTACGCGGCCTACGGCGAGGACGACGCACCCGCCACCCCGGGTCGGGCGGCGGCCGACGACCCGTTCGCCGACCCCTTCGTGTAGCGAGCGCTGCGATTCCCCTATGCTCCGGCGATCGTCGGTCCCTCTCGGGGATCACGCCGGGGGTCAGTCGATGCGCCATGGATTCGCTCGCGTCAGGGCAGTCGGTGCAGTCCTGCTCACGGCGGCCGGGTTGGGTGCGGTGAGCGCCGCTCCGGCGGCGGCCGCCCCGGCCCTGCGGTGGACGGTCGACCTGCCGGGGGCGCTCGTCCGCGAGTCGTCGCCCCTCGCGGTGGACCTCGACGGGGGAGGCCAGGACATCGTCTTCGGCGCCCAGGACGGCAAGCTGTACGCGGTCCACGGCTCCGACGGAAGTGCTGTGGGCGGCTGGCCACGGCAGACGAGCCATGGCATCAACTCGTCCCCCGCAGCGGCAGACGTCGACGGCGATGGCAAGCCCGAGGTGTTCGTCGGAAGCGGTCTCGGCACCGGCGGGGAGTGCTCCGGCGGCGGCTTCTACTCGTTCCGTGCGGACGGCACCGAGCGATTCCGGATCCAGGGGACCGATCAGAACTGCGGTAACCAGGCCTTTCATTCGAGCCCCGCCATCGGCGACATCAACATGGACGGCGTCGTCGACGCCACGATCGGGGCGCTCGGACTGCGCATGTACTCGGTCGGACAGAGTGGTGCCGCGAACCCGGGTTGGCCGTATTACACGGACGACACAGTGTTCTCGTCCCCTGCGTTGGCCGACGTGAACGGTGACGGGTCCACCGATGTCGTCATCGGCGGCGACTCGAGCCCAGGAGGAACCCTTCCCTTTCCGGGCGGCCTCGTGCGCGCCATCTCCGGCAACGGAAAGACGCTCTGGGAGTACCGCCTCAACGAGATCGTGCGTTCCTCACCGGCGATCGGCGACATCGACGGCGACGGTCGGCCGGAGATCGTCGTGGGCACCGGGGACTACTGGGTGCGGCGGGCAGGGGGCGCCAGCGACGCCACCAAGGTCCTGGCGCTGAACTTCGACGGCACGCTCAAGTGGGTACGCGATGTCGGCGGTTACGCGATGGGCGGTCCCGCGCTGGCCGACATCGACGGCGATGGAACCCTGGATGTGGCCATCGGCACCTTCGAGGGCCCGTCGCCCGGTCGGGTGTTCGCGCTCAGAGGGAACGGGTCGGACCTTCCCGGCTATCCCGTGAACGCGTCAGGGGGCGTGGTGCTCGGGGGGATCACGACGGCGGACCTCGACGGCGACGGTGGCCAGGACCTGCTGGTTCCAACGGGAGCGGGCGTCACCGTCTACAGCGGCAAGACGGCCGCGCCCTTCCTGTCACTGGCGACCGGCATCGCCACCCAGAACTCGCCGCTCGTCACCGATGTCGACGGCAACGGCCTGCTCGACATCATCGTGGCGGGCTCGTCGGGCTCCGCCGGCGGCAGGGTCCTCCGGTACGAGATGGGGGCGGGCGACAACGCACGGCTGGGGGACAAGGCCTGGCCGACGTTCCACCGCGATGCCCGCCGGACCGGGTCGTGGACGGGCCCAGCCCTGGCCCAGCCGGCAATGCCCATCGCCTGCCCGCCCGAGACCGGGTACTGGCTGGCCGCCTCCGATGGCGGGATCTTCTCGTTCTGCACGGCTCGCTTTCTGGGCTCGACCGGTGCACTCACCCTCAACCGCCCGGTGGTCGGGATGGCCGCCACGCCGAGCGGCAACGGCTACTGGCTGGTGGCATCGGACGGAGGCATCTTCGCCTTCGGTGACGCCGTGTTCCGAGGATCGACCGGAGCGCTGTCATTGAACCAGCCCATCGTCGCCATGGAGCGAACCCCGTCAGGCAACGGTTATTGGCTGGTGGCATCGGACGGGGGCATCTTTGCCTTCGGTGACGCCGTCTTCAGAGGCTCGACCGGGGCGATCAAGCTCAACCGGCCCATCGTGGGGATGTCTCGGACTCCTTCGGGAGCGGGCTATTGGCTGGTCGCTTCCGACGGCGGGATCTTCGCTTTCGGGGATGCAGCGTTCCGAGGCTCCACCGGGTCGCTCAAGCTAAACCAGCCCATCGTCGACATGGCGCGGTCCGCCTCGGGCGGCGGCTACCTCCTCGTTGCTTCGGACGGCGGGATCTTCGCCTTCGGCGACGGAGTGTTCCGAGGGTCCACAGGCGCCATCAAGCTCAACCGGCCCATCGTCGCCTTGGCGCCCACGGCGTTGGGGTCGGGCTACTGGCTGGTAGCGTCCGACGGCGGGATCTTCGCGTTCAACGCCCCCTTCGCGGGGTCTACGGGCGCCGTTTCGCTCAATCGACCCATCGTGACGATGTCGGTGCCGGCGCAATGAGGCAGGCCCCGGTGGTTGTCGTCCCGGTACTGTCACCATCGCTCCAGCCGGCCGCCCAGGAGTCCTTCGGAGAGACTCGAGGCGGCGGCATGGCTCAGGGACAGGAGCCATACCGCCACCTCGTTCGTCCCTTGCGGGGGCGGGTGCGCCAGTCGACAGAGGACGAGATCTGGATGGTGAAGCGGAGTTGCGTGCCGGTTCCCCCGGACGGCCGGCCCGCCGCTCCTCTTCACCGCTCCGGGCGAACCCGGTGTGCTTGGTGCTTGCAGCTTGCAGTGGTCACCCCCCGGGACCACCGCCTACAGCGTATGTGCGCTTTTCACTGTAGGTATACAACGTAGATTGGCCGACGGGCGGGCGGCTGTCAACCGCCTTTTCCCAGACGGGCGCGCAGACCGTCGAGAAACAGCCGGAGGCCGAACTCGAAGCAGTCGGCGACCAGATAGGGCGCCACCGCCGCCACATTGGGGATGCGGTCGACGGGCAGCGCCGGGAAGTAGGTGTCGATCAGGCCCTGGCGGGTGCCGTCGCTGTGGCTGCGGCGCTTGGTGCGGTCGACCGGGCGGGCCTTGCCCACCAGCATCGACGCCACCGCGAAGTGCCACAGCGTGGAGAACGCCCCGGCCGCCGCGTCGTCGTCGAGGCCCGCCTCGCGCAGGATGGCCATGATGTTCTCCATGTTGGCCAGGCCGTATGGGCCGATGGTGACGCCGTCGAGGTACACCTGGGCGAACACGGGGTGGCGTTCCCACAGGGCGTGGTAGCGCCTGACCAGGGCTTCCAGCCGTTCGTCCCACGTGCCGGTGTCGTGCTCGCAGGCGCGCACCACGTCGCCGATGACGAAGTCGAGCATGAGGTCGAGCAGCTCCGCCTTGTCGGCCACGTGGTTGTAGAGCGACATGGGTGTGACGTCGAGCGACGCGGCCACGCTGCGCATGGTGAGCCCGCCCAGCCCCTCCGACTCGGCCAGGGCCAGAGCGGCATGGACGATCCGGCGCCGGGACAGCGGCTGGCGCGCCGGCCGCTCGGGCGCGTCGTCGGTGATCCACCGCGGCTGACTGGGCGACTTGGTCGGTTGATCGGGCACGGCTGGGATGCCACTTCCCCCGGGGCGACGGCGATGCGGTCACGTGCCGCACCTTGCAACTGACGGATGGCGACCCGACGCCAATCTCCCGGGTCAGGTAGACACTGTAGACCTTCTGTACGGGGCTGGCTCCCGCTTTCTGCTTCGTGCCCGGCATGGACGCGCTCCGCTGGATCGCCACCGCCGGCTGGAGGTGAGCTCCGAAGCCGGAAGCGGTGTCTACGGGGTCGGAACCACCGTCGTGGTCGTGGTGACAAGAGTTGGCAGCGGCAGGCCGGTCGTCGTCGTTGTGGTGGTCGTACCCGGGTCGACGACGACGGTCGTGGGCGTCGTCACCGGCGCCGTGGTCGCAGTGGTGGTCGTGGTGGTCTCGTCGCCGGGCGCCTGCTCGTTGAACGGCACCGGGGCCTTCTTGCCGCCGATCACGTACACCGGGGTGCCCACGGGAACCGTGTCGTGGAACCACTTCGACGCCGACATCGGAATGCGCACGCAGCCATGGGAGGCGGGCCCGGCGGGCACGGAACCCGAACCGTGGATGGCGATGCCGCCGTTGAAGTAGAGCGGGTTGTAGAGCTTGCCCAGCCGGCTGACCCGCAGGCCGTTGATCTTGCGGGTGACCTTGAACGACCCGCCCGGGGTCACCGCCGTGGCGCAGTCGCCGTCGACGCAGTAGCGCTTGTTGTTGCCGGTGGACACCGACAGCGTGCGCACCAGCTGGCCGCCCTGCCACAGCGTGAGGATCTGGCGGGGGAGGTCGATCTCGATCCGGTCGGCCCCGCCGGCGGCCAGTTGGGCTGCGGGCATGGCGGCGGTGGCCACGGCGGCGACCACGTCGGGCGTGGCCCTGGCGGTCCGCTCCAGGCCGTTGGCTTTCTGGAACGCCATGACGGCATGGAAGGTGGCGGCGTCGAAGTTGCCGTCGACGGCGCCCACGTCGAAGCGCAGTGCGGCCAGCTTCTCCTCGAGGGCCCTCACCTCGGCCCCCGACGACCCCTTCTGCAGGCCGGGTAGCGGCACCGTCGTGGCAGTGCCGGGCACGGTGACCTGCGCAGCGGTGACGGGCACCGCCGTTGTGGTCGTGGTGGGAGCCGTCGTGGTGGTGGTGGTGGTGGTGCGGGCGGGCGCCGCCTCCTCAGGTGGGCCGGAGTAACTGCGGCAGCCGGCGAGGAGGAGCGACAGCGCCGCAGCGGCGGCGAGCGTGGAGCGATGACGGGCGTGCAGAGGCATGGGGGCGACCAGAGTTCGGGGGAAGTCGAACCGCATCATCTCAGTGGTTCGACGCACAAGTATGGACAAGCCTTCCCCAGAAATCGATTCGCCTATTCCGGTTCCTTTCCGGCGAACGGCGCGAAGGGCGATTCGAACGGTGCAGGGGGACCCGCCGGGTGGGCGCCGTCGAGCCCCGGCCCGGATGCGCCGGAGGCGATGGCCGGCTCGGCCGGCGCGTCGTCGAGGGCGGCCACGAACGCGGGGCGACCGACCGCCAGCGCCCCCACGACAGCCACCAGCAGGAGGGCCCCGCCGATGGTGGCCGCCTGCAGGCTGGCCCGGTCGGCCACCACGCCCTGCACCAGCGCGCCGAGTGGATAGATGGTGCCTAGGGCCACGAAGAACAGGCTCGTCGCCCGGGCCCGGCTCTCGGCAGGGGCGCGCAGGAGGACGACCGAGCTGAGGCCGGTGAGGATGCCCACATACAGGATGCCGACCAGGCCGAGGGCGGCGACGGCGGCGGGCACCGACGGGGCGACGGCGTACAGGCACAGGGCGCCCGACGTGCCGGCGATGGCGGTCAGCACGACCCGGCGGCGCCCGAAGCGGGCGGCGATCGGCGCCAGCAGAAGAGCGCCCGCCACTGCACCCACGCCCTGGGCGGTGGTGAGGGCTCCCGTGGCGGCGGCGGTGGCCTTGTCGCCCCCGTGGGCGAGCAGCGCCGCCTTGGCCGGGATGAGGGCGATGAACGGCGACACGAGGAAAGCGGCCAGGGCGACGAGCACGATGGCCGAGCGGCAGCCCGGTTCCGTCCACGCAGCCTGGGCACCCTGCTTGATGCTGCGCCAGATCCCCTCGCCTGTGTGGGCGGGGCGGGGAGGTACCCGGAGCAGGTACACGGCCACCGTGACGGCAAGGAACGACGCTGCGTTGATAGCGAACGCGAGGGTGAACGAGCCCACTGCGATGACGACGGCGGCCAGGGCAGGGCCGACCACCCTGCCCAGGTTGTACTGCGCCATCCCCAGGGAGGACGCGGCCAGCACGTCGTCGCGCCCGACCAGGTCCGGGACGAGCGACTGCTGCACCGGTAGCAGGAGTGCGGCCATGCATCCTCCGGCGAACACGACCAGGGTGACGACGCCGGGCGACGCCCGGCCGGTGGCCGACAGCACGGCCAGGCCGGCGGCCAGGGCCGTCTCCGCCACGCTGCCCCGCAGCAGCCACCGGCGCCGGTCGGTGCGGTCGGCCACCGCCCCGCCCACCGGCGCCAGCAGGCCGAGCGGCAGGAACGCGGCCACCGCCACCAGCGCCGTCCAGCGGGCCTGACCCGTACGCTCCGTGACGAGGGTGCCCACCGCCACCGTCTGCATCCACGTGCCGATGTTGGACACCAGGCTCGAACCCCACAGCAGGGCGAAGCCGCGCGTCCGCAGCGGGTGGAACGACGCGCTGAAACCCTTCCCGCTGCCGCTCACTTCCGCACCCGGAACTCCGTCGGTCTGGTAGCGGAAACGAGCACCCTGGGGCGCGATTCCGCTACCAGAGCGCCCGGGCGCTGCGTCACGCCTCGATTCTGAGGGCCTGCGTGGGGCAGCGGCGGACCGCGTCGCGCACGGACGGGCGCACGTCGGGCCGGGGCTCGGGCTGGAGCACGGTCACGCGCCCACTGCCGTCCAGCTCGAAGACCTCGGGCGCCTTCCTGGCGCAGACCCCGTTGCCCTGGCACCGTTCGAGGTCGACGGCGACCTTCATCCGGCCTGGGCCGCGCCCGCCTCGTCGAGCCCCTGCTGGAGCGTGTTCCACGAGAGGGTGGCGCACTTGATCCGCACCGGGAATCGCACCACGCCCTGGAGCGCCTCCAGGTCGCCCAGCTTCACCTCGGCGATCTCGGCCGCCGCCTTCTCGGCCGCGTCATCGCCGTCGGAGTCGAGGCGTTGCTCGTGGATCGACATCATCCCCTTGAAGGCACGGATGACGGCGCGGGCCTCGGGCACGGTCTTGCCTTTCACGGCGGCCGTCATCATCGAGGCGGACGACTGGCTGATGGAACAGCCCTGGCCGCCGATCTTGAGGTCGGCGACCACCCCGTCCTGCACGTCGAGGTACACCACAATCTCGTCGCCGCACAGGGGGTTGTAGCCCTCCACCCGCACGGCGGGCGGGGACGCCAGCTCGCCCCGGTTCCGGGGGGAGCGGTAGTGGTCGAGGATGATCTCGCGGTAGAGGTCTTCGAGGCCCATGGGTGGCGTGGCTCCTAGGAGAAGAAGGCCGAGGTGGCGTCGAGGGCGTCGGCCAGCGAGTCGACATCGGCCTCGTCGTTGTAGACGTAGAACGACGCCCGAGCGGTGGCGCCGATACCGAGGCGGCGCATCAGCGGCTTGGCACAGTGGTGGCCGGCCCGCACGCACACCCCGGACTGGTCGAGGACCTGGGAGATGTCGTGAGGGTGGATGTCCTTGAAGGAGAAGGAGATCACGCCGCCGCGCTCGGCCGGCTCCGACGGGCCGTAGATCGTCATGTCGGGCCCGAAGCGGGTCGTGAGGGTGCGAAGGGCGTACCCGGTGAGCTCGACCTCATGGGCCCGCACGGCGTCCATGCCGAGCGCTTCGAGGTAGTCGACGGCAGCGCCGAGGCCGATGGTCTCGGCGATGGGCGGCGTGCCCGCCTCGAACTTCCAGGGCAGCTCGTTGGGGGTGAAGCCGTCGAGGCGCACGTCGCGGATCATCTCGCCGCCGCCGAGGAACGGTGGCATGGCCTCGAGGAGCTCGGCCCTGCCCCACAGCACGCCGACGCCGGTGGGCCCGAGCAGCTTGTGGCCGGTGAAGGCGAAGAAGTCGGCGCCCAGGTCGCCCACGTTCGTGGGCAGGTGGGGTGCGTACTGGGCGCCGTCGACCACCACCACCGCGCCGGCGGCGTGGGCGGCGTCGGCGATGCGGCGGACCGGGGTGAGGGTACCCAGCACGTTCGACATGGCCGTGACGGCGACCAGCTTCACGCCGTCGACAAGGCGGTCGAGCTCGCGCAGGTCGAGGTGGCCGTCGTCGCCCAGCGGGAGATAGCGCAGCTCGATACCGAGTTGCTCGCGCAGCATGAGCCAAGGCACCAGGTTGGCGTGGTGCTCGATCTCGGTGAGCAGGACGGCGTCGCCGGCGCGCAGGTTGGCCCGGCCCCATGCGTTGGCCACCAGGTTGAGGCACTCGGTGCCGTTCTTGGCGAAGATCACCTCGAGCGACTGGCCGGCGCCGATGAAGCGGCCGACCTTGTCGCGCGCCTCCTCCATCAGCCGGGTGGCCTCTTCGGCGATGCCGTACACGCCCCGGTGGACGTTGGCGTGGGTGGTCTCGTAGTACCGCGTCATGGCGTCGAGCACGGACTGCGGCTTCTGGGACGACGCCGCCGAGTCGAGGTACACCAGCCGCCCGCCGCCGGGCATGGCGCGGTCGAGGATGGGGAAGTCCTTCTGGACCCGCGCCACGTCGAGGGTCACTGGTGCACCATCCCTTCGGGATGTCGCACCACTGAGTTTTCTCTGGACCGTCCTCCCGGGCCGGTCATGCGCAGTGCCTCAGCTTTTCCACGCCTCGTAACCCTCGTCTTCCAGTCGCTTCGCCAGCTCGGGCCCGCCGCTGTCGACGATGCGCCCGTCGACCAGGATGTGGACCCGGTCCGGGGTGAGCTCGTCGAGGATGCGCTGGTAGTGCGTGATGAGCAGCACGCCCAGGTGGGGGCGCGCGGCCCGCACCTCCTCGACACCCCGGGCTACCACCCGAAGGGCGTCGATATCGAGGCCCGAGTCGGTTTCGTCGAGGATGGCCATGTCGGGCTCGAGGATGGCCATCTGGAGCACCTCGTTGCGCTTCTTCTCACCGCCCGAGAAGCCCTCGTTGACGTAGCGGTCGCCGAACGACGGGTCCATGTCCAGCTTCTTCATCCAGTCCATGATCGCCAGGCGCAGCTCGAGCACCGACAGGTCGATGCCCTTGCGGGCCGACAGGGCCTGGCGCAGGAACTGGATGACCGGGACGCCGGCGATCTCCTCGGGGTACTGGAAGGCGAGGAACAGGCCGGCCTTGGCCCGCACGTCGGTTGGCCAGTCGGTGATGTCCTCACCCTTGAACACGATCTTGCCCGCGGTGACCTGGTAGTCAGGGTTGCCCAGGATGGCGTTGGCGAGGGTGGACTTGCCCGAGCCGTTGGGGCCCATGATGGCGTGGACCTCGCCGGGCAGGACGGCCAGGTCGAGGCCCCGGAGGATGGGATGGCCATCCGCAACCACATGCAGGCCTTCGACGGCGAAGACGGGTTCAACCACGGCCCAAGTGTATTACTCCTACGCGGATAGTGGAAATAGCCCACTCGGTCGCCGACGACGTCGTCGGGACGAAGGTTCCCCAGTCGGGCCCACGGTGGCCTGCGGTTACGCTCCGACCGTGGTCGACGCCTGGAACTTCACCGGCGAGAGCGTGGCCCTCGGGCAGCACGACGGGATCGTGACCCTGGTGCAGGGCTCGGCGTTCTGCATCTCGGGTCGCTCGGGTGACATGACCGCTGGCGCGCCCCACGGGCTGTTCTTCCGGGACAGCCGGTTCCTGTCCCGCTTCGAACTCCGCCTGAACGGCCAGCGTCCCGAGCCCCTGGCCTCGTCGACGCCCGATCCATTCAGCGCCGTGTACGTGTCGCGCACGCGTCCGCGTGCCGGACAGGCCGACAGCACGCTGCTGGTGTTCCGCCACCGCTGGATCGGCCGGGGAATGCGCGAGGACCTATTCGTCCGCAACTTGGCCGACGAGCCCGCCTACTGCTCGATCGAGCTCGTCCTCGAAGCGGACTTCGCCCACCTGTTCGAGGTCAAGGAGGGCAGGGCCGGCGGCGATCCCGACCGTGAGCTCGAGGTGGAGGAGGAGGACGGCGCTCTGTTGTTCCGGGTGCGGAAGGGCTCGATGCGGCGGAGCGCCCGGGTCTCGTTCAGCCGGCCGGTGCAGCTCGGAACCGGCCGGGCCGTGTTCGAGGTCATCGTGCCCGCCCGCTCCGAGTGGAGCACCTGCATCCAGCTCACGCCGATCATCGACGGCGAGGTGATCCAGCCCCGCTACCCGTGCGGCGAGCCGGTGCACCGGGCCGAGCCGATGGAGCGCATGGCCAGGTGGCGCAGACAGATGCCGGCCGTCGACACCGACCACGAGGGCCTGCGCCGTGCGGTGGTCCGCAGCGCCGAGGACCTCGGCGCGCTCCGCATCTTCGACCCCGACTATCCCGAGCGCACCGTGGTGGCCGCCGGCGCCCCGTGGTTCATGACCCTGTTCGGACGGGACTCCATCCTCACCGCCTGGATGGCCCTCCTGGTCGACCCCGACCTGGCCCTGGGCGTGCTCCAGACCCTGGCCCGCTTCCAGGGCAGCAAGGTCGACCCCCGCCAGGACGAGGAGCCCGGCAAGATCCTGCACGAGATGCGCTTCGGCGAGGCGGCGTCCCTCTCGCTCGGTGGCGGCCAGGTGTACTACGGCACGGCCGACGCCACGCCTCTGTTCGTCATGCTGCTCGGCGAACTGCGCCGGTGGGGCCTGGCCACGGAGGTCGTCGACCAGCTCATGCCCCACGCCGACCGGGCCATGGAGTGGATCGAGCAGTATGGCGACCGCGACGGCGATGGCTACGTGGAGTATCAGCGGGCCAGCGACCGCGGCCTGGTCAACCAGGGCTGGAAGGACTCGTGGGACGGCGTGCGCTTCGCCGACGGCGAGGTGGCCAAGGCGCCCATCGCCCTGTGCGAGGTCCAGGGCTACGTGTACGGCGCCTACCTGGCGCGGGCCCACTTCGCCCACGAGCAGGGCGATACGGCGATGGTGGACAGGTACCGGGCCAAGGCGGCCGCCCTGAAGGAGGCGTTCAATCGGGACTTCTGGATCGAGGAGCGGGGTTGGTTCGCCATCGCCCTCGATGCCAAGAAGCGCCAGGTCGACTCGTTGGCCTCCAACATGGGCCACTGCCTGTGGACCGGGATCGTGGACGAGGACAAGGCCGCCCGGGTGGCCGCCCACCTGTTGTCGCCCGAGATGTTCAGCGGGTGGGGCGTCCGCACCCTCGCCACCAACATGGGGGGCTACAACCCGATCAGCTACCACTGCGGGTCGGTCTGGCCGCACGACAACGCCCTCATCGCCGCCGGCCTCATGCGGTACGGGTTCGTGGAGGAGGCGCAACGGGTGATCATGGCCCTGCTCGACGCCGCCGACAGCCAGGGTGGCCGCCTCCCCGAGCTGTTCACCGGTCTCGACCGGGACGACTTCCCCGGGGTGGTGGGTTACCCCACGTCGTGCTCCCCGCAGGCGTGGGCGGCCGCCTCGCCCCTGCTGTTCCTACGCACGCTCCTGCGCCTGGAGCCGTGGGTGCCGCACCAGAAGCTGTGGCTTGCGCCCGCCCTTCCGCCGGAGATCCACCGGCTCCGCGTCTACCGCATCCCCCTCGGAGGCCGGCGGGTGGGCGTTCAGGCGGACGACGGCAACGTCAAGGTCGATGGTCTGCCGGCGGACGTCGAGCTCATCTTGGTCCCCCGCGACCCCCTCACCGCCACCGACTGACAGGGACCCGCCGAGTAGGAAGTCCGTCATCTCGGTACCGTTCGTCACCCAGCCCGCTCCAGGCCCGAAGGGAGGCGCGTGGGCGACAACAGCGTGCCGTTTGCCGTTCTCCCTGCGCTTATCGTGCTGGGCGTGGTGGCCTACATGGGCTACCGGGCCACGCAGGCGAAGGGCCGGGGCGAGGACGCCGGCAAAGCGGCGACGGAGGCGCTCCACCAGGTCGGGCCGCCTGCCCTGGCCGCCATCGCCGGCCTGGTCGTCGCGGTGATCATCGCCGGATTCGCCGGCCTGCTGTTCATCCTCGCCCTGATCGACCTCGTCTTCCGGCGGGGCGACGGCAACGCCGTCTTCGGGGTGCTGCTGCTGCTGGCGCTGTCGGGGATCGTCCTTGTCGGCGCTCTCGGCGGCGGCCTGTGGTGGGCCGTCACCCGCGTCCGCCACCGCAGCCCGGGCTGACGCCCGGCCCGCTGTTGGCGCCGGCACCTGGGTCCGGACTCCGAGCCCCCACGCCGTCGCACGTTGGGCCGTGTGCCTCTCGGCCGTCAGGCCGGCGGCGCCCACCACGTCACCAGGCCGTCGAGGTCCGGCCGGCGAGGGGGCTTGGCCCCGCCTTCGTTGACGGTGCCGAGGTAGAGGAAGCCGATGACGGCGTCGTGAGGGCCGAAGCCGAGGGCGTCCTTCACCTGCTGGTCGTAGGCGGTGTCGCCGGTGCGCCACATGGAGCCGTACCCGAGGGCGGTGGCGGCGATGAGGGCGTTCTCGGCGGCCGCCTGAGCAGCCGCCTGCTGCTCCACCCACGGGATGACCTCGTCATCGCCGTGCACCGCCCCCACCACCAGGACCAGGGGCGCCCGGCCCAGCTTGGTGCGCTCCTTGGAGAGCTGGCCGGGGGTGGGCGAGGCGCCGACCGCTTCGCAGCGGGCCAGGTAGGCGTCGACCAGCACCTGGCCGAAGGCGTCCTTGGCGGCGCCGGCCAGCAGCACGAAGCGGAACGGCCGCAGCTCCCCGTGGTCGGGGGCGGCGGCGGCCGCCTCCAGGATCTGCTGCAGGTCGTCGCCTCCGGGGGCGGGTTCGGTGAGGCGGCCGGTGGACCGGCGGGCGAAGATGGAGTCGAGGGCGTCCATGTCGTGGCCGACGGCCTCTACCAGCCCCGCTCGATCCAGTCTTGGAGATGGGGGCGCTCGGCGCCGATCGTGGTGCCGGCCCCATGGCCGGGCAGCACGATCGTTTCCGGGTCGAGGGTGAACAGCGTCTCGGTGAGGGTGCGGACGATGGTGGGGAAGTGGCCGCCGTTTTCGGGCCGGGTGGCGCCCGGGCCTCCAGGGAAGAGTGTGTCGCCGCCGAACAGGAGCGGCGGACCACCTTCGAGCAGGAATGACGTGGAGCCCGGCGTGTGACCCGGCGTGAAGATGGTGCGCAGGCGCAGGTCGCCGACCTCGAACACCTCGCCGTCCACCAGGTCGAAGTCGTGCCCGTCGAGGTTGTGGGCATCCGCGGCCGAGATGCCGACCGCGTAGCCGGCCGCCCGCACCGCAGGAACGGCCGCGATGTGGTCGGTGTGGCCGTGGGTCTCGAGCACCCGCTCGACGCCGAGCGTGCGGCACAACTCGACCAGTTGGGCACCGTCGGCGGCGGCGTCGATCAGTACCGAGCGGCCCGTGTGCCTGCAGCGGGGCACGTAGACGTTGGTCGACAGCGGACCGACCACCACCGTGTGCACCTCGACGCGCTCGTCCTCGAACCGCAACATGGTGGTAGCTGGTCTAGTGCACCACGCCACGCATGCAGGATCGGGCGTGCCGGCCGGGGCCAGGTACTACTGTCCGCGGCCGATGATGGTCGTTTACGGGTTCGTGGTGGTGGCGATCGTCTTCGCCATCGCCGCGTTCGTGATTGGCCGGGAGGCCCGCCGCCTCGACGCTGTGCCGCCCCAGCCCACCTTCGACCTCGACGAGGCGGTGCAGTGGGTGGCCGAAAACCTCCCGTTCGAGGTGAGCGCCGTGCTCAGCCACGACGACGTCCGTCGGATCATCGACTGGAACCTCGAGTTCTTCCGCATGAAGGGCGTGTCCGGCAATGGCCACTCGGCCGAGTCGGTTGGGCCGGTGGTGGTGGGCGGCGCCGAGACGGTCGACTACGTGCTGGCCCGGGCCGAAGCCCTCGGATCGCCCTACACTGCCGTCCAGGTGCACGCCGTGCTGGACGCCCAGCTCACCTACCTGGAGGCCATCGGCGCCATCGGTCCCGAGGCACCGCCGCAGGACGGGCCCGGCCGCTGATTTTGGGGCGACTTTGTGTGACGGATGTGGTTTCCTATCCGTACCAGAGAAAGGAGGTGGTCCAACTGCACAGTCAACGTTTTGGGACCCTGGAGGTGGCTGGCCGCTGACGCGGCAGCTGGACCACCCGGCGAGAACCAGCCAGACACCACTCGCGGTACCGGTCGGAGATTGGTCCCTCCCGACGCAGTCCGGTTCCCGAGTCCTTTCCAGCAATTCTTGTCAGACGAGGGGGTGCGCGAGCACCCCCTCGTCTGCTTTCCATCGCAGGTGACCGTCGCCCGCCCGGCCCGGTTCTCCTCCGTGCGGTGGCTGGGCGACAAACGCACGATGGTCGTCCACGATCTCGACGCCGCCGAGCCCGGGTGCGGCATCGACCAGTTGGTCGCCACCTTGCGGGCCGCCTCGTTCGGGCCTGATTCGCCGATCGAGGCGCGCAACCGTGGCTACCGCCCCTGCCGTCACTGCAAAGCGAGCTAACCCGATCTCCAGCCACCCGGCCGGGGCGATGTGGGGACCCCATCCCGCCCGTGGCCGTCAATTGGTGCCCATTTGGGGCCGGCCGGGCGTACCGTGAACCTGGTGGACACGGCCATCGTCTCCGACGGCCTCACATTGTGGGGTCACCTGGCCCACCCCCCAGCTTCGGCGGGCGGGCCCGGCGTGGCGCGCCACGGTCTGGTGATCTGCCACGGTTTTCCCAACGGTCCCGGCGGCGCTGCCACCACGGCCCGGAGCTACCCGAACCTGGCGGACCGGGTGGCGGCCGACACCGGCTGGGTCGTGCTCACCTTCAACTTCCGGGGCACCGCCGCATCGGAGGGCGATTTCTCCCTCGGGGGTTGGGTTTCCGACCTGGGAGCGGCGGTGGACTTCCTGCTCACCAACACCGACGTCGACCGGGTCTGGCTGGCCGGCTTCGGCACAGGTGGGGCGCTGGCCCTGTGTGCGGCGGCGGAGGACGAGCGGGTGGGCGGTGTGGCCGCCTTCTCGGCGCCCGCAGACTTCGACTCCTGGGCCGCCGACCCCCGCTGGTTGCTCGACCACGGCCGCAGCATCGGCGTCATCCGTGACCCGGCGTTCCCGGAGGACTTCGCCCAGTGGGCGCGCGAGCTGCACGACATCCGCCCCATCGGCCTGATCGGCAAGCTGGCCCCCCGGCCCGTCCTCCTCGTGCACGGCGGCGACGACGACGTGGTGTCGCCAATGGACGCCCGCGCCCTCGGCGACGCCACCGACGGCGAGGCCGAACTGCGCATCCTGGCCAGCGCCGGCAGCCGCCTCCGCCACGACCCACGCGCCATCGCCGTCCTCCTCGGCTGGCTCGACCGCCAGACCTGACGGGACCCGGCTTCCGCCGGCGCCCAGCATCGTTCTGTGGAGTCCTGGGCCCGCTATCCGGACGTGGGGCTCCAGAGCATCGCCGCCGCCGCTTCGGGCGGTGGGAGAAGCCTGTCGATGGCGGTCCGCAGTGCCCGGGCGCTGGCCTCGGGGTCGGCCGCCTCGGTGAGCCAGCGCACCACGACGAACCGGCCGGCGCCGGCGGCCACCAGGGGCGCCACGGTGCCGGGCGTGACGCCGCCGGTGACGTACACCGGTCGGCCGGCATGGGCGGCGGCGTAGGTGACGTAGCCGGGGCCGGTGCCGGGGCGGCCGGGCTTGGTGGGCGTCTCGGTCACCGGCCCGGCGGACACGTAGTCCACCGGCTCGGCCACGCTGGCGTCGAGCTCGGCGGTGGCGTGGGTCGAGTAGCCGACGATGGCGTCGGGCCCCAAGATGCGGCGGGCCAGCGCCGGCGAGGCGTCGTCCTGTCCGACGTGCACGCCGTCCGCTCCGGCCTCCAAGGCGAGATCAGGCCGGTCGTTGAGGATGAAGGGCACGCCGGCATCCCGGCACACCGCCGCCGCGACGGCGGCCCGCGCCAGCAGGGGCCGGGCGTCGAGGTCCTTGTCCCGCAGCTGCACGATGTCGACCCCGCCCCGGATGCAGGCGGCGAGGAAGACGGCGAGGTCGGGCCGGTCAGCCGTGCACAGGTAGAGCCGGCGCTCGCCGAGCCGGTTCTGGTCAGCCGGAAGGTACCGGACCGGCGCTGATCCGCTGACCGGAGCGGCCGGGTCGGTCCCGTCAGCCACCGGCCACCGCACGGACCAGCTCGAGGCGGTCGCCGTCCTCCAGACGGGTGGCGTCGAGGTCGGCGCGCCGGACCGGGCTCCCGTTGCGCTCGACCAGCACCCACCTGCCGCCCAGCCCGAGGGCGGCCAGCAGGTCGGACACGGTCGCCTCGCCGGCCAGGTCCACCTGGTCGCCGTTTGCCGTCACCCGCATGCCGGGACGGTAGCCCGGACCTTCGATCCCGATTCAGCGGGCAGGCCCCACCGGGCGCCCTGGCGCTTGTCCCCGCACGCGTACGGTCGCCATCCGGCGGCAGGGAATCAGTCCGCCGGCTTCCTGGCCCTGCTGGGCGCCACACGCGGCGGCTCATTCGGCTGCTTCGGGTAGACGGGCGGCCACGGCGCGTCCATGAGCCCAGCCGCCATGTCCTGCTCGTACATGGCGAGGAGCGGCTCGATCGACTGGGGGCGCTCGTACATGCCGGACCACGGGTCGCCACCGGCCGTCACCCGCTCGGCGACCACCGGGATCGTGAACCTGTCGGGGTGGAACGAGGCATCGGCGTCGAGCTCGTCCCACGAGAACGGCGTGGACACCTGGGCGCCCGGACGGGCCCGCACGCACCACGCCCCGAACACCGTCTTGTGCGGCGCGTTCTGGTTGAAGTCGACGAAGACCCGGCGCCCTCGTTCCTCCTTCCACCAGGCGGCGGTGACGAGGTCGGGGTGCCGGCGCTCGAGTTCCCGGGCGAACCCCACCGCCGCGGCACGCACCTGGTAGCTGTCCCAGCGGGGCTCCAGCCGGACGTAAATGTGAATGCCCCGGTTGCCCGTGGTCTTGGGCCAGCCGGTCATGCCGAGGTCGGCAAAGAGGTCCCGTACGAGCAGGGCGGCGGCGCGCACCATGGCGAAGTCGACGCCCGGCGTGGGGTCGAGATCGATCCGCAGCTCGTCGGCGATGTCGGGGCGGTCGGCGCGCGCCGGCCACACGTGGAAGCCGAGACAGCCGATGTTGACGGCCCAGGCGATGTGGGCCACGTCCGCCGCCACCAGCGCGTTGGAGATGGTGCCGTTGGGGGTGCTGACGTCGGCCGTCTCGAGCCATGACGGCTTCGACGCCGGCACCCGCTTCTGGAAGAACGAGCTTCCGCCCGCCCCGTCGGGGAATCGCTGGAGGAGCACTGGGCGCCCGCCCATGGCCGCCAGCAACGGCCCGCTGACCGCTTCGTAGAAGTGGATCAGGTCGAGCTTGGTCTCGCCGTGCTCGGCGAAGAACACCTTGTCCGGGCTCGAGATGGGAACCTCGCGCCCGCCGAGCACCACGATCGTCCCGGGGTCGCCCTTCGCCACCGGGCCTCAGTAGTGGCGGCCGGCCACGAAGGAGGCCAGCTCGGTCAGACGGGGCCGGGCCTCGCCATCGAGCCCGGCGCCGTCGAGGGCGCCGAGCGCCTCTTCCACCAGCTGGTCGATGCAACGCTCGACCTGGCGGCGGGCGCCGGTCGATTCGAAGATCGCCTGCAGCTCCCCCACCTCGGCCTGGGTGAGGTCAGGAGCGCCGAAGCGGTCGGCGAGAAGCTTGGCGGCCGGCCCGTCCGCAGCGCCGGCGGCGAAGGCGTGGAGAGCGGTGGGCTTCCCCTCCCGGAGGTCCTCGCCCACAGGCTTGCCCGTGAGCTCGGCGTCGCCGAAGGCGCCGAGCAGGTCGTCGCGGAGCTGAAACGCCTCGCCGAGGGGGTCGCCGTAGGCCGACAGCGGGCCGCGCAGCTCATCGAAGCGGCCGGCCAGGGCCGCCCCGATGTGGAGCGGGCGCTCGATGGTGTACTTGCCGGACTTGTAGCGAGCGATGCGCCGGGCGCTCTCGTGATCCGTGTCGGCTCGGGCCGTGCCGAGGAGATCGAGGTACTGGCCGATGTTCAGCTCGACTCGGAGCTCGTCCCACACCGCCTGCACATCCCGGGAGGTGCGAGGCAACAGCTGATCCGCGTAGACGTGGGCGAGGTCACCGATGAGGATGGCGACCCCCTCGCCGAAGCGGCGTCCCTCGCCTCGCCAGCTGGCGTCCGCATGGCGATCGTCGAACTCGAGGTGCGCGGTGCGGGCGCCGCGCCGGGTGGCCGAGCCGTCCATCACGTCGTCGTGCACCAGCGCGAACGCCTGGAGCATCTCGAAGGCCGCCCCCGCGTCAATGATCTCCTCGGCCCCTGGATCTCCGCCGGCACCGAGATAGCCCCAAAAGCAGAACGCTGGGCGGAGCCGCTTCCCGCTTCCCATCACCAGCCGCCGAAGTGACTCCAGCGGAGGCAGCAGGTCAGTGCTCAGCTCAGCCCACCGCTTGGACTCCCCGCTGAGCAGCGCGTCGAGACGTGCTTCGACCCGCTCGGCGACGGTGAGGAGGCTGGCGGGCACGGCGACGGCGGCATGGGTCATGTCCTGCCCGATCGTAGGAGGACGCCGGCCCGAGTGATGGATCGAGCCCGTTGCCGTCGCCCGACGGCAACGGGTCGCTACTGCTAGTCGTCGGTGTCGTCGAGGGCAGCCGGTTCGAGGTCCGCCACGATCTGGGTGACCTCGATGCGAGCTGACGCGATCCGATCGCGGCAGACGCGAAGCAGCTCGGCGGCGCGCCGGACCTTGGTGGCGAGGACGTCGACGTCGACGGCATCGTCCTCGATCTCCTCGAGGATGCAATCGGCTCGGCGAGGGCATCGCCGTAGCCGATTGCGGGCTCTGCAGTGGGGGCGGCGGGTTCAGCCATCGTCATCCACCGTAGACCGCACCTCGCCACGGGCGAGCTGCGTGACGAGCTGCTCCCCAGCGGTCAGATCAGCGGGGTCGCGCACCAC
>JBKJNA010000134.1:0-33830 GCA_046596195.1 Acidimicrobiales bacterium | reverse complement strand
CACGTGGCCCGGCGGCGTGCACGTGGAGCTCACCGGCGACGATGTCACCGAGTGCCTCGGCGGCGCCGAGGAGATCCTCGACCTCGAGGTCCGCTACACCAGCGCCTGCGACCCCCGCCTCAACGGCCGCCAGTCGCTCGATCTCGCCTTCCGGGTAGCCGAACTCCTCCGCGCCTGAGGAACCGAGCCTGAGGAACTACGAAAGTACTTGTAGAGACCGGTTCGCCGGGATAGAACTGGTTTCGTGCGCCGGACCCTCATCACGCTGCTGTTGGCTGCTGCAGTAGCCGCCTCGGGCGCCTGCACGCCCGACAGGGTCGACTCCCCTGACCCCACGGTGCCGACGGCGCCATCCACCACCACCGTCGCCGCGCCCACCACGGCGCCCGACCCCTTCGCCGTCCCCGCCACGATTGACGCCGCCTACGTCGACAGGGTGCTCGTCGAGCTCAACAAGGTCTACGGCGACGTGGCCAGGAAGGTCATCACGACCAACCGGTTCGAGCGGGCCGACCTCGATCCGCTCGGGGCCATCTTCAACCCCCCGTTGCTCGACGTGCAGGCCGGGCTCTTCCGCGATCTGCCCAATCTGGACCGCGCTCTCTTCAAGGACCCAATCGGGAGCCGAGAGATGATGGTGCTCGAGGTGATCACGGCACTGCCGGACTGCATCTTCGTCAAGGTGAGTTTCGACGTCTCGCAAGTTGTCGTCGCCCCGCCTCAGAATGAAGAGAAGTACGTGACACTGTCGCCAACCCCCAAGGACGCCGACCCCGGACACCTGAACCCGACGACCTGGTCGATGGTCAATGAGAGCAACGCTCGGCAGGATCCATGCGTCGGCTGATCGCAGGGCTCCTGGCAGCGGCCTCTGCGTCACTGGTGTCAGCCGCAGCGGCCACGGAGGTGAAGATCGCTTGCACCGACGCGCAGACCGCTGCGGGAACCACCGTGGGCAACTGTCAGGGCGGGGCCACCGCCACCGTTCCTGGCGGCCCGGGTTCGCCGCGACGGCCGGTCGAGCTCGTGACCGCCGTCTCGAGAACCCCCGAGACCGGGAGCTGCACCATTCTCGCATCGACCACGTCCGCTCCGGGTGAGCGTGAACTCGCCTTCCGCCAGGCCCTCGCAAGCCTGAACGGCGCCTTCGACCCGCTGCTCAGGCAGGGGCTGTTCAACGAGATCTGGGCCAGGATCGTGGCCAGCCTGCCCGGGTGCCCAGGCCCCGAGCCGCGCGAGGTCGCATTCGCCTTCGTCCGCGAGATCGTCCCGCCGGGGCCAGATCCGTGGATCGCGCCCGGCTACGCCCTCACCGGGAAGCGGATGTTCCTGGCAACGCGGGCGCCGGCGTCGACGCCCCGCTCGTACGGCACGCCGCTCGGCCCGCTCGAGGTCACGCTCCGGGCCACGACGATCGCCGTGGACTGGGGCGACGGAACGGGCACGGACGAGGGGCCATTCCCATCCCCGAGCCGGCCGTGGCCAGACGGCAAGGCCACGCACACCTTCACGGTCATCGGGAACTACCACGTCGTCGTCACCCAGATCTGGGAAGCCGAGTGGCGCCTGGCGGGCCAGGCGGGCATCGTCCCCGGCCTCACGAGCATCGGCCGTCTCGACGGCTTCGAGGCACAACAGCTGCAAGCCGTCCGCAACAGGTAGGCGTTGACTGCTACCCCTCTCGCCTTCCGGGTGGCTCGGGAGCCGGGATATGTCCAGCCGCGCCACGGGGATTAGGTCGCGTCGCGCGCGGTACGCGCACGTCGCCAGAGATCGCCGAAGGCCGAACGAGGACCGTCGCCCGCCCTCAGCACAGCGCCGGCGTCGCCCCCGGCGGGTAGGTGACCCAATGCCGCCCGTCGGGCCCGGTGATCTCCAACCTCCCGTCAGGCGCCAGCTTGGCGTGCCAACCGGGCATGTGGATCATGTGATGATGCCGTGAGCAGGCCAGCACGAGGTTCTCGAGGTTGGTCTCCCCGCCGTACTCCACGTGCACCACGTGATGGCCTTCGCACCACTGCGGCGGGCGGTCGCACCCGCCCACCCGGCAGTGGCTGTCCCGGATGACCAGGGCGTTCCACAGCGGGGCGGGGATGGTGCGGGTGGCGGTGCCGTAGTCGAGGATGCTCGAGCGCCCTGCCATGAGCACCCGGTGCAGGGCCGAGTCGCACAGCAACTGTGACAGCGTGACCTGGTCGAGCGGGGTGCCGTCGATGGTCTCGCCGCCGTGCCCGGCCTCGATGTCCTCCAGGTGCACCACCACGTTGACGTGGGGACGGTGACGCTCGCCTGGATTGTGGCGCTGGTGGTCGAGGAAGAAGCGGCAGATGTCGACCAGGGCATCGGCCCGGCGCTCCCCCGGGGTGCGGGCCGGCTCAGCCTCGGTGTCGTCGCTCGACGCAAGGCGCACGGCGGTGGTCACAACGTCGCCGCCTTCGGGATCGAGCGACCCCGACAGCTCGACGCGCCCGTCGAGCGTCTTGGACACGTGCAGGGAGCGCTTGCGCTCGGCTGCCTCGTCGTCGTCGGCCAGGGCATCGGCCTTGGCCCGCCACTCCGCCATCACCCGGGACAGCTCCTTCAATGACAGCGGCGCCAGGACGGGCACCAACGCCGCCTCGTGCTCGGCGAAGCGCTCCAGGTGGCGCTGGGCACCATGGCCACCATCGTGTCGACCTGACCCGACGACAACTCGCCCGACCGCCACGCCGCCGCCGTCACCGGCAACGAGCGCAGGCGCTTGGCGTGGGTGGCGAGACGGGCGGCGTCACGGCGGGACATGCCCGCCCGGCGCAGCCATCCCGTCATGGAGGTGGCCAGATCGACGTCCCACAGCGACGCCGCGTCGAAGAGGCCCACCGCCTCGGCGATGGTGGCCTCCAGGCGGTCGCGCAAGGCCAGCACGGCCTCACGCGCCTCAAGCGCCCGGCCGTCGAGCGGGATCGACAGCTGCTCGACCGCCTCCTGCAACGCTGGGAACATGTGTTCGATTCTACCTCGGCGAGTGCCTTAGATCAAGCAGAACTCCTTTGTTTGTAGCGGTTTCTGCTAAAGACGGGTTGCCGGCCACCCCCAGCCGCTGCGGCCGGGCGCAGTTGTGATTTCGGATTCACCGGATTGCCTGACCAGGCAGTTCGGCGGCCAAGCCATCGTGGTGAACGACCCACACCCGGCCGCTGATCGCGTCAAGCATCGTCGCGTCGCCGCTGAAGAAGGCATCGTCGAAAAGCTCAGAATGACTCTCGATGAGGGCGCCGAGGCCGGTTGTGTCGACAAAGAACGGGCCCACATCGTTGAGATGGGATGCGAACGTGACGGCGACAATGAGGTGAGACTCCAGGGGGCCGAAGGTGGAGGCCAGAAACGCTGCTATCTCCGCATCGGTCAATCCCGGATCGAGTGGGCTCCATGAGTCCGGCCCGAGCCCATCGATCTCGTCCGGCTCGAAGCCGATCGCGGCTGGACGAACCCTCGACAGCAACGATTGTGCGAGCATCCAGTTCGGGTGGCGTCGGCGGCCGGCGTTCATCTGTATGTCTCCCGTCCCCGAACGAAGATTTTGTCGACCACCCGCCAACCGCTCGTCGGATCGGCAGGGTCGCGGCGCTCCCGGACCGTGACGTGAGGCCCCTCGTTCGTCGACCTGTGGCCGGACGGCTCCCACTCGATTCGAACGGTCGTTCCATCAGGCCGCTCTCCCTGCCACCAGCCCGGCTTGGCCTCCTTGAGGTCGTCGAGGTCTCCGCCGGCCGCTTCATTCGCCTTCTCCAGCAGTTCCTCCTGCGTCTCGACAAAGCCTCGCTGGCGGGTCTCGTACTCGGGCGTGTCCTCGCCTGCGCGCTGCCCACTCCCGTCCTCGCCGTCGAGGGGCTCCTCAACCGTCTCGTGTACCACTTCACCCGGTCCCGCGATCGGGCCTGCAGTGAAACCCGGCGGTATGGCAGGGGGTACCGGACTTCGTGACCGGCCCCGCTGGGTGCCAGGTGGCCAAGCCACGATGCCCTTCTCGCCCGCTCGACAGGACAGAGCGAGACCCCCGCCGACACCGAGGTCCGCTATGCAGGGTGTCCTGCCAGGATTCGGCAATGTCGCTCCCGTCGGGCTGGGCTGACCACTCGACCTTCGGGGCCATGGGAGGGGGCTGGGCCAGCCAAACATGCCCTCAACACCGACCATCTGACGCAGGCCCCCGAGCGGCTCCTCGACGGATCCGACCCTTCCCGTGAGGTCATCCGCAGTTGCCGCACAGGTCCTTCCGACCTCCCGAATCTCCATCGGGACTGAACACGGAAGGTTGGCTTCGCTCAGGAGCGCTTGTACCCGACTGGCGCGCGTTTCCAGCTCGAAGGCCGCGTCATCGAGCACCGCCAGCAATCGACGGGCCCCCGACGGGTCGACGCCAACCAGCCGGTCAGGACCCCAGACCTTCATAGCATGACATTACATGAAACCGTGTGGCCGCGCTAGAGACCGGCAAGATGCGCAGCGTCGTTGAAGCGGACGAGCGTCCAATGGTGATCGCCGGTGCCGGCGGGCCGTTCCCACTCGGTGATCGAGGTGTTCTCGATCCGGAGGAGGAACTGGGGGCTGAGGGAGAGGTGGCCCAGGGCGCGGAACGAATTCTCGATCACGCCGCCGTGGCAGGCCACCACGACGGTCTGCCCGGCGTGGTCGGCGGCCAGGCGGGTGAGGACACCGCCGACTCGGGCCGAGAACAGCGCCCAGCTCTCGGCGCCCGGCGCCATGGGCCGGTAGAAGCCGGGGTCCCTGCCGCCGGGCCAGGTGTACTGGGCCCGGAACTCCTCCCACGTGATGCCGTCTGCGGTGCCGGGGTACAGCTCGCACAGCTCCTCGTCCTGGTGCACCTCCAGCCCGCCCAACGCCAGCGACAGGATCTCCGCCGTCCGCACCGCACGGAGCAACGTGCTGGCGTACAGGACGTCGGCGCCGGCAAGTTCACCACTGGTTGACAGGCGATAGCGCAGGGCAGAGGCCTGGCACCGGCCCAGGTCCGACAACCCGCTGCAGCCCTTCGGACCACCAACGACCTGGTCCACGTGGCACTGGGCCTCGCCATGGCGCACGAGGACGAGGCGGGTCGGCGTGCCCGCCTCGTGACCAAGGACAGACGGATCGGGATCGGCGTCGGCCATCAGCCGAGGTCCTCCACGAACCGGGCCAGCTGGCGCAGGCTGCGGCACTCGAACACGCCGTCGCAATGAACAGCGTACTGGCTGACGATCGAGTCGCCGGTATCCCAGTAGGAGCGGGGCTCCGGGTTCAGCCAGTACACGTGTCGTGCCCTCCTTCGGATGGCGGCCACCACCCAGGCTTCGGCCGCGTGGTAGTTGTTGCGGGCGTCGCCCAGCAGGATGACGGTGGTGCGGCTGCCGATCTCCTCGCCCCACCGGCCCCAGAAGGCGCCAAAGGCGTGACCGTAGTCCGAGTGGCCGTCGACCCAGACCACATCGGCCTCGGCGTTCACCCGTTGCACCGCTTCGCCGATGTCCTCGGCGCCGTCGAAGAAGCGGGTCACCTCGTCGACGCCGTCGATGAACACGAAGCTGCGAACGCGGGAGAACTGCGTTGAGATGGCGTGGACGAACTGGAGGGTGAAGCGGGCGAAGGCCGCCACCGAACCCGAGATGTCGGCGATCACCAGGATCTCCGGCTTGGCCGGATGGGGCCGGCGGAAACGCGGCTCGGCCGGTACGCCGCCATAGGACATCGACTGGCGCACCGTGCGCCGGAAGTCGAGGTGGCCTCTACGCCGGTGGCGGCGCCGGTGCGCCAGGCGGACGGCCAGCTTGCGGGCCAGTGGCTGGAGCGCCTGGCGTAACGCCACCAGGTCCTCCCGCGAGGCGTGCATCACGTCGAGGTCCTCGGGAAGCGGCTTGCGGAGGGTGCGCGCCAGTGCCTCCGGCCCCCGGTCGGCCACCAGGCGCCGGCGGATCTCCGCCTCCACCGCGTCGCGGAAGCGGGCCACCCGCTCCTCGAACCGGTCGCGGCCCAGGCGCTCCTCGAGGGGGGAGAACGACTCGCCGACCTCGCCGCGGACGCCGGCCACCAGGCGCTCGAGGGCGCCGTCGAGGTCGAGGCTGCGCAGGGTGCGGTAAAGGTAGTAGCTGCCGCCCATCGGGCGCCCGGGCGTGATGCCGGAGGCGAGCAGGACGGCGAGGGCGGCGAGGGCCCGCAGCCGCTCCTCGTCGCCGTCCCGCAGCGCTTCCTCGACCATGGCGGCCAGTTCGGTCGCGTCCAGGTCCGGGCGGTCCCCGGCGCCCCCCGAGCCGGACGCCCCCTCGACCGCCTCGGCCACCCCGCTCCCGACCTCGAGACCGTCGAGGCCGGCGGGCGGCAGCGAGAAGTAGACGTCGAAGACCGTGTCGAACACGGCCCGGTGGGCGTGCGACTTCACCAGGGTGGCGGCCAGCGCCGTCTTGAAGGCGGCCCGGTCGGTCAGGGGCACATGCCGCAGCGCCTCCATGGCGTCGAGGTCCTCGCTGAGGCTGACCGGCAGCCCCGAAACCCGCAGCTCGCGGACGAACCCGGCCAGCACGTCGAGCACGGCCGGGCTCCTACGCCTCGACGGTGAGCTCGCGGGCCGCCTTGGCAATGTCGGTCTGGTACTTGAGCAGCAGGTGCAGCGTGCCCCGGACCCGTTCGGCGTCGACCGTGGTCGCCCCCAAGAGGACGAGGGTTCGGGCCCAGTCGAGCGTCTCCGACACCGACGGCGGCTTTTTCAGCTCGAGGCGACGGATCGAGCGGACGACGGCCGCCACCTGGGCGGCCAGGTGCTCCGAGATGCCGGGGACCTTGGCCAATACGATCTGCTGCTCCCTCTCGGGATCGGGATAGTCCACGTGCAGGTACAGGCAGCGTCGCTTCAGTGCCTCCGACAGCTCCCGGGTGTTGTTGGAGGTGAGGAACACCAGGGGTATCTGGGTGGCGGTGACGGTGCCGAGCTCGGGGATCGACACCTGGTAGTCGGACAGGACCTCAAGCAGGAGCGCCTCCGTCTCCACCTCGACCCGGTCGACTTCGTCGATCAGCAGCACCACCGGGTCCTCGGCCCGGATGGCCTCGAGCAGCGGCCGGGTGAGGAGGAACTCCTCGCTGAAGATGTCCTCCTCGATGTCCGACCAGGCCGCAGGCGACGACCCGTCGCCCGCCTCCTCGGCCACCCGACCGGCCTGGATGCGCAGGAGCTGCTTGCGGTAGTTCCACTCGTAGAGGGCCCGGCTCTCGTCGAGGCCCTCGTAGCACTGGAGGCGGATGAGGCGGGCGCCGGTCATCTCGGCCACCGACTTGGCCAGCTGGGTCTTGCCCGTGCCGGCCGGACCCTCCACAAGGACGGGCTTGCCCAGGCGATCGCCCAGGAACACCACGCCGGCGATGCCGGGGTCGGCCAGGTAGCCGGCGCCGGCGAGGCGGTCCTGGACCTCCTCGGCGGAAGCGAACCGGGGCGCTTCGGTCACTGGTGCACCATCCCTACGGGATGCCGCACCGTGAGTTGCTCGATGGACCGGCCTCCCGGGCCGGGTCACTGGTCCACCATCCCTTCGGGATGGCGCACCACTGAGTTGCTGATGGACCGGCCTCCCGGGCCGGTCACCCGCGCACCTGGCCGTCGCCCTCCACCACGTACTTCACGGTGGTGAGCTCGCGCAGGCCCATCGGGCCTCGGGCGTGCAGCTTCTGGGTGCTGATGCCGATCTCGGCGCCGAAGCCGAACTGCTCGCCGTCGGTGAAGCGGGTCGACGCGTTTACCACCACGGCGGCGGCATCGACTTCGGCGGTGAAGCGGCGGGCGGCGGAAAGGTCGCCGGTGACGATGGCCTCGGTGTGGCCGGAGCCGAAGCGGCGGATGTGGTCCATGGCGGCATCCAGGCTGGGCACGACGGCCACGGACATCTTGAGATCGAGGAATTCGGTGGCGAAGTCGTCATCGGTCGCCTCGCCTATGCCCGCCACGAGGGCCCGAGCGGCGCTGTCGCCGACCAATGACACCCCGTCGAGGGCGGCCGCGGCACGGGGCAGGAACTCGGCCGCCACCGCCTGGTGCACCAGCAGCGACTCCGCCGCGTTGCACACCGACGGGCGCTGGGTCTTGGCGTTCACGACGATGGCGAGGGCCATGTCGAGGTCGGCGGCGGCGTCCACGTACACGTGGCAGTTGCCGTCCCCGTCGATGACGTAGGGCACCGTGGCGTGCTCGAGGATGGCGGCGATGAGCGAGGCGCCGCCCCGCGGCACCAGGCAGTCGATCAGGCCCCGCAGCTGCATGAACCGGGTGGCGGATTCCCGGCTCGTGTCCTCCACCAGCACCAGCGAGTCCTCGGGCAGGCCCGCCTTGGCGAAGCCCTCCCGCAGCACGGCGGCGATGGCGATGTTCGACGAGATGGCGGCCGACGACCCCCGCAGGAAGGCGGCGTTGCCCGACTTGAGGCACAGCCCGGCGGCGTCGCTCGTGACGTTGGGGCGGTTCTCGTAGATGATGCCGACGACCCCGAGCGGCACCCGCATCCTGGTGATGCGCAGCCCGTTCGGGCGGGTCCACCCGTCCACCACCTCGCCCACCGGGTCGGCCAGGGCGGCCACCTGGCGCAGCCCAGCCGCCATGGCCTCCACCCGGCCGGCGTCGAGGCGCAGGCGGTCGACGACAGTGTCGGTGGTCCCGGATGCGACGGCGCGGGCCACGTCCACCCGGTTGGCGACCAGCACGTCGTCGGCCCGCTGCACGAGCAGGTCGGCGCCGGCCAGCAGGGCGGCATCTTTGTCGGCGGTGGACGCCCGGGCCAGCTCCCGCGACGCCGCCTGGGCCCGGCGCCCCAGTTCCTCCAGCTCGGCCATCCGCTCAGGTTAGGAGGCGCATCCCGGTCTGGTCAGCGGATTCGGTCCGCCACGGCCCTCTTCGGCTGACCAGAGCGAGGACGTAAGGCCCCGCCGGCCGGCCGAGGCAGACTGCTCGCCGTGGGCAACCCCCTGCAGGACAGCGTGCGGCACTTCGTCGACGACCTCACGCCCGTGCTCGAAGGCCTGGCCGACGACGCCCGCATGCAGAGCACCCGGGCTGGCGCGGACATCGCCCTGGAGGCATCCAACATCGCCGCCGCCTTTATCGACGTCGACGGGTTGCACACCGACGAGGAGGTCCTCGCCTACCTCGTGACGTTTGCGCCCCATTTCGACTCGCTGCTCCGGTACGCCCGGCCCGGCCAGGTCCGGAAATCCGGGCTGCTCGACGACCGCAAGGACTGGCTGGCCGAACCCTCCGTGCTGTTCCAGATCCTCGTCGCCCAGGACCACCGGCACGGCACCCGCTTCTCCTGGCGCTATTACGAGCGCGCCATGGTCATCGCCCATGCCGTGTGCGCCCTCGACCGCCACCCTGCCCGGGTCGAGCTCGAAGCGGTCGACAGGTTCCGGACCGCTCTCCTCGCCCACATGGACACCTGGGAGGTGCCCCGTCCCGGGCAGGATGGGGCGTCTGGGCCCGCACAGACCGGCACCGACCCGCCGGCCACGGTCGTCACCACGCCCAAGCGGCCCCTCGAGGAGCTGCTGGCCGAGCTCGACGCCCTCGTCGGACTGGGGCCGGTGAAAGCCGAGGTCCGCCTGGTGGCCAACCTGATCCAGGTGCAGAACCTGCGCCGCCAGCGCAAGTTGCCCGTGGCCGACTCCAGCCGCCACCTCGTGTTCACCGGCAATCCCGGCACCGGCAAGACCACCGTCGCACGGCTGCTGGCCCAGATCTACCGCACCCTCGGCGTGGTGGAGAAGGGCCACCTGGTCGAGAGCGACCGCTCCCAGCTGGTGGCCGGCTACGTGGGCCAGACGGCCATCCAGGTGCGAAAGGTGGTGGAGTCGGCCCTCGGTGGTGTCCTGCTGGTTGACGAGGCCTACGCCCTGGCCCGGGGCGATGAGCGCGACTTCGGGCAGGAGGCCATCGACACGCTGGTGAAGCTCATCGAGGATCACCGGGACGCCGTGGTGGTGGTGGCCGCCGGCTACCCCGACGAGATGGCCGACTTCATCGACTCCAACCCCGGCCTGCGGTCGCGCTTCCCGAAGACCATCGCCTTCCCGGACTACACCGACGACGAGCTGGTCGCCATCTTCGGGGGCATGGCAAAGAAGTCGGCCTACGTGTGCGCCGACGGTGTCGACACGCATCTGCATGCGTGGTTCGCCGCCCAACCCAGGGACAAGGGGTTCGGGAACGCCCGCCTGGCCCGCAACCTGTTCGAGGCGGTCGTGGCCCGTCAGGCCACCCGAGTGGTCGGGGTGAAGGACCCGACCAATGAGCAGCTGATGGCCCTCACGGCCGAGGACATCGGGCGCAGCGGACCGGCCGTCTGAGAGGCCGGTCGCTCGATCGGCCCGCCGTCCTCGTACGCTCCATTGATGGTCACCCGCGTCCTCGCCGTGCTGGCGGCAGTGGCCATGGTGGCGGGCGCCATCGTCGTGCGCGGCAACGTCGACAAGGACGGCGACGGCGGGACGACCTCGTCCACCACCCTCCGCATCGTGTGCGCCACCGAGCTCGCCGCGGTCTGCGAGGCGCTGGGCAGTCAGGTCGGGACAACAGTGGAGGACGCGTCAACCACCGCGGACCGGTTGACCACAGTGGGCAACGGGCAGGAGGCACCACTCGACGGCTGGTTGGTGACCGCGCCGTGGCCCGAGATCGTCGACGGTGCCCGCACCCGCGACGGGCGCGAGCCCCTTCTCGACGCGGGCGACGTCCTGGCCCGCTCTCCCGTCGTCCTCGCCGTGAGCGCCGCTCGGAACAAGGTGCTGGCGGCGAAGTGCAACGGCGAGGTGGGTTGGAAGTGCGTGGGCGACACCGCCGGCGCTCCGTGGCAGGACCTCCCGAACGGCAGGCCTGAGTGGGGCCCGGTCAAGGTCGGCCACCCGCCGGCGACAACGGCCGGCGGCCTCACCATCGCCGCCGCTGCCACCGTCGGGTACTTCGACGGCAGCACCGACCTGTCCGCCACCGAGCTCGCGGACCGCGGCTTCCAGAACTGGCTCCGCCGGCTCGAGAGCGGTCCCCGCATCCCAGGCTCCCCGCTCCTCACGATGCTGTCCCGGCCGTCGGCGTTCGACGTCGTCGGTGCGCTGGAGGCGGAGGCGGGCCCCGCCATCGCCGCCGCGTCCGCTACCAATCCGGTGCTCCTCTACCCTTCACCCGTGGCAACCGCCGACGTGGTGCTGGCGACGGTCGACCGTGGCGCCGGCAGGCGCGTGGCCGAGTTGCTGGCGGGCACGACGGCGCGGCGGGCCCTGGCCGCCGCCGGGTGGCGGGTCGGGGGCGTGCCGCCAGCAGCTGGGCTCCGCACATCGGTGAAGCTTCCCGCCACGAGCAACCTCCCCGAGCCGGACGTGCTCGACGCCCTCAGGACCGCAGTGGAACAAGCAGGCAGATGAGCGGCTTCCCGACGCCGAGCCCGTACGGCACCAACCGCAAGCGGCGGTCGCCCGTGGGCGCCATCGTGATCGGTGTGATCGTGATCGCCGCCCTGGTCCAGACGTGCGCCAAGGACGACGGCGACAGCGTCGGCTCCGGCAATGCGACCGAGGGCCTGGCCGACGTGCCCGCCGGCTGCACTGCCGTCGAAGCCGCTTCGTCCCCCGAGAAGGTGGAGCTGCTCACCAAGCTGGCCGCCACCTTCAACAAGTCAGCCGCGGCAAGGGACGGCGGCTGCACCGTCATCCGGGTCCAGAAGAAGTCATCGGGCGTCGCCACCACCACGCTGGCCGCCGGCTGGAAGGATCCCGCCGTCGACGGGCCGCAGCCCACCATCTGGTCCCCCGCTGCCAGCTCATGGGGTGCGGTGTTGAACTTCCGCCTCGAGAAGGCCGGGCAGCCGGCCATGGCGCCGGCCGACGCCAAGCCGTTCATGCTCACGCCCCTGGTGCTGGCCATGCCCAAGCCCATGGCGGAGGCCCTCGGGTACCCGGCCACGCCGATCGGCTTCGCCGACCTCATCGCCCTGTCCCAGGATCCCAACGGGTGGGCGTCGAAGGGCCACCCCGAGTGGGGCAAGTTCAAGTTCGGCAAGACCAACCCGAACTTCTCCACCAGCGCGCTGTCCGCCACCATCGCCCAGTACTACGCCGCCACCGGCAAGCAGAGCGGCCTCTCCCTCGAGGACCTGAACGACCCGAAGGTCGAGGAGTTCAGCCGGGCGGTGGAGTCGTCGGTGGTCCACTACGGCGACATCACCCTCACCTTCTTGAACAACTGGTTCAAGAACGATGCCCGTGGCACGTCACTCACCTACGTGTCGGCGGTGGCGGTCGAGGAGAAGTCGGTCATCGACTACAACCGGGGGAACCCCGACGGCATCACCGATGCGGGCGAGCGGCCCCGCCCTCCCAAGGTCCCGCTCGTGGCGGTGTACCCGAAGGAGGGCACGCTCTTCTCCGACAACCCCTTCTTCGTGCTCGACGCGCCGTGGGTCACCGGCGCCCAGAAGAAGGGCGCCCGGGCCTTCGAGCGCTTCGTGCAGGAGCCGGCCAACCAGCGCCAGGTGCTCGAGTTCGGCTTCCGGCCGGGGAACCCGTCCGTGCCCGTCAGTGCGCCCATCGTGGCCGCCAACGGCGTGAACCCAAACGAGCCGCAGACGGAGTTGCAGGTGCCGTCGCCCCCGGTGCTGGCCGGCGTGATCGACAAGTGGGCCGAGCACCGCAAGAGCGCCCGGGTGCTGCTGGTGATCGACGTCTCCGGGTCGATGGGCGACGAGGGGGCGGACGGCGCCACCAAGCTCGATCTGGCCAAGGAGGCGGCCGTCAGTGCCCTCGGCCAGTTCAAGGACGAGGACGAGGTCGGCCTGCGCGTCTTCTCCACCGGCATCGGCCCCGAGACCCACTCCGACTACGTCGACCTGGTGCCGATCGGGGCCATCGGCAAGAGCCGGGAAACGATCCGGGCGAAAATCCGCACCCTGATCCCCACCAACGGCACGCCCCTGTACACCGTGGCGCGCGACTCGCACGCCGAGCTACGCAAGTCGTACGACCCGTCCCGCATCAACGCCGTCCTCCTGCTCACCGACGGCCGCAACGAGGACGAGCGCAACAAGGACCTCGACGCCACCCTCGCCGCACTAGGCGAAGGCAGCGAGGGGCAGGCCACCAGCCCGGTCCGCCTCTTCCCCATCGCCTACGGCTCCGGCGCCGACCTCGACGTGTTGGAGCAGATGGCCGACGCCACCAGCGCCAAGGCCTACGACGCCAGCAATCCAGCCACCATCAAGGACGTGTTCACCAATGTGGTGAGCAACTTCTGATGCGCCGTCCGCAACCGGCGCCGGCACCGCCGGCGGCCTGATGCTGGAGCGGCTGCCGGAGCGGGCCCGCACGCCGGCGGTCGCCCGGGCCGTCACCTCGCCGTCTGCGGTGCTGCTGGCCGGGGCCGGGATGTCGGTGGCCATCCTCGGCGGCCTGCCGCTGGTCGCAGCAGCCGCCGTCGGTGTCCTGGCTTGGGGCGCACGTGTGGCGATGGCCGTGCCCCGCAGTCGGCGCGCCGAACGCATCGACCCCTTCACCGTCGGCGAACCGTGGCGCCACTTCGTCACCGACGCCCTCCAGGCCCGGGCCAAGTTCGAGCAGACGGTCAGCCGGGCCCGCCCCGGGCCGCTGCGCGACCGCCTGGTGCAGCTCGGAGAACGCCTCGACGACGGCGTCGGCGAGTGCTGGCGCATCGCCCGCCAGGGCGATGTGCTGCAGGCGGCTCTCGGCCAGCTCGACATCGACCAGGTACGCCAGGAGTTGGCCGAGGTGCAGGCGGAACTGGCGCGCTGCCCGGCCGGGGAGCGGGCGTCGTTGGAACGGGCCGAGGTGGCGGTGCGCTCGCAGCTGGCGTCGGCCGAGCGCATCGAGAGGGTCTCGCGCGATGCCAGCACCCGGCTGCGCGTGCTCAACGCCCAGATGGACGAGGCCGTCGCCCGGGCGGTGGAGCTCTCCGTCACCGCCGCCGACGGCTCGGACCTCAGCCCCCTGTCGGCCGACGTCGAGTCCCTTGTCGGTGAGCTCGAGTCGCTGCGCCTGGCCCTGGAGGAGACGGCGTCGGCCGCCGACCCAAGCCGGTAGCATCGTCGGTCATGCTGAAGCTTCTGCGCCGAGTCAGTCGGTACATCACCGCCGCACTCACCGGGCGGTTCAACGAGATGGCCGATCCCAAGGTGCAGCTCGAGCAGGCCATCACCGAGGCCCAGGAACAGCACCGCCGCCTCACCGAGCAGGCGGCCAACGTGATCGCCAACCAGAAGCAGGCCGAGCTGCGGCTCAACCGGGCCATGGGCGAGTTCGAGAAGGCCAACGGGTCGGCTCGCCAGGCCGTGCTGATGGCCGACGAGGCCACCAAGCGGGGCGACGAGGCGAAGGCGGCCGAGTACGCCCGGGCGGCCGAGGCCTTCGCCGGGCGGCTCATCGCCGTGGAGAAGGAGGTCGAGTCCCTGAAGGCGATGAGCCTGCAGACGGCCCAGGCCTCCGACCAGGCCAAGGCGGCCGTGGCCCAGAACTCCACCGCCCTCCAAAAGAAGCTGTCGGAGCGCCAGAAGCTCCTTTCCCAGCTCGACCAGGCCAAGATGCAGGAGCACATGAACAAGGCCATGGCGGGCCTCTCGGAGACGGTGGGCCAGGACGTCCCGTCCCTCGACGAGGTGCGCGACAAGATCGAGCAGCGCTACTCCAAGGCCCTCGGCCACGCCGAGCTGCAGGAGCAGACGGTGGAGACCCGCATGCTCGAGGTCGAGCATGCGGCGATGGACTCCGAGGCCCAGGCCCGCCTCAGCCAGATCCGCTCCCAGCTCGGCCTGGGCGAGGCCACGTCGCCGGCCGGTGAGCCCGAGGCGCAGCCCGGGGGCGCCACGCCGGCGTAGGCAGGTCAGACCCGGTGGAGCTCCGCCACCGGTCAGGTACACGAACCGCCGCGTGATCCTCGACGGAGCCTATGTGGTGGGTGTCACGGGAGGACGACGAGGTCGTCACGGTGAACGACCTCGTGCGGGAGGTCCGGCGGCAGGTCGGACGTGCGCCGGCCGCCCCACTCGGCCACCCGCTGGGAGGGGTGGCGGACAAGACCCTTGGCGAAGACCCGGCCGTCGCGGCCGGCGATCTCGACAGCGTCGTCGGCGTCGAACGTTCCCTCCACGCCCACCACGCCGGCGGGGAGCAGCGACGTGTTGCGCTCGACGAGCGCCGTGCGGGCCCCGTCGTCGACCACCACGGTACCGGACGAGCCGACGGCGAAGGCGATCCAGAGCTTGCGGGCGGGCAGGCGCCGGTCGTGAGGGCGCACGACGGTGCCCACCCCCGGCTCGCCGACGACGGCGTCGGCCAGCACACCGGGCCGGCCGGCGGAGGCGATCACGGCCCGCACGCCGGACCAGGAGGCGATCTTGGCCGCTGCCAGCTTCGACGCCATGCCGCCGCTCCCCCGGTCGGTGCCGGGCGACCCGGCGACGCGCTCCAGCTCGTGGTCGACCTCGATGATCTCCTCGATGAGGGAGGCGTCGCTGTCGAGCCGGGGATCGGCGGTGAGCATGCCGGCTGTGTCGGTGAGCAGCACCAGCACGGCGGCGTCGACCATATTGGCCACCAGGGCAGCCAGGCGATCGTTGTCACCGAAACGGATCTCGTCGTTGGCGACGGCGTCGTTCTCGTTGACCACGGGCACCACGCCCAGCTCGAGCAGCCGGGTCAGGGTCTGGCGGGCGTGGAGGTACTGCCGGCGGTGGGCGGGGTGGAAGTCGAGGGGCGTCAGCAGCACCTGGCCGCCGACGAGACCCGACGCGCCCAGGGCGTCGTCGTAGACCCGCATCAGCCGGCTCTGGCCCACGGCCGAGATCGCCTGCAGGGTCGCCAGGTCGGTGGGGCGGGCGCCGTCGAGGCCGAGGGCGGGCTGGCCGGCGGCGATGGCGCCGGAGGTGACGACCACCACCCTGTGCCCCATGCCCCGAAGGCCGGCGACCTCGACGCACAGCTTGGCAATGGCCTGGTCGTCGATCACGCCTGCTGCGTTGGTCAGTGACGAGGAGCCGATCTTGGCGACGACGATCACGTCAGGTTCTCAGTGGCCGACGACCTGGTCGGGCTCGTACTCGAAGGTGAACCCGCCGATGTGCACCATCTCGCCGTCCCGGGCGCCGGCGCGGGCCAGGGCCCGGTCGACGCCGAGCTGCTTCAACCGGTGCTGGACGAAGTCGAGGGCGTCGGCATTGGTGATGTCGCTCACCGCTACCGCCCGCTCGGCCTTGCGACCCCGCACCACCCACGCGCCGTCCATGCCCCGCTCCACCACGACCCCCTCGGGCTCAGGCCGGTGGATGACGAACCCGCCGTCCGGACCGGCGGCCAGGTCGGTCGCCCGGGCGTCGGCCACCAGGTCGGCGAGCTTGCCCACCAGCTCGGGCAGGCCCTCGCCGGTGACGGCCGAGATGCGCATGCCGTCGAAGTCGGACGTGGCCAGATCGGTCTTGCTCCCCACGACCACCCGGGGACGCTCCAGCAGCTCCGGCCGGTAGCCGCCCAGCTCGGCGAGGAGCACCCGCTCCTGCTCGGCGGGGGCCATGGCCGGGTCGTCGGGATCGGCCGGCGCCAGGTCGACCAGCACCACCATCACCCTGGCCCGCTCCACGTGGCGGAGGAACTGATGACCGAGGCCCTTGCCCTCGCTGGCGCCCTCGATGAGGCCGGGGATATCGGCCACGATGATCTCGCGCTCACCCACCCGCACCACACCCAGATTGGGCTGCAGGGTGGTGAAGGGGTAGTCGGCGATCTTGGGCTTGGCCGCCGAGATGCGGGAGATGAGGGTGCTCTTGCCGGCGTTGGGAAGGCCCACCAAGGCGACGTCGGCCATTAACTTCAGCTCGAGGTCGTACCAGAACTCCTCGCCCACCTCCCCCTGCTCGGCGAAGGCAGGGGCCCGGCGCCGGTTGGACAGGAAGCGGGCGTTGCCCCGCCCACCGCGGCCGCCTTCGGCCGCCCGCCAGCGGTCCCCCGGGTTGGGCAGGTCGGCCACCACGACGCCGTCGAGGCCCTTCACCACCGTGCCCACCGGTACCTTCACATCGATCGAGTTGCCGCCCGCCCCGTGGCGGGCCTTGCCCTGGCCGTGGACGCCGCTGGTCGCCTTGCGGTGCGGATGGTCCCGGAACGCGAGCAGGGAGGCCACGTTGGGATTGGCCACCAACCACACGTCGCCGCCGCCGCCGCCGTCGCCGCCGTCAGGGCCACCCTTGGAGACGTGCGCCTCCCGGCGGAACGACACCGAGCCGGCGCCGCCGTCGCCCGCTTTGACATGGATCTGCGCTTCGTCGACAAAGCTCATGTTTCGCCTCGCAACCGGAGGTTGCTCGGCGAGCTGAAGGTGCTCCGGGCACCCGGCCGAGCCGGGCGCCCTCCGCTCGCATCCCTTCGGCCGACAGCCGGGGAGGCCGTCTGCGGCGGCGCCGACGGCCGACGGCCGTTGCACGTCAACACCCGACCACCGTCGCGCCGTCTGGCGCGGGCACGCTCAGGATTCGGTGGTGAGGATGTCGACCAGCTTGCGGCCCTTGCGGGAGCCGAACTTGACCGACCCGTCGGCGGTGGCGAACAGCGTGTCGTCGCCACCCCGTCCCACGTTGATGCCGGGATGGAACCGGGTGCCACGCTGGCGCACGATGATGGCGCCGGCCTGCACGACCGTGCCGTCGAACACCTTCACGCCCAGGCGCTGGGCGTTGGAGTCGCGGCCGTTCCTGGTGGAGCCTCCACCCTTGGTCTTCGACATGTCAGCTCCCTCCCGAACCGCGGGTGATGCCCGTGATCTCGACGGTGGTGTAGTGCTGGCGGTGGCCCCAGCGCTTGCGGGCCCGGTTCTTCGGCTTGTAGGTGAAGCCCCTGATCTTCGGGCCCGTCGACTCGCCGACCACACGGCCGGACACGCGGGCGCCGGCCAGGGCCGACCCCGCCACGACGTCCTCGCCGTCCACCAGCAGCACCGGGTCGAAGCCGACCTCGCCGCCCTCGGCAACGTGGAGCAACTCCACGTTGACCCGCTGGCCCTCGGCCACCTTCTCCTGTTTCCCACCGGTCTTGATCACTGCGTACATAAGGTTGGAGAGCGTACTCGACAGGTGCGTACGCAACCGAACCGGCCCGGATCCCGGGGCGACCGGCCGCCCCCGCCGCCGAAGGCGGCCACCTACGGATGGGCGCCACCCGCCGGCGCCAGCCGGCGGGAAGGAGCAACAGGAGGCGGAGGGGTCCCGGCTCAGCCGGGCCCCGGAGCCACGACAAACTCGCCCCGGAACCTCCGGTTCCGGGGCGACTAGAGCAGACTTTCGTCGAAGACGATGCCGCGGCCGGCGCAGGTGGGGCAGGTGAGGGAGAAGGCCTCGACCAGGCCTTCGGACACCCGCTTGCGCGTCATCTGCACGAGGCCGAGCTCGGAGACCTCGAAGACCTGGGTGCGGGTCTTGTCCCTCGACAGGGCGTCGCGGAAGACCCGGAGCAGCTCGGCCCGGTTGGCGAGGATCTCCATGTCGATGAAGTCGATGACGATGATGCCGCCCACGTCGCGCAGGCGCAGCTGGCGGGCTACCTCCTCGGCCGCCTCCAGGTTGTTCCGGAAGACCGTCTCCTCCAGGTTCGACTTGCCCACGTTCTTGCCGGTGTTGACGTCGATGACGGTGAGGGCCTCGGTGCGCTCGATGATGAGCGAGCCACCGGACGGCAGCCACACCTTGCGGTCGAGGGCCCGGTGCAACTGCTCGTGTACGTGGAAGCGCTCGAACATGGGGAGCGGGTCCTCGGCGGGGTCGAAGAACTCCACCCGGTCGGCCACCTCGGGGCTGATGCTGGCGACGTAGTCGCGCACGTCCCGGAAGAGCGCCTCGTCGTCGATCACCACGCCCCGGTAGTCGTGGTTGAACTCCTCGCGGATGACCCGCACCGCCATGTCGGGCTCCCGGTAGAGCAGCGCGGGCGCCGACAGCTTCTTCGCCTTGGTCTCGATGTCATTCCACTGGCCGAGCAGCATGGCCACGTCCCGCGACAGCTCCTCGGCGCTGGCGCCCTCGGCCGCCGTGCGCACGATGAGCCCGTGGTGCTCCGGGCGCACGTCGTCGAGGATCCGCCGGAGCCGCTTGCGCTCGTCGTCGGACAGCCGCTTGGAGATCCCGTAGGTCGACGAGTTCGGCACCAGCACCACGAACCGGCCCGGGATGGAGACCTCCTGAGTCAGGCGGGCGCCCTTGGTGCCGATGGGGTTCTTGGTGACCTGGCAGAGGATGCTCTGGCCGGGCCGCAGCAGGTGCTCGATGCGGGCCTGGCTCGACGGAGCGCCGCCTTCCACGTCGTCGGCGTCGTACCGCAGGTCGCCCCGGTACACGACGGCGTTCTTGGGCGTGCCGATGTCGACGAACGCTGCTTCCATGCCGGGAAGCACGTTCTGCACCCGCCCGAGGAACATGTTGCCGTCGATCTGGTTGGCGTCGTCCTGGACCCGGCTCACGTAGTGCTCGATGAGGGACCGGCCCTCGAGCACGGCGATCTGGGTGATGCCATCCTGCACGTGGACGCACATCAGGTACCGGCCGACCGGCCGACCGTTGCGCTCCCGGGCCTTCGGACGCTCGACGTTGTCGTCGGCCGGCGTGGGCCCTGACCCCTTGGTCCCCGGGTCCCGGCGCGACGGGGCGGCCTTCTTGGCCCCGCTGCGACCCTTGCCGCCCCGACGCCTGCTCTTGCGGGGGGAGCCGTCGGATTCGTCGGCGCCGCCGTCGGCCGCGGGTGCCACCGGCACAGCCGCCGCGGCCGGCCTGACCGAGCGCCGCGGTGGCGGCACCTTCGGGATCAGGACCGGCGCCGGGCGGGTGTCGCCGATGCGCGGGCGTGGGCGACCCTCCCCCGGCGGGTCGGGAAGATCGGGGGTGCGGTCCCCCGCTGAGGACGTGATGGCGCCACCAGCAGCGGCTGCGGCAGAACCGCCGCCCCCGGGAACGCCGGAGGCGGCCGGGACCGGTCCGCCGCCGCCCTCGTGGCCCGCAGCGGGGGCAGGCTGGCCGCCGGCGCCGGCCGTCCTGGAACGACCTCGCCCGCCACGCGAGCCGCGGCGCCGGCTGTTCCGGCTGGATCCCTGACGGTCCTCCGGCGGGCCGGCCTGGCCGCCGTCAGCCTGGCGTTCGGCCGGCCCGGTGGGAGGGCGGGGGCCCGGGGGCCCGGCTTCGGTCGGCCCGGGGTTCGGGTCGGACATGGGTCGATTCCCTTCTCATGACGCACGCCTGACGACGTGCGGCGCGTCCGTCGCGTCGGTCGGGAGCCAGATCGGCTCCTGCCGAGCGCCGTCGCGCTGAATCCATTGGGACGTCCTGCGCACCCGGACCTCCTCGAGGCCGTCGGCGACTGCGATCAGCAGCTCCGACGGGCGGAGGGCGCGGGGCTGGGTGGCCAGTTCGGCGACGAGCGTGGTGCCGTCGACCTCGCAGGCGAGGATGCCCGGACGGACGTCCTGCACGCTGCGCTGGCCTTTGCGTTCACGGTCGATCTCGAGCGTCCCGGCAGCCAGAGCGGCGGCGACCCGCTCCTGCAGTTCGGCGGGTGACAGGCCCGAGGTCTCCACCAGCCACGAGCACGACGTCACCTCGTGCTGCAGCGAAACGGCGCCGGCCGGAAGGGTTGCGGCGGCCAGCACCTCGATTCCCGTGGGCAGCACGGGGCTGAGCCGCCCTGGCAGGGCGGCGACGTCGGCGCTGGTCCCTGCGGCCAGCTCGACGTCGAGGTACTCGGCGACCGATTCGGCGCCGGTGGGGAGGGCGAGCCCGAAGCTCACCCTGGGACGGGGCGAGAACCCCTGGGTGTACGCCAGCGGCAGGGCGACCCGCCGGAACGCCCGTTCCCACATGCGGGCCAGGTCCCGGTGGCTGGTGAAGCGCACCTTGCCGAGCTTGGCGAAGCGGAAGCGGACCTTCACGGCGTCAGCGCCGGCTTGGACGCCAGCAGCTGCACCGGCACCGAGCCGCCGGTGGACAGGTCCTGGCCGGTGCCCTGGCTACCGCCGGCCGGAGGGACGGGCGAGGCCACCACGTGCTCGATACCGAACCCGGTGCAGGCCCCGCAGTCGTAGCAGGGCGTCCATCGGCAGTCCTCCACCCCGGCGGCGGCGAGGGCGTCCTGCCAGTCCTGCCACAGGAAGTCCTTGTGCAGACCGGCCGAGATGTGGTCCCACGGCAGGACCTCGTCCTCGGTGCGGTGGCGGTACACGTACCAGTCGACAGACAGGCCGTTGCGCTCCATGGCCGATTCCCACAGCCTGATGTCGAAGTGCTCGGACCACTCCTGGAACACGCCGCCGTTGCGCCACACGTCCTCGATGACAGCGCCCATGCGACGGTCGCCCCGGCTGGCCAGGCCCTCGGCCAGGGTGGCCTGCGGGTCGTGCCACTTGAGGGTGACGCCGCGGTCGCGGCGCACCGTGTCCTTCAGCAGGTTCACCTTGGCCCGCAGGTTGGCTGCGGTGTCCTGCCCGAACCACTGGAACGGCGTCTGCGGCTTGGGCACGAAGCCGCCCACCGACGCGCTCACCGTGACCCGCCCGCTGTGCTTGCGACCGATCGCCGCACAGCGCCGGGCCAGCTCGGCGATGCCGAGCACGTCCTCGTCGGTCTCGGTGGGGAGACCGATGAGGAAGTAGAGCTTCATCCGCTGCCACCCCTGCGAGAAGGCCGACTCGGCCGCCCCGTAGAGGTCCTCCTCCCGGATGAGCTTGTTGATCACCTGGCGCATGCGCCACGTGCCCCCCTCGGGCGCGAAGGTGAGACCTGTGCGGCGCACCTTGGCGATCTCGCTGGCGATGCCCACGGTGTAGGCGTCGACCCGCAGGCTCGGGAGGCTTACGCCCACCGAGCCCTGGCACATGGGATCGTTGATGATGCCGCCCACCACGTCCTCGATGCCGGAGTAGTCGGCGCTCGACAGAGAGGTGAGGCTCACCTCGTCGTAGCCCGTGCGCTGGAGGCCGGCGGAGACCATGGAACGGACCTGCTCGGACGAGCGCTCCCGGACCGGGCGGGTGATCATGCCGGCCTGGCAGAACCGGCAGCCCCGGGTGCAGCCCCGGAAGATCTCGACGTTGAGCCGGTCGTGCACCACCTCGGTGAGCGGCACCAGCTGGTTCTTCGGGTAGGGCCACTCGTTCAGGTCGGCGATGGTGCGCTTCTCGACCCGCTCGGGCACGTCGGGAAACCGGGGCGTGACCGACACCAGGCGCTCGCCGTCGTAGACAACGTCGTACATCGACGGCACGTACACACCGGGTACGCCGGCCAGGTCGCGCAGGACCCGCTGGCGGGAGCCGGCGCCGCGGCCGCCCGCCTTCCACGCCGCCACCGCCTCGGTCACCTCGGCCACCGCCTCCTCACCGTCGCCGATGACGAACAGGTCGACGAAGTCGGCGAGGGGCTCGGGGTTGAACGTGCAATGGCCGCCGGCCGCGATGAGCGGGTGCTCAGGACCCCGCTCGGCCGCCCGCACCGGGACGCCGGCGAGGTCGATGCAGTTGAGGACGTTGGTGTAGACGAGCTCCGCCGACAGGTTGAAGGCGATGAGGTCGAAGTCGCCGGCGGCGCGGTGCGTGTCGACGCTGAACAGCGGCACGCCACGCTGCCGCAACTCGGCCTCCATGTCGGTCCACGGGGCGTAGGAGCGCTCGGCGACGGCGTCGGGGCGCTCGTTCAGGATCTCGTAGAGGATCTGGAGGCCCTGGTTGGGAAGGCCGATCTCATAGGCGTCCGGGTAGACGAGCAGCCACGCCGCCTTGTGCGGCGCGTGCACCGGCTCCTGAGCCCCGTCCTCGCACCCGATGTAACGGGCCGGCTTCTGGACCTTGGCCAGGATGGGCTCGATCCGGGGCCACAGCGAGGTCATTTGGCTAAAAGTGTAGCGGCGCGACCCGTTCGGCCGGTGCGCCCGGCCCAGGGGGAGCACCGGCCGAGAGCGTGTCGCTCCTTGCGTCGACCCTTCCGAACGTGTGGGTGGTCGATCCCTGACGAGGATTCCCGCCTTGTGGCGGTTGTCCCGCACCGTGCGCGGGTAGGTCCGGTGCGATCCCCGTCGGACCGCACCACAAGGAGAACCCCATGGACGCACTGTCCCTTCTCACCGCCGATCACAACAGAGTGCGCGGCCTGTTCGCCAGGTTCCAGGAGGCCGAGGAGGCCAAAAACACGGCGCAGCTCGCAGAGTTGGGCGCGACGATCCTCACCGAGCTTGACGTGCACACCACCATCGAAGAGGAGATCTTCTACCCGGAGATCTCGGCTGCCGACGACGAGATCCGCGAGACGGTCACCGAGGGTGAACTGGTCGCCACCGTCGCTCCGCACTAGCTCGTCACCGGTGCCGGCCTTCGCTCCGGCCGTCCCCTTTTTGCGGCGCAGGGACGGCCGGAGCGGCCCGCTCAGCTGACTTTGAACTCGGCCTTCATGCCCTTGGTGAAGTGGGGCGGGGCGTTTTCCGGCGGCGGGCCCTCATCCGACGTCAGCCCCACCGGGATGAAGCAGACCACGATGTAGTCGCCCGGCGTGAGGTCGACCACCGCGGAGTCCGTCTGGCCCTGGGAGGCGAAGGCGGAGGCGACCTGGTCGACCTTCTTCCCACCCTCCTCCTCGTCCAACTCGAGGAGCTGATCGAAGGACTCGGTCACACCGTCCTTCTTCTTCAGAACTTCCAGCTGGTGCAGTTCCTTGCCGCCGTTGCGGAAGTCGAAGCTGGTGACGCCCGCCTCGAGGGTGGCGGGCACGCCCTGGTAGGCGTACTCGACACCGACGGCATCGACCTTGTTCCACCCACAGTTGGCCAGGTCGTAGGCGTGCACTGTGGATTCAGCCGCCTTGAACTCGGGCGTATCGAAGCCACTGGAGTCTCCGTCTTCGCCTGCCTTCTCGACGGCAGCGAAGAGCACCTGGGCGGGAGCATCGATCTCAGCGGGCACCGACTTCCTCAGCCGATCGGCGATGGGCTTGAATTCCTCGTTCACGAACTTCTTGATCGCCTCCTTCTGCTCGGCCTCGGAGGCATTCTCGAAATCGACGTCCGGTTCCCCCACGGTCTCGGCGGCGAGGGAGTCCTCGCAGTACGTGGCGACGTCCTCCTTCGTGCCGCCCGTCGTCGCCGTGGTGTCGCTCGTGCCGGCTGCCGTCTCGTCGTCGTCGTCGCCGCAGCCGGCGAGGCCGAGCGCGAGCACAAGCACGAGAACCCCTAACGTCGCTGTCCGCCTCATGTGTTCTCCTCCCACTCCGCTTGGGCCGAACGCTACTCGTGCTCATGGCGGGCCGCTCTGTGGTCAGGAGAAGCGGCGCATGTGCACGTTCAGCACCAGGCCGACGGCGGCGAAGGTGGCGATGGTGGCCGAGCCGCCGTAGCTCATGAACGGCAGGGGGATGCCGGTGATCGGCATGATCCCCATGGTCATCCCCACGTTCTCGAAGATCTGGAACACGAGCATGGCGAGCACACCGATGCAGATGACGGTGCCGCAGAGGTCCTTGGCCAGGGCCGCCGCCCGCCACGTGCGCCACACCACCAGGGCGAACAGGGCCAGGAGCAGACCCGAGCCGGCGAGACCGAGTTCCTCCCCCACCACCGTGAAGATGAAGTCGGTGTGCTGCTCGGGCACGTAGGCGAGCTTGGTCTGGGTGCCCTTGAACAGGCCCTTGCCCGTGAGGCTCCCGTTGGCAATGGCGATCTTGGACTGGTTGAGGTTGTAGGCCGACTTCTGGGTGTTCTCGGTGGGGTTGAGGAAGGCGCCGAGCCGGTCCTTCTGGTAGTCCTTCAACAGGCCCAGTTGGAACACGGCCACCACCGCCACTGCGCCGGCCAGTCCGAGCAGCGCCATGTGCCTCGGCCGGGCGCCGGCCACCAGCAGCGTGGCCAGGAGGATGGCGGCGAAGACGAGCATGGTGCCGAGGTCCGGCTGCAGCTCGATGAGGAGCATCGGGACCGCGGCGAGGGCCAGCGCGCCGATCATGCGCCTCCCGTTGAGGTCGCCGCGGTGGTGGGAGGCGTAGGCGGCGATGCAGATGATCAGGCCGATCTTGGCCGGCTCCGAGGGCTGGAGCTGGAAGCCGCCCAGCTGGAACCACGCCTGGGCCCCCCGCCGGTTCGAGCCGAGAGGTGACAGGACGAGCACCAGGCCGACCACGCTGGCCACGTAGATCACCGGTGCGAAGTCCCTGGCGATCCGGTAATCCACGGTGGCGACGAGGGCCATCACGCCCAGGCCGATGAGGCAGAAGACGGCCTGGCGGCGCAGGAAGTAGCCCTCGTCGGCCCCCAGGTTCCGGCTGGCGCTGTAGACCATGAGCACACCGAGGCCGGCGATGGCGACCACGCCGGCCAGCAGGGTGACGTCGACGTGGCGCCACGGCGCGGCGCCGTCGCGGCGGGCGAACGACGCCCCGCCCGCAGCGGACGTGGTCGCCATCAGTCCAACCCCGCGGCCAGCTGCACGGGCGCCGGCGGCTGGCCGGCCAGGCCGTCCAGGATGCGCCTGGCCACCGGCGCCGCAACCGCGCCGCCGAAGCCCGACTCCTCCATTACGACAGCCACGACATACTGGGGCGCGTCGGCAGGGGCGAAGGCGACGAACACGGCCGTGTCCTGCTTGCCCACCACCTGGGCGGTGCCGGTCTTACCCGCCACCGCGAACGAGTCCAGCGGGAACCCGGCGAAGGCGCCGGCGCCGGTGCCCTCGGGTCGGGCGATCGACGCCCGCAGGCCCTGGAGGATGGCGGAGCGGTGGCCCGGGTCGAGAGCGACCTTCGACGTCGATTCGGGGGCCATCTCCCGTTCCGGCTGGCCGTCGGGCCGAAGGACGCGGGCCGCCACGCGCGGCTTGAGCACCGAGCCGCCGTTTGCGAAGGCGGCGTAGGCGTTGGCCAGTTGCAGCGGGGTGACCGCCGTGTCGCCCTGGCCGATCGACAGGTTCACGTTGTCACCGGCGCGCCAGTCGCCGTTGGGGAACGCCTCTGGATAGTCCTCGTGCGCCTTCTTGCGGGATTCGGGGTCAGGGACCCGGCCCCGCATCTCCCCGCCGAGCTCGATGCCGGAGCGGGTGCCGAGCCCGAGGTCGCGGGCAGCGCCCTGGATGGCGTTGCGGTTGGGCCCGCCCCCGAACCACAGGTTGGCCCCGATGTTGTAGAAGAAGGCGTCACTCGACACGGTGAGGGCCTGGGGCAGGTTGACCCGGCCGTAGGACTGGCTGCCGGCGTTGCGGTAGACGCACTTCTCGCCCCTGCAGTTCTGGATGCGGTACGACCCCTCGTCCACGAACGTGGTGTTGGGCGCGATAAGCCCAGTTCGCAGGGCTGCGAGGGCAGTGAAGAGCTTGAACGTCGACCCCGGGGCGTACTGGCCCTGGATGGCGCGGTTGCACAGCGGGCAGTGATTGGCCGGGTCCTGCAGGCCGGCGAAGACGTCGGGGCGGATGCCGTTCACGAAGTCGGCCGGGTTGTAGCTGGGGTTCGATGCAAGCGCGAGCAGCGACCCGTCGCGCGGGTCGAGCACCACCACCGATCCGGCCGGGGCGACGAACGCCTTGCCGGTGTTGCGGTCGTGAGACGCCCGCGCCGCCTCCAGCCCCTTGGCGAGGGAGTCCTCCGCCAGTGCCTGCACGTCGAGGTCGATGGTGAGCTGCACGTCGTCGCCCTGCACCGGCGGTGACGAGGAGAGCGGCGGAAAGAGCACCCTCCCGTTGGCGTCGACCTCCAGCCGGGTGGTGCCGGGCGTCCCGCGGAGGTCGAGGTCGAACGTGCGCTCGACCCCCGACTTGCCGATGTCGTCACCCAGCCGGTAATCGCCGCCCTCACGAGCGTCCAGTTCCTTGTCGTTGATCTCCCCGACGTAGCCGAGGACATGGGCGGCCAGCGAGCCGTGCGGGTAGGTGCGCTCGGCCACCGCCGTGGCCTCGACCCCTTGGAAGTCGGCGCTGTGCTCTCGGAGGTAGACGACCACCTCCTCGGCCACGTCCTCCGCCACCGGCACCGGCTTGTACGGGCTGTAGCGGGGGTCGGCGATCCGCTTCTCCAGCTCCGGCCGCGGCAGGCCGAGCAGGGCGGCGAGGCGGGTGACCACCTCGGGCTCGTCCTGGACGTCGAAGCGGGTGACGGTGACGGCCTGGTAGCCGCGGTTCTCCACGAGAGGCCGGCCTTGGCGGTCGAGGATGCGACCGCGCGGCGCCGGCTCGAAGACCGTACGGACCCGATTCTGGGTGGCGAGAGCCTGGAACGTGCCCGTGTCCATGACCTGGAGGTACCAGAGCCGAGCGAAGAGGGCGGCGAACAGGGAGACGACCACGATGCCGACGATCGACAGGCGCAGCCGGGTGTTGTCGCTACTCATCGCCACTCACGGGGCGCACCACGGAGCGCGCCGTCACCGGGCGTAGGCCGCAGCGGCCTTGCTGTCGAGGGCCCACGACATGGCCCGCACCACCGGCACCGCCAACACTGCGTTCATGGCGCCGGCGCCGGCGCCCACGAGGAGGAGGCGGGGCGACACATAGTGGGCCTGGCCGATGATCGCTCCGAGGACGCCGTAGAGCACCATGCCGGCGAAGCTGGCCCCGAAGGCGGTGACGGGCCCGATCCACCAGGCCGTGTGCACGATGCCGGCCTGGAGTGACCCCACGACGAAGGCGACGAGGGCGAAGGTGAGCGCCGAGAGGCCGAGTGGCGTCTGCACGAACAGGTCGGCCAGCAGGCCGGCGGCGAAGCCGATCAGGGCGCCCCGCTCGGCGCCCGCCAGCAGGCCGCCCACCACGGCGACCAGCAGCATCACCTGGGGGTGGGCGTCCTCCACCCGAAGCGTCACGAACAGGGACTGGTGCAGCGTGAGGGCCACGAACACGATGAAGCAGAGGCGCAGACGGGAGGTCACTTGGCCGGGCTCCACTGGAGAACCTTGACGAAGGTGACGCGGGGCAGGTCGACGGTGGGCTCGATCGTGACATCCTGCTGCAGCGCACCGGTTGCGGTGGTGGCAGCGACCACCTTTCCTACCGGGATGCCGGGCGGGTAGGCGCTGTTCTGCAGGCCGCTGGTGACGACGATCTCGCCCTTGTCGACCTTGGTCATCGGGTCCACCAGGTCGACCCGCAGGGTGGAGCCGGCCCCCCGGCCGGCGGCGACGCCCGTCTCGCCGGTCGCCGCCAGGCGCACGCCGACGTTCGAAGAGGCATCGGTGACCAGCCGCACGGTGGACCTCGTGCGGGAGACGTCGATGACCTGGCCGACGAGCCCGCCGCCGGACACGACCGCCATGCCCTTGGCCACGCCGGCGTCGCGACCCCGGTCGATGCTGAGGGTGAGTTCGAAGCCCGAAGCGGGGGTCAGCACCACGCGGGCGGCGACCGTGGGGATGTCACCCACGAAGTCGAGGCCCGCCAGGTCGAGCAGTGCCTCCCGCTCGCGCTCCGCGTCCGCCGCTTGGAGCACGGCCGACTCCCGCTCGGCCAGCTGCTCGCGCAGCCGGTCGTTCTCGGCCGTCACGTCGCCGTAATGGAGGGCGCCGTCGAAGAAGTCGGTCACCGGCGAGAAGACCGCGTCGGCCGCCGCCTTGACCGGCGCGAACAGGTCCTGGGCACCGTCCCGGGCGCCATCCACGATGCCCAAGCCGTTGCTGCGCTCGTCGAGGGTGAGCAGGGTGATGGCGGTGAGGACGAGCAGGAGCAGCGTGAAGCGGGGGCGCGAGGTGCGCCGGTAGACAGCCACGAAGGGCGGGCCCCGTGCGCTACTGGTGCCCGTTGGAGGAGATGAGCACCTGCTTGAGTGCGTCGAACTCCTCCAGGCACTGGCCGGCCCCGATGGCCACCGAGTGCAACGGGTTGCGGGCGATGACGATCGGCATCCCGGTCTCAGCCGACAGCCGGGCGTCGAGGCCGTGCAGCAACGCGCCGCCGCCGGTGAGGACGATGCCCTGCTCCATGATGTCGGCGGCCAGCTCCGGGGGCGTCTTGTCGAGCGTGATCTTCACCGAGTCGACGATGGCCGCCAGCGGCTCCTCGATGGCCTCGCGGATCTCCTGGGTGCTGGTGACGATCGTCTTGGGCAGGCCGGTGATCAGGTCGCGGCCGCGGATCTCGGCGTTCTGCTCCTCCTCGAGCATGCACGCCGAACCGAGCGCGATCTTGATCTCCTCAGCCGTGCGCTCGCCGAGGGCGAGGCTGTACTCCTTCTTGATGAACTGGATGATCGAGTGGTCGAGCTTGTCGCCGCCGATGCGGATGGACTGGCTGGTGACGATGCCGCCGAGGGAGATGACGGCCACCTCGGTGGTGCCGCCGCCGATGTCGACCACCATGTTGCCGGTGGGCTCGTGCACGGGGAGCCCGGCGCCGATGGCGGCGGCCATGGGCTCCTCGATGATGTAGGCGGGCTTACGGGCGCCGGCGTACTCGGCTGCCTCCTGCACGGCCCGCTGCTCCACGCCGGTGATGCCCGACGGGACGCAAATCACCATGCGCGGCTTGGCGAAGCGGCGTTGGTGGACCTTCTGGATGAAGTAGCGGAGCATCTTCTCGCAGATCTCGAAGTCGGCGATCACGCCGTCCTTCAACGGGCGGATGGCCCGGATGTGGCTGGGCGTGCGCCCGATCATCCGCTTGGCCTCCATGCCCACAGACAGGGGCCGGCCGTCCTTCACGTTGACGGCCACCACCGAGGGCTCGTTGAGCACGATCCCACGGCCGCGCACGTACACGAGCGTGTTCGCAGTCCCCAGGTCCACGGCCATGTCGCGACCGAGGAAGGAGGAGAAAAAGTTTTCCGACATGACAGGCAACCCCTCTCCGCAGCGGCTCAGGCTAGGTGCCAGCCCGCCGAAGCGCCAGCGGGCGCTTACTACAGCTGTGGGAAGAAGAGGTGGATCTCGCGCTCGGCCGACTCGGGGCCATCGGAGCCGTGCACCAGGTTCTCGGTGACGAGCGTCCCGAGATCGCCCCGGATCGTGCCGGGCGCGGATTCCTTCGGGTCGGTGACGCCCATCATGGTGCGGACGACCTTCCAGGTGTCCTGCGGCCCCGCCAGGACGACCAGGAGCGACGGCGAGCGGGTGATGAACGCGACCAACTCGGGAAAGAAGGGGCGCTCGGCGTGCTCGGCGTAATGGCGGCCGGCCAGGTCGGCGTCGATGAGGCGCAGTTCGGCGGCGGCCAGCTTGAGGCCCTTGCGCTCGAACCGGGCCAGGATCTCCCCGGCCAGGCCGCGCTCCACGGCGTCGGGCTTGACGATGACAAAGGTGCGGTCCATGAGGGTGGGGACCCTACTGGCGCCTCGCAGGCGTGTCCCATCCCGGCGGCTCCGTTCTTGGGAGGATCAACGCCGGTATCCGGTGTCAGGGGCCGTCAAGAACAGGTGGCCGGTCAGCACTTGCGGGAGCGGAGGGCGGTGCGGGCCGCGCCCACCACGTAGAGCGAGCCCGTGACGAGGACTCTTTCGTCCTCGCCGGCCTCGTCCAGGGCCGCCGCCACCGCCTCCGCCACCGATGCCGCCTCCATCGCGTCCACCCCGAGCGACCGGGCGGCGGCCGCCACGGCAGCGGCGGGCAGCGAGCGGGGGGAGGGTGCAGGGCAGGCAACGACCAGGCGGGCACTCGCAAGACCCAACGCCAGGAGCATCTCACCGGCGTCCCTGCCCTGGAGCATGCCCACCACCGCGATCAGTCCGCCCTCGCCGGCGAACTCCTCCGCCACCGTGGCCGCGGCGGCCCGCGCCCCGGCCACGTTGTGGGCGCCGTCGAGGAGCACCAGCGGGTGACGACCCATCACCTCCATCCGCCCGGGTAGTTGCAGCCCGCCGAAGGCCTCGGTGACCACGTCGGTGGGCAGGGGGCCGCCGAAGAACGCCTCGACGGCGGCCACCGCCAGCGTCGCGTTTGTGGCCTGGTGGGCGCCGTGGACCGGAAGGTAGACGTCGTCGTACTCGCCCGTCGGCGTGCGCAGGCTGACGAGCCGGCCGCCCACGGCCACGCGGTCGGCGCGGACGCCGAAGTGGCGGTCGAGCTCCCATACCTGCTCGGCGCCCGCCTGGCGGAAGATGGGTGCCAACGCATCGCTGGTCTCCCCGAGCACGAGGGTGCTGCCGGGCTTGATGATGCCCGCCTTCTCGCGGGCGATGTCCTCCAGGCGGCTCCCGAGGATGTCGGCGTGATCGAGGCTGATGTTGGTGACGACCGCGACGGCGCCGTCGGCCACGTTGGTGGCGTCGAAGAGCCCGCCGAGCCCCACCTCGACCACGGCCACGTCGACGGCGACGTCGGCGAACCAGCGGTAGGCGGCGGCGGTGAGGATCTCGAAGCGCGTCGGTGGGCTGTCGAGTAGGCCCTCCAGGCCGGCCACTGCCTGGAGCACGCCGGCCAGGTCAGCGTCGGCGATCGGATCGAGGACCGGGACAGGGAGCTCGGCGCGGCGCGGAGCGAGGACTGCCGGAGCGCCGCCGTCGCCGCCCCAGAACCCGTCAGCCGGGCCGCGGCTGGCGGCTGCCTCCTGCTCCTCCTCGTCGGGGTCGGGGTCCTCGAAGGCGTCGATGTGGCCCTGGGTGAGGGCCAGGCGCTCGTTCACCCGCTCCAGGTCGGGACTGGTGTAGGTGCCGACGTCGAGGCCCCGCGCCGCCAGCAGGGCGGTGACCATGCGGGCGGTGGAGCCCTTGCCGTTGGTGCCGGTGATGTGGATGACCGGGAACGCCGTCTGCGGGTCGCCCATGAGCCCGCACAGGCGCCGCATGCGGTCCAGGCTCGGCTCCGGGCGGCCGGCGACGATGGCCTCCAGGTTGACGTGGCCGTCGAGCCACGCCAGGGCCTCGGCATAGGACCAGCGCAAGGCGGGGCTCATCGTCCGACGAAAGGGGCGGCCAGGTCCCGCATCCGGGGCCGGTCGGCAGCCGGGACACCCTGGCGGACGGCGGCGGCGAGAAGCCCGAGGGCGAAGGAGGGGGCGAGGGCGGCGAAGGCATCCTCCATGGCGGCGGCCAGCTGCTCCACGTCGGCCTTGCCGGGTGGAAGGGCATCGATGCGGCCGAGAAGGCCTCGGGCCTCGGCCAGGTCGAGGCCCCCGCACAGCAGGGCGAGCCGGAGCACCTGGGGCCCTTCCTGGGCGGCAAGTGCAGGAACATCCGCCACCAGCTCCTCCTCAGCCGCCTCCCGTACCGGGCACAGGACCGCCACCTCGTTGAACGGGACGGTCCCGTCCAGGCGGAGAGCGAGGGCCACCATGGGAAGGATGTCGGCCGCTGCGACCTGCGGCACGACGAACACGACGCCGCCACCGGGCCGATCCCCCGCTCCCCGTCCCTCCGGCCAGCCGGCGGTCGCCAGCGGCAGCATGCAGCGCACGAACCGGGCGTCGAGCACGTCGTCGTCCGCCACCAGGTCGCCCATGCACCGCCCGCACGATGTGGCCGGGTCGACCGACACGTCGAGGGTCCCGCAATCCCCGCAGCGCCCCACCGGCACCGGGACGCCACCCCAGACCTGCTGGCTGAGGCACCACTCCCCCGCCGAACCGGCACCGGCCACCAGATCGTCACGGGCGGCCGGCGGCCACACGGCCAGACGACCGTCGCGGACCGCGTCGGCGGCCGACGTCTCCAGGTCCGCCACGGTGAGGACCCAGTGGGTCCCGAGGAGCGGCACCAACACCGTCCGGCACGCCGGGCACCGTTCGACCGGCTCCAGGCCCTCGGCGGTGCCGACCACCACGCCTTCGGCCTCCAGCAGCTTGCGGGCAGCCGCCCGGGCGGCGTAGCGGGCCAGCCCGGCCAGCGGGCCGGGGGCGCAGACGAAGCCCCTACCGTCGAGCACGGGTACCGGCGCAATGCCGAGCCGCCAGGCCAGGTCGAACGCCCGCTGGTCGTGGGCGGGAACCACGAGCGTGGGAGTCGCCACTCCGGCGCCGGCCACCACAGGGACCACCGTTGCAGCCACAGGAACGAGCACGGCGCCACCGGCGGCGGGTGAACCATCGGGCACGGCCACCGCGACCACGCCGGGCAGGAGCTCGGCCGCGAGGCACCCAACGTCGAGGTGGCCACCGTCACCCTCGTCCTTGAGGGCAAGGCGCAGCAGGAGGCCGTCGCCCTCCAGGTGGGCCGCAACCGCTTCCGACGCGCCGATCGTGGTGGCGCAGCCCGGGCAGGCGCCCACCACCCGCTCGGCCCTGTGCACCAGGCCGGCGTCGAAGAGACGGACGAACGCGGTTCGGGCGGTCTGGGCGGCGGCCTCCCCTGCGTCGACGGCGGCCCTGACGTCCAGGTTGAGCCGGAGCGCCTCGGCCAACCCGGCCAGTTCGTCGCGGGCGAGGTCCGCCGACGCGGCCACACGGGCCACGAAGGCCTCCCGCCCGATCATCTCCTTGTCGAGGCCCTCGCGCACGAGCTCACCCTCGGCCGCCCGTTGCGTCGCCAGACCGCCGGGGACGGCCGACGCCATCCACGCCAGCTCCTCACCTGCCGCCCGGGCGCGGCGAACGAGCACGTCGGCGCCGACCAGGGCGGCCAGGTGGGCGACCGAGAGCCTGCCGGGCAGGGGGACGGGCCCGGTGAGCAGAAGCGCTCGGGCAGGCGGGTCCCCCCGGTCCGCGACTACGCGACCTCGATCAACACCTGCGGGCTGTCGACGCCGGACAGTGCAGCACGGGCCGCCTTCTCCCGCGCCAGATCGGCCACGTCGTGCGCCCGCTTCGCCGCATGCTCGACGTGGGGCCGGGCGACCACCGCCGCCTTCGCCGCCTGGTGGCGACCAAGCGCAGCCGCCCGCCCCCACATGGAGCATGCGGCTGCGCTTGG
>JBKJNA010000225.1:0-13792 GCA_046596195.1 Acidimicrobiales bacterium | reverse complement strand
CTGGCCCAGGACAAGGGAACGCCGGTCATGCAGGAGATCGCCACGTCGATCCAGGAGGGGGCCCTGGCCTACCTCAAGCGCCAGTTCCGCACCGTCGCGGTCATCCTGGTGCCGCTGGCCGCCATCGTGTTCATCACGTCCACCAAGATCGTCAAGCCGAACGGCGAGGTCGCCCTGTCGTTCGCCCAGTCGGGCCTGTTCCGCACGCTTGCCTTCGTGGCCGGCGGCATCCTGTCGGGGCTCACCGGCTACATCGGCATGACCCTCGCCACCCAGGGCAACGTGCGCACCGCGGCGGCGGCCAAGCGCAGCTCGTTGCCCGACGCCCTGAAGGTGGCCTTCCGCACCGGCGGCGTGGCCGGCATGTTCACCGTGGGTCTTGGCCTCCTCGGCGCCACCGTCATCATCCTCATCTTCCAGAACACCAGCTCCGCCATCCTCGTCGGCTTCGGCTTCGGCGGCTCGCTGCTCGCCCTGTTCCTGCGGGTGGGCGGCGGCATCTTCACCAAGGCGGCCGACGTGGGCGCCGACCTGGTGGGCAAGGTCGAGGCCGGCATCCCCGAGGACGACCCCCGCAACCCGGCCACCATCGCCGACAACGTGGGCGACAACGTGGGCGACTGCGCCGGCATGGCCGCCGACCTGTTCGAGAGCTACGAGGTCACCCTGGTCGCCTCCATCATCCTCGGCGTCTCCGGCTTCGCCGCCGTGGGCGCCAACCCGGCCCTCGGGCTGGTGTTCCCGCTCGCCGCCCGCGCCGTCGGCGTGCTCGCCTCCATCGCCGGCGTGTACGCGGTGAAGGCCAAGCCGGGCGACACCGACGCCCTCAAGCCCATCAACCGCGGCTTCCTCACCGCCGGCCTCATCACCGTGGTCGGCGTCGGCCTGCTCGGCGTCCTCTACGTCGGCGACGGCATCGACGGCGTGCTGAACGGCCGCAGCGAGGCCACCCTCTCCAACGTCGGCCTGCGCTGCTTCGGCGCCGTCGTCATCGGCCTGATCCTGGCCCAGGCGGTCAGCCGCCTCACCGAGTACTTCACGGCAACCCACCACGCACCGGTGCGCGAGATCGCCGAGTCCACCCGCACCGGCCCTGCCACCGCCATCCTGTCGGGCACCTCGGCCGGGCTGGAGAGCTCGGTGTACGCCATCCTCGCCATCGCCCTCGCCATCGGCGTGTCCCTGGGCCTCGGCGGCGGCAACCTGCAGTTCTCGCTCTACCTGGTGGCCCTGTGCGGCATGGGCATGCTGGCCACCACCGGTGTGATCGTGTCGGAGGACACCTTCGGCCCCGTCTCCGACAACGCGGCCGGCATCGCCGAGATGTCGGGCGAGTTCCACGGCGAGCCCGAGCGCATCATGGTGAGCCTGGACGCGGTGGGCAACACCACCAAGGCCGTCACCAAGGGCTTCGCCATCGGCTCCGCCGTCATCGCCTCGGTGGCCATCTTCGCCAGCTTCATCGAGACAGCGGCCCAGGAGACCCTCGACGCCGACACGCTGGAGCGCCTCCAGGGCACGGCGCGTGGCGTGTTCGACGCCATCCCGATCAACGTGGCCGACCCCAAGGTCTTCATCGGCCTGCTTATCGGCGGGGCCGTGCCGTTCCTGTTCTCGGCCCTCGCCATCAACGCTGTGAGCCGCACCGCCGGCGTGGTGGTGCAGGAGGTCAGACGCCAGTTCGCAGACGGGCTCATCATGAAGGGGCTGAAGAAGCCCGATCACGCCCCCGTCATCGACATCTGCACGGCGGCCTCGCTGCGTGAACTGGTCACCCCCGCCCTGCTGGCCGTGCTCACGCCCGTCATCGTGGGCTTCGGCATCGGCTTCACCGCCCTGGGCGCCTTCTTGGTGGCGGTGATCCTGGTCGGCCAGCTGATGGCCAACTACCTGTCCAACGCCGGCGGCGCATGGGACAACGCCAAGAAGTACATCGAGGACGGCAACGAGGGCGGCAAGGGCTCCGACGCCCACAAGGCGGCCGTCATCGCCGACACGGTGGGTGACCCCTTCAAGGACACCGCCGGCCCCGCCCTCAACCCGCTCATCAAGGTGATGAACCTGGTGTCACTGCTCATCCTCCCCGCCATCATCAACCAGCAGGACAACGACGGCGTGCGCTTCACGGTGGCGGGCCTGGCCCTCGTGGTGCTCATCGGCGCCATAGCCTTTTCCAAGCGTAAGTCGGACGGCATCGGCGGCGCCCTGCCGGCCCCGTCCGCTGCGGTGGCCCCCTCGCCGGCCATGGCCATGGCGAACGCCGGGGCCACCGACGGTTATACCGGCGGTGGCGGCGACGAGCCCGTGCAGCTGGCGGTCGACGCCCTCGACCGCTGGATCGTCGACCTCGGCGACGACGACGAGCACCTGCGGGCCCAGCTCACGGCCGCCCGGTTGCGGCTGGCGCCGGCTGCTACCTCGCCGGATGCTACGTCGCCGGATGGTCGGGGGCCGGCTGGTCCGGAGCAGGAATCGAACGGCTCACCCGCCGGGCCCGCCGCACCTCGAGCACCACGGGGACAAAGGAAGCGGCGATCAGGCACGCAATGATCGGCAGCAGGTACTTGTCGATGTCGACCGCCTCGCCCAGGGCGTAACCGATCAGGGTGACGCCGACGCCCCACAACAGGCCACCCAGCACGTTGTAGGTCGCGAACGTGCGGTAGGGCATGTCGCTCATGCCCGCCACGATGGGGGCGAAGGTGCGCACGATGGGCACGAAGCGGGCCAGCACGATGGTGCGGGGACCCTTGTCGTCGAAGTACGCCTGCGCCTTCTCCAGGTGCTTCTTCTTGAACAAGCGGGAGTCGGGCCGGCCGAACAGGGCCGGCCCGACCTTGTGGCCGAAGGCGTAGCCCACCTGGTCGCCGAGCACCGCCGCCAGGAACACCCCGACGAGGATGACGGGCAGGTTCAGGTCGCCCTTGGCGGCGAAGACGCCGGCGGTGATCAGCAGGGAGTCGCCGGGCAGGAAGAACCCGAACATCAGACCGGACTCGGCGAACACGACCAGGATGATGCCGATGGTGCCGAACGTGGTGATCAGGTGGTCGGGGTTGACGAGGTCCACCCGGCGGAGGCTAGTTGTGGCCCCGGAGGGGGATTCGGCGCCGGAGCCTGGAGAGCACCTCGGGGCCGATGATCGCCTCCAGCTCGTCGGCCAGGGACTCGATCACCGGTCGGTCACCCACGTACGCCCGCTCGCCCTCGGTGCAGCACCACGCCATCGTGGCGCCTTCGGCGCCCCAGTCAGCGCGCGACCAGCGACGGACGGTTGCGACCTCGGTGTCCCCGTCGCCGGCCTCCCAGTCCACCTTGACGGGGAGCTGCCAGCATACGGCGGGCTTCCATTCCCGCGGGGGCTCTTCGGCGTCGAGGGCGGCCAAATGCAGGGCGCAGCCGGCACCTCCGGCGAATCCCGGCCGGTTGAGGAAAATGCATGCACCTTCGACGATCCGCGTGCTCGTCGGGCCGGCATCGCCGTAGGCCCCTTCGGCGCTCGCCTCGGCGTGGTACTGGAAGCGCGCCGGGTCCAAGGTGGCGCCCAGCGCGCCGATCAGTCGGGCCTCGTCCTCGTCCTCGAAGTCCGCGCCCATCGAGCAGCACCCGTGGCCGAGTTCCGGCGCCGCTTCGGCTCGTATGCCCAGGCACCCACGGCCCCAGATGCAGGACCAGTTCGACCGGAGAAAGTCGACGTCGAAGCGCCACACGGTGTCGCCGTCGACGACCTCTTCCATGGGACCGTCCATGGCGCGAGGATAAACGCGGCGGGGGTAGCTCGTTTGACAACTGCGCCCGATCCGCCCACGCTGACGCCGTCATGCCCAAGCCCCTCGTCATCGTGGAGTCGCCGGCCAAGGCGAAGACCATCGCCGGCTACCTCGGCCCCGGCTACGTGGTCGAGTCGTCCGTCGGCCACGTCCGCGACCTGCCCAACGACGCCTCGGAGATCCCCGCCGCCTACCAGGGAGAACCGTGGGCCCGGCTGGGGATCGACGTCGACAACGACTTCAAGCCCCTCTACGTGCTGTCGGGCAGGGGAAAGGACGTGGTCAAGCGGCTCAAGGCCCTGCTGAAGGATGCCAGCGAGCTGTATCTCGCAACCGACGAGGACCGCGAGGGCGAGGCCATCGCCTGGCACCTGAGCGAGGTGCTGAACCCCCGCGTGCCGGTGAAGCGCATGGTGTTCCACGAGATCACCGCTGCCGCCATCCGCCGGGCGGTGGAGGACACCCGCGACCTGAACATGCCGCTGGTCGACGCCCAGGAGACCCGCCGCCTGCTCGACCGCCTCTACGGCTTCGAGGTCTCCCCGGTGTTGTGGCGGCGGATCAAGCCCAAGCTGTCGGCCGGGCGGGTCCAGAGCGTGGCCACCCGCATGACCGTCGAGCGGGAGCGGGAGCGCATGAAGTTCCGGGCCGCCGGCTGGTGGGACCTGGACGCAGCCCTGGCCAAGGGCGACAGCGCGGTCAACGCCGGCCTCGTCGCCCTCGACGGCAAGCGCCTGGCCACAGGCAAGGACTTCACCCAGGAGGGCGCTCTCAAGCCCGCCGCCGACGTGGTGCGCCTCGGCGAGGCCGATGCCTCCGGCCTGGCCGGCCGCCTGGCCGACTCGGCCTTCACCGTTCGCTCGGTGGAGGAGAAGCCGTACCGCCGGTCGCCGTACGCGCCGTTCATGACGTCGACGCTCCAGCAGGAGGCCGGCCGCCAGATGCGGTTCGACTCCAAGCGCACCATGCAGGTGGCGCAGCGCCTGTACGAAAACGGCTTCATCACCTACATGCGCACCGACAGCACGAGCCTGTCCCCCGCCGCCGTGGCGGCCGCCCGCCGGCAGGCGTCGCAGCTGTACGGCAGCCAGTACGTGCCCGACCAGCCCCGCCAGTACGCCCGCAAGGTGAAGAACGCCCAGGAGGCGCACGAGGCCATCCGTCCCGCCGGGGACGACTTCCGGATGCCCGACCAGGTCGCCGGCCAGCTCGGCGCCGACGAGCGTCGCCTGTACGAGCTGATCTGGAAGCGCACGGTGGCGTCGCAGATGGCCGACGCGGTGGGCAACACGGTACAGGTGCGGATCGGGGCGGAGTCGTCCACCGGCGAGGACGCCGAGTTCGCCACCAGCGGCAAAGTCATCACCTTTCCCGGCTTCTTCCGTGCCTACGTCGAGGGCTCCGACGATCCCGACGCCGTCCTCGAGGACCGCGAGGTGCGCCTGCCGGCGCTGGCGGTGGGCGAGGCCCTCGACCTTCGCAGCCTCGAGCCCAAGTCCCACACCACCCAGCCCCCGGCCCGGTTCACCGAAGCATCGCTGGTCAAGGCGCTGGAGGACAAGGGGGTGGGCCGTCCGTCCACCTACGCCAGCATCATCTCCACCATCCAGGCCCGCGAGTACGTCTGGAAGCGGGGCCAGGCCCTCGTGCCCACCTTCACCGCCTTCGCCGTGGTGAACCTGCTGGAGCAGCACTTCGCCCACTTGGTCGACTACGACTTCACGGCCAAGCTGGAGGACGAGCTCGACGGCATCGCGGCCAAGCGCCAGGAGCGGGTGCCGTGGCTGTCGAAGTTCTACTTCGGGGGCGACACGCCGGGCCTCAAGGCCCTGGTGGCCGACCGGCTCGACCAGATCGACCCGAGGGAGATCAACTCGATCCCTATCGGCGCCGACGAAGAAGGCCGTGAGATCGTCGTGCGGGTGGGGCGCTATGGCCCCTACCTCCAGCGGGGTGAGGACCGGGCAAGCGTTCCCGACGAGCTCGCACCCGACGAGATCACCATCGAGAAGGCGGGTGAGCTCCTCGACGCCCCGAGCGGCGACCGGGAGCTCGGCACCGACCCCGCGACAGGTCTGGCCGTGGTGGTGAAGGCCGGGCGCTACGGGCCCTACGTCCAGCTGGGAGCGATCGAGGGCACGGGGGCCAAGGCGGCCAAGCCGCCCACCGCGTCGCTGTTCAAGACCATGACACCCGAGGCCGTCACCCTCGAGGACGCCCTGCGCCTGCTCACACTGCCCCGCGTGGTGGGAGTCGACCCGACAGGCGATGAGGAGATCGTGGCCCTCAACGGCCGGTACGGGCCGTACCTGAGGAAGGGCACCGACAGCCGCAGTCTGGACTCCGAGGAGCAGCTGTTCTCGGTGACCCTCGACGAGGCGCTGGTGATCTACGCCCAGCCCAAGACTCGGCGGGGCCAGACTGCTGCCGCCCCCCTTCGGGAGCTGGGCAACGACCCGGCCACCGGCACCCCGATGGTGATCAAGGACGGCCGCTTCGGTCCCTATATCACCGAGGGCACGGTCAACGTCACCGTGCCGCGGGGCGAGGCGGTGGAGGACATCACGCCCGAGCGGGCGGCCGAACTGCTGGCCGACAAGCGGGCCAAGGGACCGGCGCCCAAGCGCAAGAAGGCGGAGCGCACGACCAAGGCGGCCGGCGCGAAGCGCAAGCCGGCGGCTGGTGCGGCCAAGGCCTCGAAGGCCACGAAGACCACCAAGTCGGCGGCCAAGAAGGTCGCCGGTGCGACCGCGGCGAAGCAGGAGCGGAAGACAGGATGACCGGATCGGGAGCCTCCGTCCCATAGCCTGAGCGGCGTGGCCGAGGCGTCCCGACGGAGGAAGCCCCGGACGCGTCCCGGCGACGAGCCGCCCACGGAGCCGTTGCCCACCCCGCACCCACGCCCGCCTCGGGTGCCGGCCCCCGGGCCCGACCAGGTGGCCACCGCTCCGATGCTTGCAGTGCGGCCGCCGCCGCCCGGCCCGCAGGAGGTGGCCTCCGTCACCCGCCTGTTCGGCTCACCGACCTTCTTCCGCCTGTGGCTGGCCCAGGTGGTGTCGTCGCTCGGCGACTGGATCGGCTTCGTGGCCGTCACCGCCATCGCCGCCCGCCTCGGCGGCTCGTCGAGCGAGACGGCGGTGGCAATCGTGCTGTCCGCCCGCCTCGTGCCCGGCTTCTTCCTCGCTCCCGCCGCCGGCGTCTTCATCGACCGGTGGGACCGCAAGAAGGTGATGGTGTCGTGCGACATCGGGCGCGGGCTGGTGCTGGCCACGCTGCCCTTCGTAGAAACCATCCCAGGGCTGTTCTTCGCCTCGCTGCTCCTCGAGGTTTTCACCCTCATGTGGTCGCCGGCCAAGGAGGCGTCGGTGCCCAACATGGTGCGCCCGGAATTCCTGGCCAACGCCAACTCCCTGTCGCTCGTCGCCGCCTACGGCACCTTCCCGATCGGCGCCGCCCTGTTCGCGTTCCTGGCCACGGTGGCCAAATGGCTGGGGAACGTCGACGCTCTGAGCGCCCTGAAGGTCGACCAGGAGTTCGTGGCCATCTACGTCGACGTCCTCACATTCTTCCTTTCGGCGATCCTGATATCCACGCTCACCCTGCCCCGGTCCGAGCGTTCCGCCGACGCCGGCAAGGGCGGCATCGACTTCCGTCGCACCTTCCGGGAATTGGCCGAAGGCGGCCGCTTCATCCGTGACAGCGCCGTGGTGCGGGCCGTGATCCTGGGCATCGGCACGGGCCTCATCGGCGGCGGGATGGTGGTGCCGCTCGGGCCGGTGGCGTCCGACAAGATCTACGGCGCCGGCACAGCCGGCTTCGGGCTGCTGCTGGCGGCCCTGGGCTTCGGCGTGGCGGCCGGCATCATCGGGCTCAGCATCCTGCAGAATCGCGTGCAGCACGAACGGATCTTCGTGATCTCGGTGCTGGGCGCCGGCGCCTCCCTCGTCACCGCCGCGTGCATGTCGACCATCACCTTGGCCGTGGTGTTCACCGCCGCCCTGGGGTTGTGCGCCGGGTCGGTGTACATCCTCGGCTTCACCATCCTGCAGACCAACGTGGAGGACGAGCTGCGGGGGCGTATCTTCGCCCTCCTGTACACACTCGTGCGCTTCTGCCTCCTGCTCGCCTTCACGCTCGCCCCGGCCACGTCGCGCCTGCTCGACAGCCTGTCTGACCACCTGTTCGACCGCTCGGTGTCCTTCGGCGGCTTCTCCGTCTTCCTGCCTGGGGTGCGCATCACCCTGTGGCTCGGCGGCATCATCATCCTCGTCGCCGGCCTGCTGGCCCACAGGGGCCTCAAGGCCGCCTCCGCCCGGGGGGCGGAAGCATGAGCCTGCTGCTCGCCTTCGAAGGAGGCGAGGCATGCGGCAAGACGACCCAGTCTGCCCTGCTGGCCGACCGCCTGTGCGGTGTCCTGACGCGCGAGCCCGGCGGCACGGCGATGGGGGAGCGGGTGCGCGATCTGCTGCTCGACACCGCGTCGGGCGCCATCGACCCGCGCGCCGAGGTCATGCTCCTCGCCGCCGCCCGGGCCCAGCACGTGGCCGAGGTGGTGGCGCCGGCGCTGGCCGCCGGGCGCCACGTGGTCACCGACCGGTACTCCCACTCGTCGCTGGCCTACCAGGGCTATGGGAGAGGGCTCCCCCTCGACGACGTGCGTCACCTGTCGGACTGGGCCACCGGCGGCCTGTGGCCCGACGCCGTGATCCTGCTCGACCTGCCGCCCGAGGTCGCCGAGGCCCGCCGTGGCCACCCCGACCGCTTCGAGGCCGAGGGCCGGGCCTTCCACCGCCGGGTCGAGGAGGGGTTCCGCGCGCTGGCCGCCGCCGACCCTGTGCACTGGCGGGTGGTGGACGGGTCGGGATCGGTCGACGAGGTGGCGGCGCGGGTGTGGGCGTCGGTGGCGGGGCTGGTGGCGTCGTGAGTGCCGCCTGCGGGCCTGCAACGGACGGGCCGGTGGGCGCCGGGCCGCTGTTCGCCGGGCTCATCGGCCAGGAGCGGGTCGTGGCCCAGCTGCGGGGCGCCGCCGTGTCGCCGGTGCACGCCTACCTGCTGGTCGGGCCGCCGGGCACCGGCAAGCGGGCGGCGGCCCGCTCCTTCGCTGCTGCTCTGCTGTGTCCCGACGCCGGCTGCGGCGTCTGCGACGAGTGCACCCGGGCCCTCGGCGGTGTGCACCCCGACGTGGTGGTGCGGGAGCGCACCGGCGCCTACATCTCGGTGGGCGACGCTCGGGAGATCGGGCGGCTGGGCTCCCTGAGCCCGGTGGAAGGGCGCCGGAAGGTGCTGGTGCTTGTGGACTTCCACCTGGTCGAGGACGCCGCCCCGGCGCTCCTCAAGGCCATCGAGGAGCCGCCGGCCACCACGGTGTACGTGATCCTGGCCGAGCACGTGCCGCCCGGGCTGGTCACCATCGCCAGCCGCTGCGCCCAGGTCGACTTCGCCCCGGTGCCAGCCGATCGCCTGACCGCCGCTCTGGTCGCCGAAGGGCTCGACCCGCACGTGGCGGCGGAGGTGGCGTCGGCATCGGGCGGCCGCCCTGACCGGGCCCGCCTCCTGGCCTCCGATACCGGCTTCGCCGCCCGCCGGGCGGCCTGGCGCGACGCCCCGGGCCGCCTCGACGGCTCTGGCTTCGCAGCCGCCTCGCTGGCCGACGAGCTGCTGGCCGGCCTCGAGACGGTGGTAGAGCCGCTCACGGCCCGCCAGGCCGAGGAGGTGGCCGAGCTGGCCGAGCGGGTGCGCCTCTACGGCGACAGGCCGGGGGAGCGCAAGGAGCTGGACGCCCGCCACAAGCGGGAGGAGCGGCGCATCCGCACCGATGAACTCCGCTTCGGCCTCGCCACCCTCGCCGCCGCCTACCGGGACCGCCTGGCCGCCGCCAGCGACCCCGGCCCTGCGCTGGCGGCCGTGCAGGAGGTCCATGCGGCCAACGAGGCGCTCGCCCGCAACCCCAACGTCACCCTGTTGCTCCAGGCCCTCCTGGTCCGCCTCGGCCGCCTGGAAGCCGGCGCCGCCGGCGCCCGCCCACCGCTACGCTGATCGCTCCCGCCCGGGTAGCTCAGACGGCAGAGCAACGCACTCGTAATGCGTAGGTCAGGAGTTCGATTCTCCTCTCGGGCTCTACCAGGGGTTTTGTGCCCGGAGGGGCTGGCGCACCGCTCGCACAGCGAATAACCTGGTCAAAATGAAGAGGCAGAAACTTGCCCCTGACCAGGGCATGGGCGACCTTTCCACCCTGCTCGAGAGCTGGCGCATCACGCTGCGGGCCCAGAACAAGGCGCCCCGCACGATCGACGCCTACCTGGAGGCCGGCCACGGCTTCGACGCCTTCCTGCGCCGCCTGGGGATGCCGACGGAGGCCTCCCGGCTGCGCCGCGAGCACGTCGAGACCTACCTGGCCGAGCTGGGGGAGCGGGCCACGGCGTCGACCGTGGCCGGTCACTACCGCCGGCTCCAGCAGCTGTTCCGGTGGCTGGTGGAGGACGGCGAGGTGGCCGACAGCCCCATGCGCAACATGCGCCCGCCCGCCATCCCCGAGCAGCCGGTGGCGGTCCTGAGCGACGACCAGCTCTCGCGTCTGCTGAAGGCGGCCGGCGGGCCCACCTTCGAGGCCCGCCGGGACACCGCCATCCTGCGCCTGTTCGTCGACACCGGCATGCGCCTGGCCGAGATCACCGGGCTCACCACCGCCGCCATCGACCTCGAGACCGACGTGGCTCTCGTGATGGGCAAGGGCCGGCGAGGGCGGGCGTGCCCGTTCGGCGCCAAGACGGCCCAGGCCCTCGACCGGTGGGTGCGCCGGGAGCGGCCCCGCAGCCCGTGGGCGACGACGACCGATGCCCTGTGGCTCAGCGCCAAGGGCCCCCTGACCGCCTCGGGCATCGCCCAGATGCTGCGCCGCCGCGCCGCCCAGGCCGGGATCGACCACCTGCACCCCCACATGTTCCGCCACACCTTCGCCCACACCTGGCTGGCCGACGGCGGCAACGAGGGCGACCTCATGCGGCTGGCGGGGTGGCGGTCGCGCGACATGCTCGGCCGCTACGGGGCCTCGGCGGCCGACGAGCGGGCCCGGGAGGCCCACCGGCGCCTGTCACCCGGCGACCGGCTATAGCCGTCGTGATCTCGGTCGACGTCTCGGCGTGGGAGCCGGCGGGGGAGGAGCAGCTCGGCACCAAGCCCAAGCAGTGGCTGCGGGACGCCGCCGACCACCTCTGGTTGTGGAAGGAGGCCACATTCAACTGCGACCGGGACGGGCTGACCTACCGGAAGGGTGACGACTGGGCGGAGGTTGTCGCCGGCCGCGTCGGCCTGGAACTCGGCGTCCCTGTCGCCGTCGTCGAGTTGGCGACCCGGGGCGACGTGTTTGGTGTGATCAGCCGGAAGGTCCTGGACGAGGTGGAGGCGCTCAGCCACGGTAACGAGTTGTTGGCCGGGCTCGGCATCGAGACCCGCAATGCCCACGACCGAGCCGGCTACACGCTTGCCTCGGTGCGAGCCGTCCTCGACGACGTCGGCCCTCCCGCCGAGCACGAGGGTCTGTCGACGGCCTTCGACTGGTTCGCCGGCTACTTGGTCCTCGACTGCCTCGTCGGCAACACCGACCGGCACCAGGACAACTGGGGCGTGATCGGTGGACGGGCCGGTCGCCGTCTGGCCCCGAGCTTCGACCATGCCTCGTGCCTCGGCTTCCTGCTCAGCGACGAGCGGCGGAGGATGCATCTGGCAACGCCAGATCCCAACCAGTCGGTGTCCGCCTACGCAGGCCGGGCCAAGTCGAAGTTCGCCGATCAACCGACCCTGCTCCACGTGGCCCTCGACGCCCTGGGCATGGCGTCGACGGAGGCTCGCCGGCACTGGCGGGCGGCCGTCGAGCGCCTGCCGGAGATCTCCGAGATCATCGTGCAGGTGCCTGAGGACCGCATGAGCGACCCGGCGAAGCAATTCGCGACGGCACTCTTCCATGAGAACCATCGGTTCCTGTCACACGGCCTCCGTAGCATGGAACCATGACCGATCAGCCGGACCAGGGCCAGGAGCGGAGCCTCTTCGTCTCCTGGCGCGACCCAGTCGGATCCATCCATCCGATCGGGTGCCTCGTTCGCCGAGTCGGCCCGGACGGCGAGGCCTACCGCTTCTCCTACCTGAAAACGGCCGAGCAGATCGAGGACTTCGAGCCGCTGCCCGGGCTCCCGGACCTCCACCGCCGGTACGACAGCGGTCGCCTGTTCCCCGTCTTCGCCAACCGGGTGATGCCGCGCACCCGTCCCGACTTCGACCTTCTGGCCTCGCGCGTAGATCTCGATGGCGACGCAGACCCGTTTGAGGTGCTCGCCCGGAGCGGGGGACGACGGGTCACCGATCGGATCGAGGTCTTCGCTCCGCCCGAGTGCACGCCTGGGGGCGAGAGCACCGCGCTGTTCTTTGTCCGGGGCATCCGCCACGTCGACGGTGCGGCCGACGTTGTGGCAGCCCTCGCCGTCGGCGATCGTCTCCTCATCACCGACCAGCGGGACAACGGGTTCAATCCCCGTGGCGTCATCGTGCGGATCAGCGATGGCCGCCAGATCGGGTGGGTGCCCGACTACCTCATCGAGCACGTGCACGAGCTGCGTCAGCTCAACGGCGAGGACCCGGTGGTCACCGTGGAGCACGTGAACGACGCCACGGTCGCCGCCCACATGCGCCTTCTCTGCCGGCTTCGAGCGCCATGGCCGGACGGCTACACGCCGTTCGCCGACGCTGCCTTCCAGCCCATCGCCGATCTGGGCTGATCGGCGGCGATGACCGGCGCACTACCGGTCCGGCTTCGCGGCGCGGGAGCGTCGTGCCTGGGCCGAGCGGAGGGCGAGCTTGGTGAAGTGGGCCTTTCTGGCCGCCTCGGCCCGGCGCCGGCGCTCGGCGTCGGGCAGGGTGCCGTCGGGGTCGACCTGGTGCTCGAAGCGAGCCAGGAAAGCGGCCCTGGCCGGCGCCGTCGTTTCCCGAGGGTCGCGCTTCGCGTGCAGGGAGTAGGCAGCGATCCGGGCTCGCATGCTCCGCTCGGCCGGGGTCACGCGCCGCTCCATCGGAGCCAGTGGTTTGGCGCACGACGTTCGATCGTCACGGCCTCGACGTCCCCGAGGTCGACACGGTCCTGTTCCTCCGGCCGACGGAGAGCGCCACCGTCTTCCTGCAGCAGCTCGGCCGCGGCCTCCGCAACGCCCCGGCCAAGGCCTGCCTCACCGTGCTGGACTTCATCGGCAACCAGCACCGGCGCTTCCGTTTCGATGTCCGCTACCGGGCTCTGACCGGCTCGTCGAGAAGGGCCCTGGAGCACCAGATCGAGGAAGGCTTTCCCTTCCTTCCGAGCGGGTGCTCCATGGCGCTCGACCGTGTGGCCACCCGCATCGTCCTCGACAACGTCCGTCAACAACTGCGCCTCAGCAGCAAGCAGCTGGTGGCCGACGTCCAGTCGTACGGAGACGTGGGTCTCGCGGATTACCTCGCCGAGAGCGGGCGGGAGCTGGCGGACGTGTACCGGGCGGGCGGGAGCTGGACCCGGCTGCGTCGTGCCGCCGGACTGCCAACCGAGGCAGCTGGGCCGGCGGAGGACTCCCTGCTCAAGCGGGCGCATCGCTTCACCCGTGTCGACGACATGGAACGGGCGGAGACCTGGCGGCGGTGGCTCGCGGCCCCGGCTCCGCCGGACCTGGAGAAGTCGACGCCACGTCAGCGGCGCCTGGCGTCAATGCTCTTCTTCTCGTTGTGGCCGTCCGGTGGCGGCTTTCAGAGCGTCGAGGTGGGTCTGGTGAGCCTCTGGGACCACCCCGCCGTTCGTGCCGAGGCGATCGTGCTGCTCGACCTGGCGGTCGAAGCCATCAACCACCTGCCCGTCGCCTTGCCGCCCCGGTTCGACGATGTGCCGCTCTGGGTGCACGCCAGCTACAGCCGGGACGAGCTTCTGGCCGCCACGGGCCACGCCACCTTGGAGCGGACGCCGGCCAGCGACATGCAGGGGGTGCGCTACGTCGAGGCGTTGCGGACCG
>JBKJNA010000128.1:0-17659 GCA_046596195.1 Acidimicrobiales bacterium | reverse complement strand
GCGAGGTGACCCCGGCCGGGCTGAAGCTCATCGCCGAGGTGGCCGAGGACTTCGGGCTGTACACGAAGATCACCGGCGGCCAGCGGGTCGACCACCTGCCCGAGATCTGGTCCCGGCTGATCGACGCCGGCATGGAGTCGGGGCACGCCTACGGCAAGGCGCTGCGCACGGTGAAGTCGTGCGTCGGAACCACGTGGTGCCGGTACGGGGTGCAGGACTCCACCAGCCTGGCCATCGAGATCGAGCTTCGGTACCGGGGCCTGCGAGCGCCCCACAAGCTGAAGTCGGCCGTCTCCGGCTGCACCCGGGAGTGCGCCGAGGCCCAGAGCAAGGACTTCGGCATCATCGCCACGGAGCAGGGCTGGAACCTCTACGTGTGCGGCAACGGCGGCATGCGCCCCCAGCACGCCCAGCTGCTGGTCGAAGGGGTGGACCACGACACGCTCATCCGCACCATCGACCGCTTCCTCGGGTACTACATCCGCACGGCCGACCGCCTGGAGCGCACGGCCACGTGGCTCAACAAGCTCGAGGGCGGCCTCGACCGCCTCAAGGCGGTGGTGCTCGACGATGCCCTCGGCATCTGTGCCGAGCTCGACGCCGAGATGGACCGCCACGTGACCGAGTACGAGTGCGAATGGGCGGCCACCATCAACGACCCCGAGAAGGTGCGGCGCTTCCGCACCTTCGTCAACTCCGACGAGCCCGACCCCAACGTCGTCTTCGTCGCCGAACGCGGCCAGCGCCGCCCCGCCTTCCCCCACGAGAAGCAGGAGGTCCGACTGTCATGAATGGCCCGATAGGACATTCCATCAGGCAACTCAGCGGCGCGACATCCCGAAGGGATGCGGGCCGATGACAGCCATCCTCGATACCGCCATGCTCACCTGGCAGGACGTCTGCGCCTTCGACGACCTCGTCCCAGACCGGGGCGCGTGCGCCCTGGTCGACGGCCGGCAGGTCGCGCTGTTCCGCGTCTCGCCCACCGACGAGCTGTTCGCCCTGTCGAACCACGACCCGTTCAGCGGCGCCAACGTGATCTCCCGCGGCATCGTGGGTTCGAAGGGCGACGTGGCCAAGGTCGCGTCACCGATGTACAAGCAGAGCTTCGACCTGCGCACGGGTGCGTGCCTCGACGATCCCGCCGTGTCCCTCCCGGTCCATCTGATCCGTGAGCGCGATGGCAGGGTCGAGGTCGCGATCACTTGACACTCATCGAGGACCGGGATGCGACGGCTGCACCGGTCACCGATCGCTTGCGGAAGCTCACGGGCATCGACGAGCGCGGCCCAGGACTGCTGCCCCTCGACGCCGGCGAGCAGTACCGCTTCAGCTTCGCCATGGACGCGTGCGTCGGCTGCCACTCCTGTGAGGTTGCCTGCGCCGAGCAGAACGCCACACCCGTCGACAAGGCCTGGCGGCGGGTGGGCGAGTTGGAAGGGGGCGCCTTTCCCACGACCAGGCGCCTCAACCTGTCCATGGCGTGCAATCACTGCCTGGAGCCCACCTGCCTGTCGGGCTGCCCCACGCAGGCCTATACCAAGCTGCAGAACGGGGTCGTGCGCCACGACGCCGCCGAGTGCATCGGCTGCCAGTACTGCATCTGGAACTGCCCCTACGAGGTTCCCGTGTACGACAAGGCCGCCAAGGTTGTGGCCAAGTGCGACATGTGCCTGCCCCGGCTCTCGGAGGGCCAGAGCCCCGCCTGTGTGCTGGCCTGCCCGACCCATGCCATCACGGTGGAACCGGTGAACGTTGCCGCTTGGCGGGCCGACCACGCCACCGCCGACGCCCCCGGCCTACCCCCCGCCTCGATCACCCTGTCGACCACCCGCATCGTCACCCCCGCCGGTCTCCCCGACCTGGTGGCGGCCACCGACCACTCCGTGGAGCCGGAAGACCCCCACTGGCCTCTGATTGCCCTCACCCTGCTCACCCAGCTGTCCCTCGGCACAGTCGCCTCCACCGTGGTCGCCGAGGCAGCCGGTGGAGCGGGTCGGGGCGGTCTGGCGGGCGGTGCGGTGGGCGCCGCCCTGGCGGGCGCCGTCGCCCTGGCCGCCTCCCTGCTCCACCTCGGCCGGCCGGCCATTGCCTTCAAGGCACTGCGGAACTGGCGCACGTCGTGGCTCAGCCGGGAGGTCGCACTGCTGTCCGCCTTCTCCGGCGCGTCGCTCGCCTACGCCGCGGCATGGGAATGGGGCGGCGACGTCGGCCTCGGCCCCCGGCTCGCCCTCGGAGTCGGCACCGTGGTTGCCGGCGCAGCCGGCATCTATGCCAGCGGTCGGCTCTACCTCGTGCCCGCCCGCCCGGTGTGGAACTCCCGCCGGACCCTGGTGCAGTTCTTCGCCACTGCTCTCGCCACCGGTCCCCTCCTCGCCGCCCTGTGCCTCGACCGGGCCGAGCTGGCGCCGTCACTGACCACCGGCCTGATGGCCGCCGCCGCGGCCGGTGGTGTCGTCCAGCTGGGAGCGGTGGGCCACCTGCTACGTAGCGTGCGGGGCCGCACCGACCGCCAGCACCGGGGCACCGCCACCCTGCTCACGGGCCGCTTCCGCACGCTCCTGGCGGCCCGCATCGCCGCCGTGTTCGTCACCATCGCCCTGCTGGCCTGGACGCTCACCGTCCCCCTCACCGGCCCGTCAGCAGGCGGCCGCCTGGCCACCGCCCTCGGCGTCGCCGCCCTCGGCGAGCTGGCAGGCCGCTACCTCTTCTACGTCACCGTCGTCCCGTTCCGGGTCGCCGGCAGCTTCTTCGCCGGCCGATGACGCCCGGCCCCCTCTTTCGAACGGTCTCGGTGTGACCAGACCGGGGGGAGCCGCCGTCACCCGGCTGCTCGGGCTGGGGACCCGGTCCGAGGACGCGGCCGACGCGGCACGGGCGGCCAGCACGTCGCCGCGGGCGTACGTGGCCGACGACCGGTTCGGAATGCTGAACGAGACCCGCAAGCCCGACACATGGGTGCGCACGACCTGCGGCTACTGCGCGGTGGGGTGCGGCATGTTCGTGGGCGTCAAGGACGGCATGGCGGTGGCGGTGCAGGGCGACCCCGACCATCCGGTGAACGCCGGTCGCCTGTGCCCCAAAGGCCTGTCCGAGCACCAGACCCTTGCCGCAGAAGGGCGACTCACCACTCCCCTCCTTCGCAGGTCGCCGGGCGGCGCCCAGGAGCCGGCCACCTGGGACGAGGCGCTGGGCGCCACCGTCGTGGGCTTCAACCGGCTGCTGCACGAGCACGGGCCCGAGGCGGTGGCCGTCATCAGCACCGGCCAGCTGGTGACCGAGGAGTTCTACGCCCTGGGCAAGCTGTGCCGGGGCGGCCTGGGCCTGCGCCACTACGACGGCAACACCACCCTGTGCATGTCGAGCGCGGTGGCCGGCTACAAGCGCAGCTTCGGGAGCGACGGCCCGCCAGGCGCCTATGAGGACCTCGAGCAGGCCGACGTCATCCTGCTCGTCGGCGCCAACGTGGCCGACAACCATCCGCTTCTGGCGCCCCGAGTGCTCGACAATGCGGGCGCAACGGTGATCGTGGTGGACCCGCGCGTCACCAAGACGGCGATGGTCGCCGACCTCCACCTGGCCGTGCGGCCCCGCAGCGACATCGCCCTGGTCAACGGGATGCTGAAGGTGATCATCGACGAGGGCCTCGTCGACCGGGCGTACGTCGACGCCCACACCGAGGGCTTCGCCGAGCTGGCTGCCCACGTCGCCGCCTACGACCTCGACCGGGTGGCGGTGGACTGCGGCGTGCCGGCCGAGCAGATCCGGGAAGCGGCCCTCGCCTTCGGGCGGGCCGAGCGGGCCTTCGTGGCGTGGACGATGGGCGTGAACCACTCGGTGCAGGGCACCGAGACCGTCACGCTGCTCAACACCCTGTGCCTGGTGACGGGCAACGTGGGCCGGGCCGGAGCCGCCCCCTTCTCCCTCACCGGCCAGTGCAACGCCATGGGCACCCGGGAGGCGGGTGGCACCGCCTCGCTGCCCGGCTACCGAAACTGGGACGACCCGGCCGCCCGGGCCGAGATGGCGGCCCTGTGGGGCGTGCCTGTCGATCGCCTCCCCACCGAGCGGGGCCGGGCCTACCCCGACATCATCGACGGCGTCCTCGACGGCACGATCAAGGGGCTGTGGGTCATCGCCACCAACCCGGTGGTGTCGTTCCCGAACCGGGCCCGCCTGGAGGCGGCCATCCGCAAGCTCGACCTGTTCGTCGTGCAGGACGGCTTCGCCACGCCCACCACGGCCATGGCCGACGTGGTGCTCCCCGCCGCCATCTGGGGCGAGAAGGACGGCACCTACACCAACGCCGAGCGCCGGGTCTCCCGAGTCCGCAAGGCGGTCGAGCCGCCGGGCCAGGCCAAGGCCGACTTCGACATCTTCCTCGCCATGGCCCAGGCATTCGGCATGGCCGGTGAGCTCTACCCGGGGTGGACCACACCTGAGGACGCATTCACAGAATGGTCCCGGGTGTCGGCAGGGCGGCTGTGTGACTACAGCGGCATCACCTATGACCGCATCGACGCGGCGGGCGGCGTCCAGTGGCCGTGCACGCCGGAGACGGAGGCGGTCGGAGGCACCCCGCGCATCTACGCCGACGGCGTGTTCCAGACGCCGAGCGGCAGGGCGAAGCTGTGGTGCGTCACCCCGCAGCCCATCAGCGACGCCCCTAGCCCCCGCTACCCGTTCCTGTTGAACACCGGTCGCACCGTCGAGCACTGGCACACCCGCACCAAGACCGGCCGGGTGGCGGTGCTCGACCACCTAGCGCCGGAGGCGTGGGTGGAGATCAACCCGATCGACGCCGAGCGCCTGGGCCTCGGCTCCGGCGACCTGGTGCGGCTGGCGTCGCGCCGGGGCGTGGTGGACGACCTGCTGGTGCGGGTGACGGCCATCGTGCGCGAGGGCGAGGTGTTCGTGCCCTTCCACTACGACGAGCGCTGCGCAAACCGTCTCACCGTCGACGAGTTCGACCCGATCTCCCGCGAGCCAAACTACAAACAGTCGGCCGTGCGGATCGAGCGCATGTGAGCACGACCCGACGCGTACAGCCGCCGTACAGACGGAGTTCACCCCGACACCAGGGCGGCAGAAACAGGTTGGTAACACCTCCCCCGCAGGATTGGGGAATGCCGTTGCGCCCCCTCGAGGGCTACACCGTGGGCGTCACCGCCGACCGCCGCTGGGAGGACCAGGCCGAGTTGTTGCGCCGGCGTGGGGCACGCGTCCTGCACGGTCCGAGCATCGCCACCCAGTACCTGGCCTCCGACGAAGCGCTGCGCTCCGCCACCGCTTCGGTGGCAAGCCAGCCGCCCGACTACCTGGTGGCCACCACCGGCATCGGCATGCGGGCATGGCTGGAGGCAGCCCAGGCCTGGGGCATGGGTGAGGCGCTGCTCGCAGCCCTCACGCCGGCCCGGATCGTGGCCCGGGGGCCCAAGTCGGCCGGCGCCGTGCAGACGGCCGGGATGACCGTGTGGCAGTCGTCCCCCAACGAGCGGCTCGACCAGCTGCTGCCCCTCCTTCTGGCCGAGCCCCTCGAGGGCAAGCGGGTGGCGGTGCAGGAAGCGGGCGCCGAGTCGGCCGACATCACGCTGGCGCTGCGAGAGCGGGGCGCCGACGTGGTGGAAGTGCCGGTCTACCGCTGGCGGATGCCCGACGACACCGGCCCCGCCCTGCGCCTGGTGGCCGCCGCCTGTGACGGTCGGGTCGATGCCGTCACATTCACCAGCGCCCCCGCCGTCCAGAACCTCTTCGCAGTGGCGGCCCAGCACAACCGCGACCAGCTCCTGCGCCGGGCGTTCAACTCGGGCGGCCTGGTCGCCGCCTGCGTCGGGGCGGTGTGCGCCGGCGTGGCCCGCGACGAGGGCATCGAGGCGCCGGTCGAGCCGACGCTCGGGCGCCTCGGGCTGATGATCCGAGCCCTGAGCGACCGGTTCGAGGACCGCCGGCGCACCCTGGTGCTGGCCGGCAGCGAAGTGGTGGTGCAGGGCTTCGCCGTGCAGATCGGCGATCGCACCCTGGAGATGCCGCCGCTGGAGCAGGCAGTGTTCACCCTGCTGGCCAACCGGCCCGGGGTGGTGGTGTCCCGGCCCGTTCTCCTCCAGAAGCTCTGGGGCTCGCCCACCGCTGACCCCCATCTCCTGGAGGCAACCATCACCCGCCTGCGCCGGCGCCTGGGGCCGTGTGGAGCGGCGCTTCGGCCCAGCCCAGGTCGGGGCTACCGCCTCGACGTCACCGCCCCGATGGCGGCAACGGCGGTGCCGGACGGGGCGTAGCGGACAAGGCGGCGTGGGCTCCCTCTACTCGCCAAGGCGGAGAAGGAAGGCTCTCCTGCGAGGGGCTTTTTCGCCCGCCCAAGCGAGTACACTCCCGATGTGCAGCTCCAGACCTCGCCATTCGTGTTCGAGGGGCCGATACCGCCGGCGCAGCTTGCCGGGCGGGACGATGAGCTCGCAGCCCTGCGGGACCGGGCTGCCCACGGCCGGTTCTGCCTCCTGTACGGACCCCGTCGCTTCGGGAAGACGAGTGTCATCGGCCGCCTCGCATACGACTGTGAAGCGGACAAGGACCTCGCTGTCGTCGTGTGCGATCTGCAGGGCGTCCTCAGCATGGACGACATCAGCCGACGGCTGGCCGCCGCATTCACCGGCTTGAACCACACGAAGGTGCGTGCGGCACTCGGCCACGTGCTCGCCGGCGTGGCCGACGCCGGCCTGCGCGCCGCCGGGACCCGGTTCGGGATCGACATAGGCAGCGGCGTGTTCCGACCCGAGCACAGTCCGCCCTCCCACACGCTCGAGACGCTGCTGTCGCTGCCGCCGAAGGCAGCGGAACGCACGGGCACCCGGGTCCTCGTCGTCCTCGACGAGTTCCAGGCGATAGCCGACGTCGACAAGGCGGATGCCGTCCTGCGGTCACAGATCCAGCATCAACGCGAACGAGTGTCCTACCTCTTCTCCGGGTCCGAGCAGGGCATCCTGCGCAGCCTGTTCTCGGAGCGGGCGGCTCCGTTGTTCGGCCAGGCCGAACGCTTCGAGCTCGGGCCACTCCCGCCAGCGGTCGCCGCCGGCTACGCCGCCGACCGGTTCGACGCCACCGGTCGTAGCCCCGGCAACGTGCTCGGGTCGCTGATCCAGGCGGCCGGCGGACACCCCCAGCGGCTGAACCTCCTCGCTCATCATCTGTGGAACCTCGTTCCCGACGGGGGCGCGGCCGACGACGACACCTGGCAGGTGGCGTACGCCACCACGCTGTCCTACGCCCGGCCGGAGCTCCTCGCCGTGTGGAACGGCGTGGGGGGCAACCACCGCAAGGCCCTCCGCCTCATCGCCTGGGGAGAGCCGCAGTTCGGTGCCGCTGCGCGCCGGCTCGGGCTGAGCGGCGGATCGGCGACCGCTGCCCGTCTCGTCCTCGAACAGCGCAGCGTCATCGACCAACACGGCGCCATCATCGACCCGCTCCTGATTTCGTGGATCCGCCAGGAACACCCCAGCCCCTGACGACGCGACGCCTGGCCAGGCCCCTGAGGTCCACCCGAAGTACTCGCCGCGAGCGAAGGTCCCCGGCCGGCGGGCCTAGCCCGCGGGTGCGCGCAAGGCCGGCCGGGCCGGCCGGGGGATCAGCCGGCTACCGGCCGGCCTCGTGCCGCCCGGACATCCCCGGGGTTACCCCGAGACGGGCTCGGCCGAGAGTTCGGACAGGCGTGTCTCGATGGCCGCCCGCAGGTTGTGCAGTTCGGTGATCTCGTCCTCGCGGGACTTGGCTGCGTCCCCGCAGCACTCGCACCCGCAGCCGCAGGGCTCGGCGGCGGCAGTGAGGGACGTCATGGAACTGCATCCGCAGGAGCAGCCGGTCGTCGTCGTCATGTTGGAAGTCCACCTCCGATGCAGAGCACCCCGGCATCGCGTCGGGGGATCGCATCCTCTGGGGAGAAGGGTAGAACCTGGCCCTTGGGGCCATGTCAAGCGAGATTCGCGAGCGCCTCTCGCACGGAGCTGCGCGCTTCGTCCACACTCAGAGCGACCAGTTCGGGCAGGGGGCGGTCCATCGCCCCGACCACCAGATCGGCCAGGTAGTACCCGACCCGCCAGCGCTTCTCCACCAGACCGGAGCCGAAGAACGTGTCGGCCGTGCCCTCGGCGTCGAGCTCGTCGCGAAAGCGGGCCACCAACTCGGCCCGATGCTCCACGCACCACGGCAGCCAGTCCTCGAACCCCTCGTGGCCGAACCAGAAGTAGTCCTCCTCCGGGCGGTCCGCCACCACCTGGCGGGACACGAGCGTGGCCAGGCCCTCCGAGAACGTCGTCCATGCCGCATCGCTCTCGGGGGGCACGGCACCGAGCACGATCCGGTGCCAGGCGTGGGCGTCCTCATGGGCCACCAGGACCCGGCTGCCCTCCTCGGACTGGAACCACTCCAGACAGTGGAAGACCGCCACCTCGTCGCCCATCGGGCCGACCAGCACGTTGACCGAGTAGGGCCCGACCATGAGGACGTGCAGCGGATCGGGTGTGGGCGCCAAGCCGAGTACGTCGCGCACGGCCGGCTCCACCTCCTCGATCACCCGGTGCAGCACAGGGCCGCCCTCGCTCACCCGGTCCCGCACGATGGTGAGTTCGCGCACGACCGCCGACTTCCCCACCTTGTCCCCCTGGCCGGCGTAGAACGCCTCGAAGATCTCGGGGTTGGCGCTCTCGTAGAGATCCTTCCAGCGCGACTCGCGCACCATGGGCGAGTCGACGAACGTCTTCCGGGCGTACTCCTCGAAGGACGGGAGGATGTCGACGATGCGGGGCACTGCGCGATCCTACGGCCGCCCAGGTGCGCCTCAGACCCCGGGCAGCGGCGGCGGCGCGTCGGTGTCGAAATCCAGCGAGGCGGAGTTGATGCAGAAGCGCTGGCCGCCGGGGCCGGGGCCGTCGTCGAACACATGGCCCAGGTGGCCACCACAGTTGCGGCACACGACCTCGGTGCGCACCATGCCGTGGCTGCGGTCCTTGATCAGCTCGACCGCCTCGGCCACCGCCGGCTCGGTGAAGCTCGGCCAGCCGGTGCCGGACTCGAACTTGGTTTCCGACATGAACAGAGCGGCGCCGCACGCCGCGCACCGGTAGGTGCCGTCGTCCTTGGCGTCGACGTACTTGCCGGTGAACGCCCGCTCGGTGCCCTTCTGGCGCAGGACCTGGAACTGCTCGGGCGTCAACTCCTGGCGCCATTCCTCGTCCGTCTTGGCCATCTCCGGGCTCATGGGCGCTCCTTGCTGGCCGTCGGCGGTGGCCGTCACGAAAACCCGAGCCTACGACGCCCCCGTGCCTATGAGGCTGCGGCGGCCGGGGCGGGGCGGGGACACGCACGGTGCGGTTACGACCCTGCCGCTTGGCCTTGTAAAGCGCATTGTCGGCCGCCGCAACGAGGGACGAGGCGTCGCTGGCGTCGGCCGGGAACACGTGGGCGCGAGCGGCCCGATCGGGCCGCCGCCGGCAGGCGCAGCTTCGGCCGCACCCGCAGCTTCCAGGAGCGCAAGGCCGACGGCCCACAGCACCGCAAGGGCGATGATCACGGCGGGAATCCGTCCCCGCATCCGGCTGGACGACCCTGGAACCACGTTCCGGCCCTCCCAGACTCGGCCCACTTCGCGATCGGCACGAAGGGTCCGGGCTCGAGAACTGTTCGATCCGGTCCTCCTACGAGTACAAATGGGGTGTGGAAGCGAGCTATGGCGCGCCGGCACGAGATGCCTCCGGCACCGGTCTGACCCGGCTGGTCCACCTTGTGCGCGCCGTCGCACTCGGTGACCAGACCACGTACGACGGCGGCACGCTCACCGTGTCGGCCGCCGAAGCTGCTGCGCTCATGGCCGACCCGGCACTGGCCGAGGTGCGGGTGTCCTGGGCGTCGCCGGGTGATGCGACCCGAATCGTGAAGGTTCTGGACGCAGTGGAGCCCCGCACCAAGGGCCCGGGCGGCGGGGGCATCTTCCCCGGCTTCGTGGGGCCCGCGCTACCCCAGGGTCGCGGCACCACCCACGTCCTGCGGGGCACAGCGGTGGTGACGGCCGGCTTCCTGCCCCGGGCCCAGGAGGCCGTGGTCGACATGTCCGGCCCCGCCGCCCACCTGTCGCCGCTGGGCACCACGCACAACCTGGTCGTCGAGTTCACGCCCGCTCCCGACGCGGCGTGGGAGGCCGTCTACGAGGCGCTGCGAAAGGGCTCGCTGGCCCTCGCCGCCCGTCTGGCCGAGACAACCCTGGGCGCCACCCCCGATGCGGTCGAGGAGCTGCCCGGGCTGCCCGATGCCGGCGAGCGGAGCCTGCCCCGGGTGGCAGCCATCACCAACCTCCAGACGCAGGGCACGTTCAAGGAGATCTTCGTCTACGGGCGCAGCTTCGGTTCCATCGCCCTGCCCACCCTCATCGACCCGGGCGACCTCGACGACGGCGCCGTGGTGAGCGGTCAGCTGGGTCACCCCAGCCTCAAGAACCCGACGTGGGTGTTCCAGAACCACCCGGTGGTGGCCGCCCTGCGGGCCCGCCACGGCGTCGATCTGCTGTGCGCCGGCGTGGTGCTGTCGCCCGAACCGGTCGACGCCACCAACAAGGAACTGGTGAGCGCCCACGCCGCCCGCCTGTGCAAGGCGGCCGGGTTCGACGCCGTCATCGTCACCAAGGAGGGCGGCGGCAACGCCGACGCCGACATGGCCCTCAAGATGGACGCACTCGAGGAGCTGGGCATCCCCACCGTCGCCCTCTACGCCGAGATGGCCGGGGCGGACGGCACCGGGCCGTCGATCGTGGTGCCTCCCACCAAGGCGACCGCCATGGTGAGCACCGGCAACTACGACGAGCGGCTGTCGCTCCCCGCCATGGAACGGGCGCTCGGTGGCGACCGGGTCGACGTGGCCGGCGCCGCCGCCCTCGACGCCTTCGAGCTGCCCACGGCCGTCGTCTACGCGGCCCTCAGCCCGCTCGGGTGGGGCCGCCTCACCTGCCGGGAGGCCGCATGACGCCGCCGGAGTCGGTTCTGGTAGCGGAATCGCGCCTCCTGGGGCGCTCTACCGCTACCAGAAGGGAGTTGGCGTGACTCGGGTCGTCCACTACATCAACCAGTTCTTCGCCGGTCTGGGTGGGGAGGACACGGCCACGGTGCCGCCGGCGTCGAAGGAGGGGGCCGTCGGTCCGGGGCGCAAGCTCCAGCAACTGCTGGGCGACGACTTCGAGATCGTGGCCACCGTGTGGTGCGGCGACGACCACGCCGCCGGCCGCGAGGTGATCGGCGACCTCATCGCCCTGGTGAAGTCCGCCGAGCCCGACGTGGTGGTCACCGGGCCCGCCTTCACCAGCGGCCGCTACGGCCTGGCCTGCGCCCGGGTCGCCGCCGCGGTGGCGGCCGAGGGCATTGCCGTCGTGGCCTGCATGCACGCCGACAACCCCGGCATCGACGAGGCCGGCGCCGCCCCGGTCGTGGCGAGCGGCGAGGTGGCCCGCCAGATGGGGCCGTCGCTGGAGACGCTGGCCGCCGCCGTCCGCAAGGTCGCCGCCGGCGAGCCGCTCGGTGCCGACGACGGTCGGGTGGGCAAGCTCCCCCGGCGCAACGTCACCGTCGACGAGACGAGCGCGGAGCGGGCCGTCTCCCTGGTGCTGGCCCGGCTGGGCGGCGACCGGGAGACGACCGAGGTTCCCCTCCCCCGCTTCGACCAGGTGACGCCGGCCCAGCCGGTGGCCGACGTCACCACCGCGCTGATCGCCCTGGTCACCGAGGGCGCCCTGGTGCCCGACGCCAACCCCGACAGCCTCGAGTCCGCCCGCGCCACCCGCTGGCTGCGGTACTCGCTCGACGGTCGCGATGTTCTTCCCGCCGGGGAGTTCCGGTCGGTGCACGGCGGCTTCTCCACCGTGTGGGCCAACGAGGACCCGCACCGCATCCTCCCCCTCGACGCGGCCCGCCAGTTGGAGGGCGAGGGCGCCATCGGCAAGCTGCACGGCGAGTACCTGGTGACGGCGGGCAACGGCACGTCGGTGGGTAACGCCCGCCGCTTCGGCGTGGAGTGGGCGGCCGATCTGCGCAGACAGGGGGTGCAGGCCGCCCTGCTCACCGCCACGTGAGGAACAGGGACGCGTTGCGGGTCAACGCTTGCGAAGGAGTTGGAGCGGGCCGGGATCCCCACGGCGCTGCTGTGCAACCTCACCTCGATTGCCGAGCGGGTGGGGGCGCCCCGCATCGTGCCCACGCGGGGCATCCCCTATCCCACGGGCGATCCGTCGCTCGGGGCCGAGGCGGAACGGGCGTGGCGCCGGAGGCTGGTGGAGCGGGGCCTGGAGGCGGTGGCCACTGCCGTGCACAAGCCGACCGTGTTCCCGATGGACGGGGGCGGCGACTCGTGATCGCCACGCCAACACCCTTCTCGGTGCGGAAGCTCGCTCCTGAAGGTCGAATGCCGTACCCGGAACGGGAAAGGGGAGACGCATGAGCGAACAACGGACGGCCGTCGTCGCCGGGTCGACGCAGGTGCTGGCCCATGTGCCCGGCCTGGCCCGCCACGGGTCCAAGCCGGCACGCGAGCTGCCGAGGCACCCCGACGTGTCGGAGAAGTTCCTGGCCTCACTGCGCTCCTACGAGGACGCCGTGGTCTACGCGCCCCACCAGGCGTACGTGGGCGCCATCCACCCCCGTGCCATGGGCGAGCGCCCCTGGTGGGGCAGGAGCGGCGACGCGTCGCGGCTCGGTCCACGGGGCGAGATCGTGCCCGACCTCGAGTTCCTCGGCCTGCTCGTGGCGGTCGACCGCTTCGACCTCGTCACCCTGTCCCCCGACGTGGCCGACGAGGCAGCCGCCGCCCTGGCGACCCACCCGCTGGCCAAGCACCTCGACCTCGACCGCATCGAGAAGGCCAAGGGCGACGTGGCGTCGGTGCTGCTCCGGCCCGGCAGCATGCCACTGCACCTGGGCGCCTCCCGGCTCGGCGGGGCGGTCACCGCCGCCCATGAGGAGGACGAGGCGCTCACCGCCGCCGTGCTGCTCGACAACCTGGCGTCGAAGGCCACCGCCACCCTGTCCCTCCTGCACCTCCTGCACAACGAGGGCATCGACCCGGCGTCGATCGACTTCGTGATCGGGTGCGGCGAGGAGGCCATCGGCGACCGCTACCAGCGGGGCGGCGGCAACATGGCCAAGGCGGTGGCCGAGGTGGCCGGGCTGTCCGAGGCGTCCGGCATGGACGTGAAGAACTTCTGCGCCGCCCCCGCGCCCGCGCTGGTGACGGCGGCAGCCATGGTGTCGGCCGGCCTCTTCGACCGCGTCGCCGTCATCGCCGGCGGCTCGATGGCCAAGCTGGGCATGAAGTTCCAGGGCCACCTGAAGCACGACATGCCGGTCATGGAGGACGTGCTCGGTGGCGCCGCCGCCCTGGTGCAGGCGGACGACGGCGTCTCGCCGAGGATCCGGCTCGATTCGGTGGGCCGGCACCGGGTGGCCGCGGGCGGGTCCAACCCGGCCATCATGGAGGCGCTGGCCGTCGAGCCGCTGCGCCGCCTCGGCATCCCCATGACCGAGGTGGACGACTACGCCACCGAGCTGCACAACCCGGAGATCACCGAGCCGCAGGGGTCGGGCGACGTCCCCGCCCGCAACTACAAGACCATTGCCGCCCTCGCCGCCCAGGCGGGCGAGATAGAGCGGGCCGACATCGCCGCCTTCGCCGACACCCACGGCATGCCCGGGTTCGCCCCGACCCAGGGTCACCTGGCATCCTCGCTGTGCTACCTGCCGCACGCCGTCGACCGCCTCACCACGGGCGACGCGACAAGGGTGCTGTTGCTGGCCAAGGGAAGCCTGTTCCTCGGCCGGATGTCGCAACTGTCGGACGGCATGAGCGTGTTGTTGGAGCGGAACGGGAAAGGAACCTGAGATGGGCACACTGACCGAGGCCACGAGAGAGAACTTCCGGGACCTCGTCGCCGAGGGCACCACCCTCGTCGACGTCTGGGGCCCGGACTGCCAGCCCTGCCTGGCCATGATGCCGTTCATCGAACGCATGGCCGAGGAACGCTCCGACGACTTCAAGGTCGTGAAGCTGGAGGCGCCCAAGGCACGGCGGCTGTGCATGGAGCTGCGCCTGATGGGGCTGCCCGCGTTCGTGCTGTTCCGCGACGGCGAGGAGATCGGACGCATCGCCGGCGCCGCGCTGACCGAGTCGAAGGTGCAGGAGTGGTTGGACGACACGCTGGCAGCTGGTGCCGGCGTCGGGAAGGAGTGAGGGTGGGAGTACTGGAAGGTAAGAAGATCGTCGCCCTGGGCGAACGTGATGGGGTGTCAGGCCCCGCCATCGCCGCCTGCATGGAGGCGGCGGGAGCAACGGTGGTCTTCACGGCCACGGAGTGCTTCGTCTGAACGGCGTCAGGCGCCATGGACCTGCAGAGCCAGGAGGCAATCCTCCGGCTGGCGGAGACCCACGGCCGTGACCAGGTCGTCGTGATCATCGGTGCCCCCGATCCGGAGGCAGCGGAGATCTCGGCGGAGACGGTCCGGCTGGGAGACCCGGCATATGCAGGTGCACTGGCAGGGGTCCAGTTGGGCCTCGGCGTGTACCACGTGCTCGACGAAGAGGTGAAGGCCGACATCCCGCCCGAGGTCTGGGACGAGCAGATCGGGATCATGGCCGACATCCTGGAGGCCGACGCCCTCAACGCGGCGGTTGCCGCCATCCGCGCCCAACCGCTCGACGCCGCCTGAGCCAGGCCAGCGCCGGCTTACCGGCGCTGGTGGCGGCAACGAATCGTGCGGCGGGCAGGGACCGGTTCCGGGTACCTGAGCGCCGCATCCGGGGCGGACGGCGGCGGAACGTGTTCATCCGGTGGGAGCGTCCGGATTCCGGACGCTCCTGCCGGATGAACCGAGCCGGCCGTCGCGCAGGGCGCTACGTCCAGGGGTCCTCGGGCCGGAGGTCGTCAGATCCGCGTCCGCCCTGGCGGCGTCGCCGGGCGGCCTGCGCTTGTGCAACCTCGACCGACGCCTCGGCCGCGGCGAGGGCCCCCGGGCGGCGGGCACCCGGCTCTCGACGGGTGGACGGGACGACCGGCACGGAGTCGGCCTCGTTCCGGCGGTTCACGGGCGGCGCCGGCGCGGCTACGGGCGGAGCGGTGCCGTTGGTCGACCGCCGGCCGCCGAGACCCGGCGACGCGCTCACAGCAGAACGGGAACGTGCGGGGGTGCGGGCGGGCGGATCAGCTGCCGCCGGGGCCACGAGGGGCCGGCTGCGCCTGGCGCTGGTAAGACTCCGCGGCACCGGTGCGCCCGGCCCCCCACTCGGTGCGACCTCGGTCGACCCGCCGGATGCGGCCGTCGCCACCGCCCGGCGCCGGAGCCGGTCGAGCTCGGTGCGTTCCTCGTCGAGATGGGCGCGCTGGGCGGCGACCAGCTCCCGCTCCGCCTCGAGCTCGTGGCGCAACTCGCGCTGGCGGCGGCGGCTGGCTGCCCGCTCGGCCCGAAGGGTGTCACGCTCCCTTGTCACTGCGGCCCGGTCGTCGGCCAGGGCGGCCCGGCCCCGCTCGACATCCTGACGCAGCGCGGCCAGCGCGGCCTGATCGGCGTTGAGCCGGTCACGCTGCGACCGGACCTCCTCGTGCTCGCCGGCCAGCGCGTCGTGGGCCGTCGCCAGCGCCAGGGACTCCGCTGCCAGCCGCTCCTGCTCGCCTGCCAGCTCAGCCAGGAGCTGATCGGTTCGCCGGCCCCGCACGGCTGCCTCCGAGCGTTCGGCGGCGGCCCGCTCCCGCTCGGCGGCGAACGCCTGGCGCTCGGCGTCGAGGTCGCGGAAGTCGGCGGTAAGGATCTGCTCCGCTGCATTGAGAGCGTCGCGCTCGGAGGTCAACTCGTCGCGCTCCAGCGTCAACTCGGTGCGCAGCCGGTCGAGATCGGCCAGCACGGGAATGGCTTCCTCCAGCTCCCGCTCCAGCTCCTGACGAGCTGCCGCCTGTACGGCCATGTCGTCGTCGAGCCGGAGACGATCGTGCTCGATGCCGTCAGCCAGGGCCGACAACTCCGCACCGACGCGCTCGGCCGCCACCTTCTGCCTGGCTAGCGCGTCACGCTCGACTGCGAGGCGGGACCGGTCGTCCTCCAGCTGGGCGAACTCCACCTCCAGCGTGTCCTCTGCCGCCTTCAGGGCGGCCGACTGGGCGGCCAACTGCTCCCGCTGGGCGGCGAGCGCCTCGACCGCCTCCTCCGCAGCGCGGGCCCGGGCGTCCGATTCGGACCGGAGATGGGAGAGGCGGGCCCGCTCCGGCTCAAGGTGGGTCCGCTCGCCGGCCAGCGTGCGGCTCATGGCGTCGAGCACCTGACGCTCCCGCACCAGCCGCTCGGCTTCCTGGCGCTGGCGTTCGGCCACGGCGGCGAGATCGGCGGACAGGTGGCCACGGTCCTCGGGACACTGGCGCTCCCGCGTCTGGCGTTCCTGCTGACGACCCTGACGCTCCGCCTTGAGCTCGGCACTGAGCCGGCCGAACAGTTGCTCCTGCTGTTCGGCTGCCGCCCGCCGGTCGGCCAGCTCCCTCGCCGCCGCCGAAAGCTGCTGGCGTACGCCGGCCATCTCGTCGCGGACCACCGCCATGGCATCGACGGCGACGGCGCCTTCGACAGCGGCCCGGATACGCCTGCCCGCCACTGCCTCGCTCGCGATGGCGTCCGGCGCCGCCGGTACGAGAAACGTGGTGGGCGGCGACGAAAGCCCCGGCGCAGCAGCCGGCGGTGCGAGCTGCGGCGGCGGTTCGGCCGGTGCGTCGGCGACGTCGGACCGGCGCAGCGTCACAGGCGGGAGCGCCGTGCCTTCTCCGGGAGGCTCCGTCCCTTCGTTCGGGGCGACCTCGTCCTCGGTGACGACCGGATCGTCGTCCAGGTCGTCCGGCGGGCCGACCGACGCCGGAACGTGCCGGCGGCTGAGGCCGAGGGCCGCTGCCAACGACGGTGGGTTCGACCATGTCTTCACCGTGCCACCGTCACCAGGCACGACCCTAGAGGCGTCCTCCTGTGGACGACGAGAGGAAACATTGGGGATTCGGGGTGCAAAGCACCCCAGCCCTGAGGAAGTTCGCCGGAGTTGGCCCTTGTGTACCCGTTCCGCCGCCCACACAGATCACTTCGACGACGAGGGGTGAACCGGGCGAGCCAGGTCGGAGCGACCTACGCCGGCCCGTACACCTGGGCCCCGCCGGCCACGAACTCGACCGCCTTCTCCTTCATGCCGAGCTCGATGGCCACCTCGTCACCCACCCCGTGGGCGGCCGCGTAGTCGCGCACGTCCTGGCTGATCCGCATGGAGCAGAATTTCGGCCCGCACATGGAGCAGAAGTGGGCGACCTTGGCCGGCTCGGCCGGCAGGGTGGCGTCGTGGTAGGCCCTGGCCGTGTCGGGGTCCATGGCCAGGTCGAACTGGTCCTCCCAGCGGAACTCGAACCGGGCCTTCGAGAGCGCGTCGTCCCAGTCCTGCGCCCCCGAGTGGCCCTTCGCGAGGTCGGCGGCGTGGGCAGCGATCTTGTAGGCGATAACGCCCTGCTTCACGTCGTCGCGGTCGGGCAGGCCGAGGTGCTCCTTCGGGGTCACGTAGCACAGCATGGCCGTGCCGTACGACGCGATCATCGCCGCACCGATCGCTGAGGTGATGTGGTCGTACC
>JBKJNA010000113.1:0-5837 GCA_046596195.1 Acidimicrobiales bacterium | reverse complement strand
GTCGACCACGGGAACGTCGATGGGCAGGCCCTTGGCCCAGTCGGCCCGGGTGTTCTGCGACAGGGCCCAGGGGTTCTCCTGGTTCTCCATGGCGTTGAACATCTTGGAGAGCTCGCTCGGGAAGCTGCTCTCCATCAACGTCAGGTAGCGGCGCATGTCGAGGATCTTGTCGAGGATCTCGATGTTGACCGGGCACACCTCGTCGCACGCCTTGCAGCTCGTGCACTCCCAGATCTCCTGCGGGGTGATCCGCTCGAACACGCTGTTCGAGGAGATCGTGATGTCGGAGTCGGTGCCCACCACGGGGCTGACCGGGCCGCCGGGGTTGGTGGCGGCCATGACCTCGCCGACCTTCAGCACGATCTCCCGGGGGTCGAGCGACTTGCCGGTGGCGTGGGCCGGGCACACCGCCGTGCACCGGCCGCAGACCGTGCAGGCGTCGGTGTCGAGCAGCTGCTTCCACGTGAAGTCCTCGACGACGCCGGCGCCGAAGGTCTCGAGCGACGTCTCGGTCATGTTGGGGACCGGCTTCATCGCCCCCTTCGGCCGCTCCCGGTCGCGCAGGTACATGTTCATCGGGCTGGTGAACATGTGGCGCATCTTCGTGATGGGAAGGATCAGCAGAAAGGCGAGGAACGCCACGATGTGGGCGACCCAGAGGCCCTGGTGGACCGCGCTCGGGTTCGTCATCCGCCAGATCCCGTTGCGGAACACGAACGAGAGCGGGTAGCCGATGAAGCTCCACTTCTCGTAGTCCGGCTGGCGCTGGAGGGCGATGCGGGCGCCCTCGGCGAACAGGCCGGTGAGGCCGAGCAGGAAGAGGGTGCCGAGGATGACAGCGTCCTCGGGCCTGGTCTTGATGCGGATCCGGTACACCTTGACCACGTAGCGGCGCACGAACGCCCAGGCCAGCCCGATCAGGAACAGCACCCCCATCAGGTCCCCGAAGGCGGAGAAGGCCTGGTAGGTGCCGCCGTGCAGGAACTTGGCCCGCGCGGGCAGGGAGTGGTCGATCTCGAGCACGGTGGTGACGGCGAACAGCCCGAGGAACGGGAAGTACATGAGGCTGTGCATCAGGCCGGCGGCGCCGTCCCGCAGCAGGGTCTGCATGTAAACGCCCGCCCGGAAGTCGGCCACCCGGCGCTTCACGTTCCCACCGGTGGTGCGCCGGTTGTCGGGCGTGCCCCGCTCGTAGCCGCGGAAGCGGCGGGCAAAGGTCCCGCCCACGGCGAGGAACGAGGCGGCGGTGGTGACGTAGAAGATCACCTGGAGGGCGCCCGGGATGTTCGTGAACACGGGTCGGTGGCGCTCGTGCTCGTCGTCCCAGCCCAGCAAGGCGGCGGTGATCCCGGACACCACCGTGAGGCCGGCGAAGCCGACGCCGATCGCCAGCGCGAGCTGCGACGGCTTGAGCCGCGGTGCTGCCATGGCCGGGGAACGTACTCCCTGCTGCACGAGCGCGGCCACGCGTGAACGGAGCCAACCCGGCGCGGGCGTTCACGGCGACGAAACGTCCGCGCAATGAAGCGTCCGTAGGTTTTTGTCCGTGGATGTGGCTTTGGTCCGTTGGCCTGACGAGGTGGCCCGCAGGAATCGCATGGCCGACGAGGGCCAGCCGCGCCTGCTGCTGGTGGGGGACGGCGCGGAGCCGCCGGTCGGTGAGGACCCCCTCGAGGACTGGGTCCGGGTCCCCGCCTCGGACATTGACGTGCAAGCCAGGATGGCCACGCTCGTCGCCCGGGCCCGGGCCGCGGCCGCTCCCCGCCTGGACGGCGACGGCGTGCTGCGCTTCGGAGGGCTGTGGGTGTCGCTGCCGCCCGTCGAGGCCCGGCTCACCCGGGCCATGCTCGACCGCTTCGGCGCCGTCGTCACCCGGGAGTCGCTGAGCCGGGCCGGCTGGCCGGACGGCGCTCCGGGCCGCAACGCCCTCGACGTCCACGTCCTCCGCCTCCGCCGCCGCCTGGCACCCGTCCGCCTCGTCATCCGAACCGTCCGCAGCCGCGGCTACCTGCTCGAACCGGGCGAGGCCATCCAGCGCCAGGCCTGACCCACGGTCGTCGGGCCCCCCGGCATCGACCACCGGCGGCCTTCCACGCCGCAGGTGGCTTCGGCGCGCCCGGCTTCGGATGGGTCAACGTCCGGCGTCGCAACCTTCCGTTCACAATGCTGCAACAAACCAGCAAGGTACGACCCGTACGTTGCCGATGTGGCAGACAACCTGTGGGTCGACCGGGATCGTGGGATGGCTGGCTACGGCGCCCGCATTCTGCCGCTCGGCCCTCAGGAGGTGGCGGTCCTGGCGACCCTGGCCGATGCGGGCGGCAGGGTGGTCAGCCGCTCCGAGCTGGCCCGCCGCTCTGGCCTGCGGCACGCCTCCCCCCGCCGGGCCGACAGCCTCCTCGTCACCCTGCGCCGCGCCCTCGGCGGCGGAGCCCTGCGGACGGTCCGGGGACGCGGCTGGGTCCTCGACCCCGACGCAGTGGTCGCCACCGAGTAGGAGGCGGCCGGCCGCCGAGCAGGCGCGGAGCTGGGCGAGGCGGGCGTCGATGCGCCGCGGCCGGGCGCGGGGTCAGCGGGTGGCCGCCACCCAGTACCCGCCGCCGCCGGGGTAGGTGACGATCCCAACGGCCCGACCGCCCCGCAGCTCCGAGGGGTCGGGGCGGCCGAGGAACGGTGCCCCGCCGAAGGAGAAGACGCCGCCGTCGCCGGCCACCAGCCGGTACCCGTCACCACCCACCGACGCATCCATCCCGACGATCGGCGACACCAGCGGCGCCCCGCCGGTCGACCCGAAGAACCGGGCATCGCCGTAGGCGAAGATCCCGCCGTCCGACGCCACCAACCAGTACCCCGCACCCGACGGCGTCGCCGCCATCCCCACCACCGGGCGGTTCAACCGCACCCCACCCGTCGACCCGAAGAACCGGGCATCGCCAAAGGCGAAGATCCCGCCGTCCGACGCCACCAGCCAGTACCCCAGACCGGACGGCGTCGCCGCCATCCCCACCACCGGGCGGTTCAGCCGCCGCCCGCCGGTGGACCCGAGGAACGGGGCCATCCCGAACCCGAAGATCCCGCCGTCCGACGCCACCAGCCAGTACCCCAGGCCCGACGGCGCCGCCGCCATCCCCACCACCGGGAACGACAGCGGCTGCCCGGCCGTCGATCCGAGGTCCGGCGCGCCGCCAAAGGCGAAGACCTCCTTGAGCGGGGCCGTGTTGGCGGGAGGGAGGCAGGGGGCGCTGTGGGTGACGGTGCGGTTGTCGGTCCGGCTCGTGGTGGTGCACGCCGGGCTCCACACCCACGGCGGGGTGCACAGGGCGATCCGGCAGACCACCGGCCCGGCGCAGGCGATCTGGGTGTTGCACTGGCCGTAGCGGAACTGGTTGCAGCAGATGCGCCGCTCGTCGCAGGTGCCAGTGGCGCAGCGGCAGGTGCACTGGGTGGGGCAGGTGGCGTTGCAGTCAACGATGTAGCGGGCGGCGCCGCTGCAGAACGGCGAGTCGTCTACCTTCCACCAGCCGGCGGCGAAGGAGCCGGGCGGGCAGGTGTTGGCGCCGTGGACGGTGCAGCAGAAGGCGGTCCACCCCTCGGAGCAGGTAGCCCCCTCACCGCACACCGAGGCGTACGCCGTGCCCGGGCGGAGGATGAAGTCGAGCGGGGCCGTCGCCAGCGCCGACCCGACCACCGCGCTCTTGACGAGCACGCTGCGCCGGTCGGTGCGGGTGCGGGCCAGGGTCGAGGACACCCGCTCCACCAGGCGCTCGGTGAAGGTGGGGTTCACCGGGGCTCGACCTCGGTGGCGGCGAGCACGGCGTTGACCTCACGGGCCAGCGCCGCCGCCCGCCCAGAGGCGCCGACCACGGCGTACACGCAGAAGGCCCGGCCGCCGACCGTGCAGAACACCTGGGCGCCGGCCTGCCCCTTCTGGACCCGCTGCAGGCGCGCCGGGCCGAACTGGCCGACCTTGAGCTGCGGCAGCCGCGGGAGCACGGCGAACAGCGGGGTGCCTGCGCACTCGGGCCCGTACTCGACGACGGCCAGGAAGGCGTCGTCCGCCGTCATCACGTCGACGGCGCCGCTGCCGAAGTCGCCGCGGTCGCCCGGCAGGGGGAAGGTGGCGAGGTGGGCGACGGGCAGCAGCTGCTCCTCGGCCAGGGCGGGCGCCATCGTCCGGGCTGCGCCGGCCGCCACCCGGGCCCCGCCGGGATCGGCCGGGCGGCGTCCGATCGTGCCCTCCCAGCGCACCGGCAGGTCGACGGCCAGGCCGTGGCCGATCAGGCGCATCAGCGGTTGGCCCCCTCGTCGACCGGGCCGTAGAGGCTGGCGTCGCCTGGCTGCACGCCGCCGGCCAGCAGCTCCTCGTCGACCGCCGCCTCGCGCCCCGCGTCGGCGGCAGCCTTGTCACCGCGCCGCCCGTCGAGGCGGGCCCGGTGGGCCGAGTCGTCGCCGGCCCGGCCCAGCATCGACAACACCTGCCCAAGGCTCAGGCCCGTGCCCTCGCCCCGCAACCGGCCCGCCTCTCCGTCGACCAGGACGACGTAGGGCGAGCCGGGGACCTCGTAGTCCGTCCACGCCGACGTGGAGTGCAGGACCTGGATGCCCGCCGGGGCCAGCTCCTGCAGCAGGGCGGGGTGCTCCTCGTCGGCGTCGCGCACGAGGACGACCAGTCGGGTGTCGGCGGGGAGCGCCAGGTCGGGATCGCCCAGGGCCTCCCAGAACGCGCCGCAGGTCGAGCAGCCGCTCGAGAGGAACACCAGGAGGGAGTCGCCCGGTGCGCCCACCACCCGCACGGCGACGGCTTCGTCTTCGAGGCTGACGCCGACCACGTCGTGGGCCGGCGCGCTGGCCCGGCGCCCTCCGGGCTCGGGCACCTGGAACCGCGGCTGGCGGAGGGTGGGCACGGCCGAGCGGGACGGGGCCGTCTCCTCGACGCCAGCCCCGAGCTCGTGCAGCTTGCGGAGGATGGTGGCGTGGCTGCGCAGGAGCCCCGCCACCAGCACACAGAGGAGCACGAGCACGATGCCCTCGAGCACGACCAGCGCGGTCATGCGACCTGCCGGGCGGCGGCGAGGAGGCGGGGCAGGCCGGTGAAGACGAGGAGGGTGGCCTGGGCGGCCACGAGGACCAGGAGCAGGTACGGCAGCCCGAAGGCCGGCTGCCCGGCGAGGGTGGTGAGGAGGTCGTCGGCGCTCGAGAGGGCGGCGACGGCGGCCACCCCGGCGCAGGCCAGGTTCACTCCGACGTGCAGGCGCTCGGCCGGTGCGTCCTCGCCCCCGAAGCACCCGCACGACGGTGCGCCGCCTCGTCGGCGGAGCCGGGCGACGAAGGCGGCAAAGGCGACGTGCAGGCCGGCGAGCGCCAGCGCCGGAGCGATCCCACCGACGGTGAGCACGAGACCGGCCACGACCGCCTCCCCGACCGCCAGGAGCCGGACGAGCAGCGGCGACCCGGGGAGGCCCGCCTGCCGCAGGGCGTCGACCGCCCGCTCGGGCCGGCCGAGCTTGGCGGCGGCCGCGACGAGGAGCAGCACCGCCAACGCATGGAGTCCCCCAGACACCAGCGGGAGGTTACCGGGCGGACCTGCGGTCAACGGCGCGGCGGGAGCCCTCCGAACCCAGGGTCGCTCGGGCGGCCGGGCCGATCGCGCCGTAGCCTTGGAGCCCTGCCCCGGAGGAGGTTGCGGTGGGAGAGCGGTTCGACATCGGGTCGCTGGAGGAGCTGCGCTCGGCGGGCTGCCTCACGGGAAAGGCCGGGTCCCAGCCTCTCTGTGTGTTCTGGAGCGAGGGCGAGGCCTCCGCCCTCGACGACCGCTGCCCCCACATGGGCTTCCCCCT
>JBKJNA010000090.1:0-3964 GCA_046596195.1 Acidimicrobiales bacterium | reverse complement strand
GGCGTGCGGGACGGCCGTGACTGGGTAGGCGAGGTTGTCCTGTCATCGAGACGTTGCACGCCGGCCACGGCAGTGGCCTGGTAGCGACCGGAGCCGAAGCACCCGGCCCGGTTGGTCTGGGGCTCGTTCACCACCAGGCCCTCGGAACGCAAGCGCCCGAGGGCCCGGGCCACCGTGTCCTTGTTCAGCGACAGGCGTGTCGCCAGCTCCCGAACGTTGGTCTGGGCCACCAAGTCGGCGCCGGCCAGCAGGGCCAGCTCCTCCAGCACGAACCAGGCCATCGAGCCGAGGTGGCGGCGAAGGGGCGAGGACTCTGCGTCGATCCGAAGGGCGGTCATGCGGACTCCCGGGTCCCGCTCTCCAGCAGGGCCTCGAGCGCCCGGCGGGGCACCACGATGCGCCGACCGAGGCGGATGCTCGGGAGCTCACCTCGGGCCACGAGTTCGTAGCCGAGGGCACGGGAGATGCCGAGGAGCCGAGCGGCCTCCTCGACAGTCAGGGTCAGGCGATTGGTATCCATGTCGTTCCTCCTGTGGACGGCGCGCGACGGCGCCACGAGTAGGAGGAGCAAGGGCGCGCTGTGCGCTCAGGCTGGTCGGCTCCACGACGACCGTTGCTGTTGTTGAGCGCCACGCTGACTGAGGACGCGCTGGGGTCGTAGCGACATCGAGGATGAAGATGGTGGGGGCAGCCTTCGGGTTGCCCTTCTTCGCGTCCGGGCGACAGCGTGCACACGACCCTGACGCGCAAGGACCCTCCCGGTAGTCACTCGGCAGTGACGGGAGGGTCCTTCCTGATGCCCGGAGGCACTGTTGAAGATCGTAGGAACCGACGCCGCCGAAGTCGAACGCGCCCTCCTCGCCGGAGAACTGTCCTGCCCGGAGTGCGCCGGGCAACTCCGGCCCTGGGGCTCGGCGAGGTGGCGGGACGTACGCCGTTGGGGGCAGGTACAACGCCGTCGGCCACGGCGGAGCCGTTGCAACGGATGCCAGGCCACACACGTGCTGATCAGCACCGACAGTCTCCTGCGCCGGCGCGATCTGGCCGAGGCGATCGGAGCGGCGCTGGCCACCAAGGCGGCCGGGCATGGGTATCGCAAGGCTGCCGCCGCCGCCGGGGCACCGGTGTCGACGACTCGCCGTTGGCTTGGTCGCTTCGCCGACCTGGCCGAGGCGATCCGGGTGTGGTTCACGGTTCTGGCCCATGACCTTGACCCGCTGCTGGCCCCGATTCTGGCGAGGCCCACCGCGCTGGGCGATGCCGTCGAAGCCATCGCCGTGGCGGCCCGGGCGGCGTCGCTTCGCCTCGCCCCGGTCGAGCCCTGGGCCTTCGCGTCGAAGGCCAGTCGCGGGCGGCTGATTTCCAACGCGAGATGGCCCTGGGCAAGCCCCGCCTGAGCGGCGAACCTCCCTACGTCGTCGCTCGATCTGCCAGGAGGCCCCTATGGATGACCGCCATCGTGATGTGGCGTTGTTCCGCTACTCCCTCATCCGCGAGGCGGCCGACCCGGCGTTGACCAAGGCCGAGCGGGGCCAACTGGTGCGCGCCCTGGCCGCCCGCGACCACACCGGCCCCGGCGGTGAGCGGGTGAGTGTCTCCCGCAACACCGTCGACCGCTGGATCCGCAACTGGCGGGCGGGCGGCTACGAGGCCCTGGTGCCGGCCTCCCGCTCAGCGGAGGCGACGACGCCGGTCGCCATGTTGGACCTGGCCGTCAAGCTCAAACGTGAGGCACCCCGGCGCACCGCCGCCCAGGTTGGCGAGGTGATCGCGGCCTCGCAGGGATGGGGACCGTCAGCGCGCACCATCCAGCGACTGTTCGCCCGCCTGGGGTTGAACACCCGGCCCGACGGCACGCCGCCGGTGGCGTTCGGCCGCTTCGAAGCCGCCGCCGCCAACGATCGCTGGACGGGAGACGCCCTGCACGGACCGGTCGTCGGAGGCCACAAGACCTACCTGTTCGCGTTCATCGACGATCACAGCCGAGCACTCACCGGCTATCGCTGGGGCCACTCCGAGGACACCGTGCGCCTGGAGGCCGCGCTGCGCCATGGCCTGGCCGCCCGCGGCGTGCCCCGATCCATCTACGTCGACAACGGCAGCGCCTTCGTGTCCGCCCCGCTGCTGCGGGCCTGTGCGGTGCTGGGCATCCGCCTGGTGCACTCCCGGCCCGGCCGCCCCGAGGGCCGGGGCAAGATCGAGCGCTTCTTCCGCACCGTGCGTGACCAGTTCCTGGTCGAGATCGAGGCCCGGGGCGTCGCCGGCCTGGTGGAGCTGAACCGGCTCTTCGCTGCCTGGGTCGAGACCGTCTATCACCGCCGGGCCCACTCCGAGACCGGGGAACCACCGCTGGAGCGGTTCGAGGCCGGCGGGCCGTTCGTCCTCCCTTCTCCGGCGCAGCTGCACGAGGCGTTCCTGTGGTCGGAGCGGCGCCTGGTGACCAAGACGTCCACCGTGAGCCTGCACGGCAACACCTTCGAGGTCGACGCCGCCCTGGTGGGCCGGCGGGTGGAGCTGGTCTTCGACCCCTTCGACCTGGCCACCGTGGAGGTCCGCTTCGAGGGCCGGTCCATGGGTGCCGGAGTGGCCCACGTGCTGCGCCGCCACACCCACCCCATGGCCCGAGAGCTGGCACCGGAGCCGCCGCCGGTCACCGGCATCGACTACCTCGGTCTCATCGAGGCCCGCCACGCCGCCGAGCTGGCCACCCGCATCGACTACTCCGGCCTCGTTCCTGCCATCGATCTCTCCGAGTTCCCCAGCCAGCCCACGATCCCCGGAAGCGAGACTCGATGAGCATCCAGGTCCTGCAGTCCCACTACGGCTTCGCCCGCATGCCCTTCGGCCGGGACCTGGCCCCGGCCATGCTGCACCGCTCGGCCGGCCACAGCGAGGCGGTGGCCCGCATCGCCTGGTGCATCTCCGAGCGGGCGCTGGGCGTGGTCACGGGCGAGGTCGGATCCGGCAAGACCGTCGCCGCCCGGGCCGCCACCGCCGCCCTCGATGCCAGTCGTCACACCACCATCTACCTGGGCAACCCGGCCATTGGGGCCCGAGGCCTCTACGCGGCGGTCGTCTCCGCCCTGGGCGGCGTGCCCCGGTTCCACAAGGCCTCCCTCATCCCCCAGGCTGCCGATGCCCTAGCCGCTGAGGAGGCCGAACGGGGCAAGCGCGTGGTGCTCATCGTGGATGAGGCTCATCTGCTGGCCGCCGACCAGCTCGAGGAGCTGCGGCTCCTCACCAACGCCGAGATGGACAGCCACTCGCCCTTCGCCTGCCTGCTGGTGGGCCAGCCCACCCTTCGGCGGCGCATCAAGCTGGGCATCTTCGCCGCCCTCGATCAGCGCATCGCCCTGCGTTTTGCCATGCCGGCCATGACCTTTCAGGAGACGAGCGGCTACGTGGCGCATCACCTCAAGTTGGCCGGGCGGGCCGACACGCTCTTCTCCGATGACGCCCTGGCCCTCCTCCATCAGGTCTCGCGGGGACTGCCCCGGGCGGTGAACAACCTGGCGTTGCAGTCCCTGGTCGCTGCCTACGCGGCCAAGAAGGCCATGGTCGACGAGTCCTCGGCCCGGGCCGCCGTCGCCGAGGTCACCGCCGAATGATCGGTGACTTCCCCGACGACGGCCTCCTCCACCGGGTCACCATCACCGCCGAGATCCCCTCGGGACCGGGGATCGAGATCGTCGCCGCCGAGCTGCTCCTCGACCTGGTCTACCGGTTCGAGCACCAAGGCATCACCCCCGAGGAGCTCCACCTCGACATCACCACCCGCCTGCTGCGGCCCTGACCTCAGCAGTCGATGCGGTGGTCGCTCATGCGCGTCCGGCAGCGCTCTCCAAGGTGAGTGACGCCGCCATGTCCATCGAGCGTGGCGGGCAACACAAGGGCTATCGACGGCTCATCGCCTTCGGTGCACGCCACGAGGGCCGGCTGTGGGCCATCGAAGGCACCGGGAGCT
>JBKJNA010000029.1:0-11845 GCA_046596195.1 Acidimicrobiales bacterium | reverse complement strand
GCGCACACGCCCATGGAGATGACCCACTTGGGCTCCATCATCTGGTCGTAGACCTGACGCAGCACCGGCGCCATCTTCTGCGACACCCGGCCGGCCACGATCATGAGGTCGGCCTGGCGGGGCGAGCCCCGAAAGACCTCCATGCCGAAACGGCTGATGTCGAAGTTGGACGCGCCGGTGGCCATCATCTCGATGGCGCAGCAGGCGAGGCCGAACGACGCCGGCCACACGCTGTTGCGGCGGGCCCACTTCACGACATCCTCGATCCGCCCCGTGAGGAAGTTGTGGTTGAGGTCCTCGAGACCGGGCATCGGCTACGCGGCCTCCTTGTCGCGACCGATGCGGCGGACGGTGGAGTCGGTGCTGCGGGCCTCGGTGTCGGTGCGGGAAGCGCGAGCCGGCCCCCAGTCGAGGGCTCCGTTGCTCAGCAGGTAGACGAAGGAGACGAAGACGGCGATGGCGAACACCACCATCTCGACGAGGCCGAACAGCTGGAGCCGATCGAAGATCACGGCCCACGGGTAGAGGAAGATGATCTCGATATCGAAGATGATGAAGATCATGGCGATCAGGTAGAACCGGACCGGGAAGCGCTCGGGCGGCGCATTGGAGGGCACGATGCCGCACTCGTAGGGCGCCGTCTTGGCTGCGTTGGGCCTGCGGGCCACGAGGAAGCGGGCCCCCATGAACGATCCGGCCGCGAAGAGCGTGGCCAGCACCATCAACATCAGGATGGGCAGGTACTCACTCATCGAGCGCTGAGGCTAGCCGCTCGCCACCCGAGGGGCGAGGGTGAACTGGGCCGATCGCCCGGTTTCTTCCCGGCCTGCCTAGGTCGTGGCGAGGGCCCCGGCGCGGACCCGCATGATCTCCTTGTCGCGCTCGTGGAGGTTCCAGCAGCAAACGCCGAAGACGAGGCCGGAGAACACCATCACGAGGAACGGCGGCAACCGCAGGTGTCCGAGGTCACGGATCATGAGGACGGTGGTGGTCTCGGCCGTGAGGTCGGGCTGCGGCTTCAGGCCGGCGGGCGGGTCCTTGAAGAGGGCCGGCTTCACCTGGACGAGCACGTAGTGGGGCCGATGGCGGAGGGAGAAGAAGTAGTTCTCGCCCCCGTGGCGGTAGCCGTCGAGCAGGACGTAGTCGCTCGTATCCGAAAACGGCGAGTCGTAGCGTTCAACGATGGGATCGGGCTTGGATTCGCCGCCGCCATGCTCACCGGCGGGAGGCGCCGCACTCGGCGCCAACAGCTCGTCGGCCTTCGCCTGGGCATCCGCCAACTCGGCATCGCCCGGGCGCAACTCCTTCCACCTGCCCCCAGGAAAGCCCTCGGCCACGGGGAGCAGGGACTGCGACACCGGCCCCGAGAAGGCCTCCTGCACCTTCCACTCCGGCGCCGGGCCCTTCAGGCCGATGCCGAACACCAACCAGACGGCGCCCATGATGGTCATCCAGCCGGCCAGCCCGGTCAGGGCGATGACCAGCCCCATCTTGGCGCCCAGGTTGGTGGCCAGGAGCAGGTACACGCTCCCGGGCAGCAGCACGACGCCCGCAAGCACGATGGCGGCCCCCCGGATCTGCGGGTCCCAGGTGAGTGCAGCGAGCGTCTGGACGAGGGTCACAGCTGCCTCTCATAGTCGACGATGGCCTCGATCTGCTCTTTGGTGAGCATCTTGCCGAATCCCGGCATGCCGCCTCCCTCGTCGCCACCCACGCCCCGCAGGCCGTAGGGCTTGGCGTACTCGCCGCCCTCGGTGATGAAATCGACGTGGGTCTTCTTGTCGGGGAACTGGCTCACCGTCTCGCCGTTGCGGAGGTTGGGCCCGAAGGCGCCGCCTCCAGGCGTCTCAGGCTCGCCGATCGACCAGCCGAGGGTGTGGCAGCGAGAACAGAAGCCGTCGAAGAGCTTGGCGCCGTCGGTGCCGTACTCGGCGAGGGAGGCCTTGCGGACCTCCTCGGGTTTCAGCTGGATGGTCTGGAGGTAGGCGACCAGATCCTCGATCTGCTGGTCGTTCATGGGGCCGCCGCCCTTCACACCCCAGGCCGGCATGGGGGTGTTGGCCCGCCCGTAGACCAGGACCTGTGTCACTTCCTCGGGGGAGTAGCGCAGGAGCACCGTGTTGAGTGCCGGCGCCGCCCAGGTGACCTCGCGAGGCGGCTTGGTGGCGTCGAGCGGGTCCGGCATCACGTAGGTGGTGGAACCGCCCTGGCCCTCGGTGCCGTGGCAGCCGCCGCACCCGAAGTGGCCGATGTTGCCCTCGGGGATCGGGGAGCCGGAGGGCTGGAAGAGCACGAGGCCCCGGCCCGCGGCCCGGTCCGCGAAGCCGCGGACGGCTCCCTCCTGACGGCTCGGCTCTCGGGCCCAGTACAGCGGAAGGCCGACGGCGACGATCACCATCAGCACGAGGCCGCCCAGCAGCGCCCGGTCGAGGCGGTGGCCCTCGAGGGCGTCGTCATCGAAATAGGGCTTGCGGTTCGGGGCCAGCTCCATCTCGGCGCCGGGAGGAGGAGTGCCCTCCCTCTTGAGGTGGGTGAGGATGTAGGCCGCCCACCCGAGGGTGAGGATGACCACCACGGCGAAGCCGAACTTCTGCTGGGACGTGAAGGCAGCGAGCATCGGCGTGACGGAGGGACTCATGCGCAGTGGGGCCCCTCGGCCTCTTGGCCGGTGGTGTTGACGCCGATGGGTGGGCCCTGGATGAGGGTGGCGGTGTCGACACTGAGGACGCCACCGCTCACCTCCACGCCGAAGCGGTCGAGGCCGCGGGGCGCCGGGCCGCCCTTCTTCTCGCCCACGCGGTTGTACTGCGACCCGTGGCAGGGGCACTCGAACCACTGGGCGCTCTTGCAGTAGGGCACGCGGCAGCCAAGGTGCACGCACTTCTGGTAGAGGGCGACCACGCCCTCCTTCATGCCGTCGAGCACAGCGCCGTTGTAGGCGGTGGAGGCCTTGCCCACAGCGTCCGCCGGGTACGGGGCGATCCACGTGCGGGCTTCGGCCAGGTAGAACGGCTCGCGGTTCGTGCGGATCTCGCCCAGGATCTCGTCGAGCTTGCCGACCTTGATCTTGGCGCCGAAGCCGCCCGACAGGGTCGGCCACAAAAAGCCGATGGAGGCGGCACCGAAGCCGGTGAGGCCCAGGGTGAAGAAACCCACGATGCTGCGGTTGAAGAACTGGCGGCGGGTGACCCCCAGCGCCTCGGGGTCCATCGGCGCCCGAGGGGCGGGCGGCGCACCGCCCGGTGCCACGACCACCAGGCTCTCACCACGGCGGGACAGGTTGGCCGCCCGCTCGACCTCACGGCCGGTGACGACCGGGCCGGACGCGCCCTGCGAGACGTGCGAGGCGGCCTCGTCTCGTGCCTCCTGGCGGGCCTTGGCCACCGCCGAGGCGCGGTCGCGACGGGCCGACGTCGTAAAGACGAAGAGCCCTGCGAGGAGGAGAACCACCACCACGGCGATGAGAACGACGGTGCTGCTGCCCATGACCTGATGCTCCTAGAGGTCGAAGATGTCGTGCACGCCCTGCCGCCACGGCAGGATGAAGTTGAAGCCCTCGCCCCGGAAGAACGAGCCGATGATGACGAGGGTGGCCCAGAACATGAGGAAGAGCGTCATCAGGGCGATGGCGAACTTGCGGTCCTCCGGCTTGTTGCTCGGGTTCTTGTCGATGTAGCCGGCGGCACCGAGCGCGATGAGCCCCATGCCAGGGATGGTCACGCCGGCCACCATCGGGTGGAACATGGTGAGCAGCTCCTGGAGACCGAGGAAGTACCACGGGGCCTTGGAGGGGTTCGGGGTGCGGTTGGGGTTGGCCATGCCGAGCAGCGGTGCGTTCACGACGGCCGAGAAGACCAACAGGAAGGCGGTCATGGCCATCGTGGCGATGAACTCGCCGATCAGCAGGTGGGGCCAGGTGTGGACCTTGTCGGTGGGGACGGCTTTGACGTCCTGGATCGAGCCCGCCTTGACGACGGTGAGCAGGCGCTGGGTGTGGCCGGCCGGGCCGGCGGCAGGCGCCGCCGCGGGGCGGGTGGTGGCCGGCGCAGTAGCCGTGGCGGTGCCCCCGCCTCCAGCTGCGCTGCGCTCCAGCAGGGCCGTGGGGATCTTGCCGGGGTCCTCGGCGGGCGCCGCCGCAGACGCCCCTCCCCCGCCGCCCCCCTGGGCAGCCAGAAAGGCGCGGCGGTCGAGCGACCGCTGCAACAGGTGGTCAGGAACGTCAGCCATGCGTGCCTCCGGTGCGGTTCAGGGAAGCGAGGTGCAGGAACGTGCGCCCGCCAGGGCGAGCAACCTCTGGTTGCGAGTCGACCATCACAGTGGACCAGATATTCCGCCGTCTTTCCGGACCCGCCAGAAGTGGACGGCCATGAAGATGACGATGACGAACGGCAGCATCAACACGTGGAGCACGTACCATCGCAGGAGGGTGTCAGTGCCGATCTCAGCCCCTCCGAGAAGCACGAAGCGGACCTGGTTCCCGAACACGGGCGTGTAGCCCATCATGTTCGTGCCCACGGTGACCGCCCACAGCGCCAACTGGTCCCAGGGCAGCAGGTAGCCGGTGAACGACAGCAGCAGCGTGAGCATGAGCAGCATCACGCCGATGACCCAGTTGAACTCCCGGGGCGGCTTGTAGGCACCGTGGTAGAAGACGCGGGCCATGTGGAGGAACACCGACAGCACCATGAGGTGGGCGGCCCACCGGTGCATGTTGCGCACGAGGAGGCCGAAGGCCACCGACTTGTGCAGCGTGGCGATGTCGTTCCGCGCGTTGGCCGCCGTCGGTCTGTAGAAGAACATCAGGAAGATGCCCGTGACCGTGAGCATGATGAACAGGAAGAACGACAGGCCACCGAGGCAGAGCGTGTAGCTCACCTTCACGGCGTGGCGCTTCACCTTCACCGGATGCAGGTGGTACAGCACCGAGTTCATGATCACGTAGGACCGGTTCCTCGGGCTGTCGGTGTAGCCCTTGCGGAAGATCGACCCCGGCCGGAACACCGACGCCCAGAACTGCGAGCCCTGGACCTTCTCGACCCGCTCGCTCAACTTCCTCGAGAACTCGCCCTTCGCGACGAGACGCTTCGCCACGACCCGCCCCTACCGCAACCCTGCGCAAAGTCCGCGCACGTTCGTGATGCTCCCTTGGTCGGTGAAAAGAGATCCGGGCGCCCGCCGGGACGGCACTAGAACCGCATCCCGTACGAGTAGCCGTGCTTGTTGTCGCGCTGGTGACGGTCGCCCTCGCGGGGCGCCACGCCGGCCTTGCCCATGATGATCACGCCGGTCGGGCAGCGGTCGACGCACAGGCCGCAACGGGTGCACACGTCCTCGTCGACGACGAACACCACGTGGTCGTCGGGGTCGAGACCTGGCTGCGACGTGTTCGGCGCCTCGATGATCGACTCGGTGGAGAGCATGTGGATGCACTTCCACGGGCAGATGTCGACGCAGCCCTCGCACATGATGCACTCGGACTGGTCGATGTGGAGGAACTGCTTGGGCTTGACGGCCTTGGACAGCTCTTCGGGCGCCACCTCGGTGAGGACGTACTCACCGGGGAAGGAGGGCATGGGCGGATTGGCTTCGGTCTTCGCCATGGTGTCAGACCTTCCTGACCAGGGGCCGGCCGAAAGCCGACAGCTCGATCGCAGGGGGAGGGGCGGTCTTCTTGCCCCGCTTCTGCCACCAGAGCCAGCCCACGATCTGGAGCACGAAGAAGATGACGTAGAAGGCGCCGGCGATCATGTCGCCGATGGCGGACGCCGTGATCGTGACCCGGCCCCGGCCGAAGAAGGTGAGGCCCTCCGGCCACAGCCGCCCGAACGGCGTGGGCACGCCGATGGAGTCGGTGCGCCAGCCGAGCTCGTTGCCGGCCCAGAGGAGCCACTGGTTCGGGACCACGCCGTAGAACATCAGCATCAAGGCGAACAGAAAGGTGCCTGCAAGGAACGCTTCACCCCAGGTCAGCGGCGCGCCGGGTGGGCGGCGCATGCCCACGAACACCACGACGCCACACATGACCACCGTGATGATCATCGAGGCAAGAAATGCGACCATCCACTCTCCCGACGGTGGTGCTCGTGATTACGTTCACAATTCTACCCGGGCGACGCTGAACGTCGATTCGGGTCCTGGATCGGTTCTAGCACGACCCCTTTCTGTTCTTCACATCGTCGTCGACATCGCCACCGGAGAGGGCGCCGGCGCTGCCACTTGGTCCGGACCGGCCCCGGCCGCCTACATTCGCGACATCGGCCGTCGACCGTCGGAGATTCCTGCGTGACCGGCCCGGGAGGTCGGTCCATGGGCAACTCGCTGGTGCGACATCACGAAGGGATGGTGCACCAGTGACCGAAGTACCCGAGCATCTCCTGGCCCGCTCCCGTGAGCGGCGCGCAGCGCTCGGCCTGGGTGGCGGTGCTCCCGCCGAGCCCTCGGGTGGCGGGGCTGCGGCGGCGCCGTCCTCGGCCACGCCGGCCACCGTCGCACCGTCCGCCGCACCTGCTCCAGTAGCGGCGGCGGCCACACCTGCGGTGATCGAAGAGGCCAAGCCCGTCCCCGCCTATCTGACGCCCGCAGCCGCACGGAGGCGGATGCCGGTGTGGATCATGCCGGTGCTCGCCTTCCTGCCATTCTGGGGGATCCTCTACATCGGCGCCTTCGGCTCCCGCGAGAAGGCGGAGGCCCTCACCGGCGCTGAGCTGGGTGCCGAGGTCTACCGGGCCCAGGGCTGCTCGGCGTGCCACGGCGCAGGAGGCGAGGGCGGCGTCGGCCCCGCCCTGACCGGCGGCGAGGCGGTCAAGACGTTCCCCGAGGAAGCGGACCACGAGTCGTGGATCCGCACGGGCTCTGCGCCATTCCGGGGCCAGCCGTACGGTGCCGAGGACCGCGAGGGCGGCCAGCGCGTCGCCACCGGCGGCATGCCCGGTTTCGCCAGCCTGTCGGACGAAGAGGTCGCTGCCGTCGTCCTGTACGAGCGAGAGGAGCTGTAATTCCCTCGTGACCGGCCCGGGAGGACGGTCCCCGTACGACGGGCAGGAGCGCCATGATGAAGAGATGGCGCGCCAGTGAGCGAACACCACGAGGTACTGGTGGTGGGCGGTGGTCCCTCGGGCGCCGCCTGCGCGTACTGGCTGGCCGAGGCAGGCCACGACGTGTTGGTGGTGGAGAAGAAGCGCTACCCGCGTGAGAAGACCTGCGGTGACGGCCTCACGCCCCGCTCGGTGAAGCAGCTGTACGACATGGGCCTGGCCGACGAGCTGGCCGGCCACCACCGCTTCGACGGGCTGCGGTCCATGGCCTTCGGCAAGACGTTGGAGCTGCGGTGGCCCGACCACCCCGACTTCCCCTCCCACGGCTACGTGGTCACCCGCAAGGACCTCGACCACCACGTGGCCACCCGCGCCGAGAAGGCGGGCGCCACGGTGTGGCAGGAGTCCGAGGCACAGAGCCCCATCGTCGACGGCGCCACCGTGCGGGGTGCGGTGATCAAGCGCAAGGCCGAGGGCAGCGCCACGGTCGAGGTCACCGCCGACTACGTGGTGGTGGCCGACGGCGCCAACTCCCGCTTCGGCCGGGCCATCGGCACCAGTCGCAACCGCGCCCTCCCCATGGGTCTCGCCATCCGGGGCTATTACGAGTCGCCCCGCCACGACGAGCCGTGGATCGAGAGCCACCTCGACATCCGTGACAAGTCCGGGGCCGTGCTGCCCGGCTACGGCTGGATCTTCCCGGTGGGCGACGGGCGGATCAACGTCGGTGTGGGCCTGCTGTCCACCTCGAAGCGGTGGAAGTCGGTGAACACCTCCCACCTCATGGAGGCGTTCGCCGCCTGTGCCCCGAAGTCGTGGGACATCCGCCCCGAGACGTCGTGCGGCCCGCCCACCGGCGGCAAGCTGCCCATGGCGTTCTCGCTGTCCCCCACCATCGGCCCCAGCCACCTGGTGATCGGCGACGCCGGCGGCGCCATCAACCCGTTCAACGGCGAGGGGATCTGCTACGCCTACGAGACCGGCCGCATGGCGGCCGAGGCGGTGTCGCAGGCGCTCGCCACCGACCGCAGTGCCCTCGAGGCGTACCCCAGGCGGGTCCGCGAGGAGTACGAGCTGTACTACAAGGTCGCCTGCGCCTTCGTGAAGATCATCGGCCACCCGACCCTGATGCGGTCACTGGTCAGCACCGGCATGCGCTCGCGAACCCTCATGGACTGGGTGCTGCGGATCATGGCCAACCTGCTGCGCCCCGACGAGCTGGGCCCGGCGGAGGCGGCCTACAAGGCCATCGCCGCCATCGCCAGGCTGGCGCCGGGTCCCACGCCAGGGCTGCGCGCCGGCCGGCAACCCGCCGCTTGACACATCCCGGACCACATGCAAACTTACCACTGTTAGCTTTCAGCCTTCGGTTCGGGCCGGCAGAGAGAGGCGGCCTGCCCAGCAGCGCGGCGCCGGTGCAACGAGCGCAACCGGCACGGATGCCGGTATGACCCCGCGATGAAGACGACGGAGCCGTCGCGGCGCCGGCGTGCCCGCAAGGGCGAGGGCGAACGCCTGCGGGAGGAAATCCTCGACGCCACGTCGCACCTGCTCCTCGAGACGGGCGACCACGAGGCTGTCAACATCCGGTCGGTGGCCAAGGCTGTCGGGGTCACCCCTCCGTCGATCTACCTCCACTTCGCCGACAAGGCGGAGCTGATCAAGGCGGTGTGCGGCCGTCATTTCGCGTCCCTCGAGCAGAACATCGAGGAAGCGGTAGGGGGCACGGACGACCCGGCCGAGCAGCTGCGCCTCCGCGGTCGGGCCTACGTGGACTTCGGCCTCGAACACCCTGAGCAGTACCGCATCCTGTTCATGTCGAGGCGGGAGGTCGCCTGCGACGAGCCACCCGACGAGGATCTCAAGGCGGCGTCGGGTTTCACCGCCCTGGTCGACAACGTGGTGCGGGCGATCGAGGCAGGCGCCGTCGAGGCTCTCGACCCGATCCTCGTGGCCACCGGCCTGTGGACCGTGGTGCACGGCATCACCTCGCTGGCCATCTCCATCCCCAACTACCCGGTGAGCGGCCTCGACGTGGTCGTGGACCACCTCCTCGACGTCCACCGCCGGGGACTGCGGCCCTCGTCCTTTAGCATGCAGGCATGGCCACACCGTTGAGCACCGGCGTCGGCGAGTTCGTCGACACCCGCCCCGACGAAGAGGTACGGACCGGGGAGCCGAAGGCGGCCCACATCGTGAAGAGCGACGGCGGCGACGCCGTCGCCCGGGTCGTGGAGGCCCGGATCTACGGCACGCCGGTCGAAGCCCTGTGCGGCACGGTGTTCGTGCCCCAACGCGATCCCGCCAAGCTGGCGATGTGCGGGATCTGCAAGGACATCTACGAGACGTACCGGGCCTTCAACGAGGGCCTACCGGAACAGCCCGACACCTGAGCCGCCGACGTGGCCTATGAAGACGGGACGTCGGCGTCGGCCGGCGCCACCCGGGCGGCAGAGGACCGGTCGAGGCCCCCGGCCCCGACCGTGCCGAGGACGACCGCCTCGCCGTCGGGGACGCCGACAACCACACCGAGGGGCGGGCGGTCGGCCAGTACGGCGGCTGCGCCGTCCACCACGTCGGCCACGAGGGCGAGGGTGTAGGCGAAGACAACGGGACCGGCCACGACGGCACGGACGTCGGGCTCCTCGCCGGCGGCCAGGGGCAGGAGGGACCGCAGGCCCACGGCCGGCACGTAGCCGGGCGTCTCCCAGGTCTGGCCGGCGAGCCACCCGGCGTCGGGGAATCCCGGCCCGCCGCTCAGGGCGGTGGCCGCCTCGGTGCGGCCGGGGCTGTTGCCCCGCACCACGTACATCCCGAACAAGATGCCGGCCAGGTCGTCGGCCGGCCGGCGCTCCTCGAACTGGCGGACGAACCAGGGCACCGCCTTGGAAACGTCGGCCTCGGTGTCGACCGCCGCGATGGCCTCCCAGGCGGGCGACGGAACCTCGGCCGCAGCCAGGGCGACCACCTCGGCGAGCACGTCCGCCAGCGGGCGGCCCGCCCGGACCGACGCCACGGCGGCGTCGAGGATGCGATCGTGGAGGTCGGAGCTCATGGCCCCGAGACTAGGGCCTGCTAGGTGGGCGCCGGCACCGAGGCGATCGCCGCACGGGCCTGGTCGACCGTGTGCTCGATGTCGGCATGGGTGTGGGCCAAGCTCGGGAAGATGGCCTCGTACGGACCGGGGGCCAGCGCCACGCCCCGCTCCAGCAGGGCCCGGAAGAAGGCGGCGTACAGGCCCGATTCGCACGACGCCTTGGCCTGGTCGTAGTCGGTGACCGGCGCAGCGGCGAAGAACAGGCCGAGGAGGGGGCCGGCCACGGGGACCTGCACCGCGAACCCGGCCTCTTCGATGACCCCGGCCAGGGCGGGGCCGAGCTCGGCGGCCCGGCCGGCCAGCATCGTGTAGGCGGCGTCGTCGAGCAGATCGAGCACGGCCAGGCCGGCGGCGGTGGCCAGCGGGTTCCCCGACAGGGTGCCCGCCTGGTACACGGGGCCGACGGGGGCGAGCACCTCCATCACGTCGCGGCGCCCGCCGAAGGCGGCGAGGGGCAGGCCACCGCCAATCACCTTGCCGAACACCGACAGGTCGGGGCGCACGCCATAGACGCCCTGGGCGCCGCCGCTGCCCAGGCGGAAACCGGTGATGACCTCGTCGAACACCAGGAGGGCGCCCGCCGCGTCGCACGCCGTCCGCAGTCCCTCGAGGAACCCGGGAACGGGCGGGACCAGGCCCATGTTGGCGGCCACCGGCTCGACCAGCACGCAGGCCACGTCGTCGCCGACCTCGGGAACCTGGTTGTAGGGAACGACGACCGTGTCGGCCACCGCGCCGGCGGGCACGCCGGCCGATGCGGGCAGACCCAGGGTGGCCACACCGCTCCCGCCGGCGGCCAGCAGGGCGTCGCTATGGCCGTGGTAGCAGCCTGCGAACATCACCACCCGGTCCCGTCCGGTGAAGCCGCGGGCGACCCGCACCGCGCTCATGGCCGCCTCGGTGCCGCTCGACACCAGGCGCACCAGGTCGCAGCCCGGAACCCGCTCGGAGATGGCCTCGGCCAGCAGGACCTCGCGCTCGGTGGGGGCGCCATAGCTGGTGCCGTCGCCGGCCGCCTTCCGGATCGCCTCGACGACGGCGGGGTGGGCGTGGCCCAGGATCGAGGCCCCGTAGGACTGGACATAGTCGAGGTAGCGCCGCCCCTCCACGTCCCAGACGTGGGCGCCCTCGGCGCGGGCCACGAAGTAGGGCGTGGCACCCACCGAGCGGAACGATCGCACCGGCGAGCTCACCCCGCCGGGGGTGACCTCGCACGCCCGCTTGTACAACTGCTCGTTGCTGCGTTCGCCGCCCTGCTCGTTGCTGCGCCCGTCGGGGTCAGCCATGCAGTGCCTCGGCCAGCTCCCGCGCCAGGTAGGTGAGGATCACGTCGGCGCCGGCCCGCTTGACGGCCTGGGTCAGCTCCAGGGCGGTGGCGGCCCCGTCGATCCAGCCCCGCTCGGCCGCCGCCTTGAGCATGGCGTACTCGCCGCTCACCGAATACGCGGCCACCGGCACGTCGACCGCCGCCCGCACGGCGGCGATCACGTCGAGGTAGGCGAGGGCGGGCTTCACCATGACCATGTCAGCGCCCTCGGCGATGTCGGCCAGCACCTCGCTGATGGCTTCACGTCCGTTGCGAATGTCCTGCTGGTAGCCCTTGCGATCTCCGCCGCCGGCGATCTCGACCTGAACGGCGTCGCGGAACGGGCCGTACAACGCCGAGGCGAACTTGGCCGCGTAGGCCAGGATGGCCGTGGTCTCATGGCCGGTG